>NZ_JBITLX010000039.1:0-62676 GCF_044465625.1 Actinoplanes sp. NPDC049599
GAAGAACACCACCGCCAAGCCCTACCGATGGACCTACGACGGCACCCCACTCAAAGCCGCATGACCCACGACGAACTAACGCGGCGCAGCACTAGACCTTGACCGGCGCTCCGGTACGCGAGTACGCCAGCACCGCGTGCCGCCCGAGCAGCACCCGCTCCTCGGTGAGCCCCGGCACCTCCTCGGTCCACCGCCGTACGGCGTCCCGCTCGTCCTGCCGGTTCGCGTCGTCCAACACCACGGTGGCCGTGCCGGCGAGCCGCTCGGCGAGCACGGACAGGGCCGGGTAGCGCGCGTCCGGGCCGGTGGCCGCGGGCGGGCCGTCGACCAGCAGGAAGTCGATGCCGGTCAGGTCGGCCAGCTGGTCGGCGTCGTACCACTGGTAGGTCTTGCCGTTGGCGGTGAGCTCGCGCAGCGGGGCGTCGCGCACCTCGGCGACGGCGTTGAGGCCGTGCGCGGCCAGCATCGTGCGGGTCTGCCGGGCGTAGTCGGCGTCGTGGTCGAGCGAGACGAGCTTGCCGCCGTACTGCTCGAGCGCGTACGCCAGCCACACCGACGAGGTGCCGCTGCCCAGCTCCACCACGAGCCGGGGCTGCCGCAGCCGCACCAGGTGCAGCAGGTCGAGCAGGTCGGTCGGGTTCAGCGCGAAGTCGCCGGAGGGCGGCATCGGCGCGCGCGGGGTGAACTGCTGGAAGAGCTGGACCAGCGCCTCGATCTCCCGGCTCTGCGCACGCAGCAGCAGGTCCGTGCCGTGCCCGCTCTGCCGCAGCCCGCGGGTGATGGTCCGGGTCAGGTCCTGGTGCCGGTCGCCGGCGGTGAGCCGTTCCTTCTCCACCGTCGCGACGACCCGCCGCTGCATCTGCTCCACCACCGTGCGGATGTCCCGGTGCGCCTGCTGGTTCGCCCGGTACACCCCGCCGATCCAGCGGGACAGGTGCAGGATCCCGAGCAGCACGGCCAGCAGCAGCCCGGCCACGAGCGAGAGCGCGAGACCCGGCCGGCCCGCCGCCGCCGACCACCAGACGCCGGCACAGAGCGCCAGGATCGCCATGAGGACCACGGCCTGGGGGCGGGTCAGGCTGCGCAGGCGCACCGCCAGCCGACCGCCGAACTGGACCAGGCTGCTCATCCAAGGACCTCCAGAGTCATGCGCGCCGGGTCCGGCGCGGGTCAACCACGATCCCCTAACGCCCGCGGCGACACCGTCGTTACGGTCGGGCGATCAACGCGCCGCGCTGGGCCGGGGCGACCGGGTGCGGCGCGGTGACGATGCCGGCGATCCGGTCGACGAACAGCTGCGGGTGGTGCGCCTTGACCACCACCGCGCGGGCCCGGCGGCTCTGCTCGGCGTAGCGCTCGCGGTCGGCGTGGTACTGCTTGATCAGCGCCGCGGCCTCACCCGGTCCACAGTAGAGAGCGGCGTCGCCGAAGACGGCGGCGTGCCGTTCGGGCATCAGCACGACGCAGCCCAGCGCGGCCGCCTCCAGCGCGGGCCGGGAGAACGTCTCGATCCGGTCCGGGCACGGGAAGTGCAGGTAGAAGTCGAGCTGGTGGACGAAGGTCCGCAGGTCCAGGTCGGCGGCCTCGTAGACCAGCCGGGACCGGGGACCGCCCGGGTGATATCCGGTACGCGGCCAGTCCGGCAGCCGCAGCCGCACGTCCCCGGCGCCGATCTCGTCGTAGACGGTCAGCGCCGCCCGCACGTCCCCCGGCCAGACCGCCTCGTCGCTGAGGTCGGTGCCGATCACGGCCGGCCGCCCGGTGGCCCCGCCACGCGGCGCCGCCCACCGTTCCCCGTCCACGACGGCCGGCAGGTCGTACGGCGTCAGCTCCACGGTCTCGCCCCGCAGCACGGCACGCACCTGCGGGTCCTGCGGGCACCACAGCGGCTCGGTGCCGAACATCCGCAGCGCCGCCCGGGAGCAGTCGGCGGCCACGTACCGGCGGTCCACGTCCCCCTGCCGCCCCGGCGCCTCGTCGGCGACGATCAGCACCTGGCGCCCGCGCAGCAGGCACTCGTCGCCGGGCGGGAACTGCAGCACCGCCGCGTGCCGCACGATGATCAGCTCGGCCCGGTTCTCCTCGCCCGGCAGCACCTGGTCCACCCGGCCGTCGTTGACCAGCTGCTGCAGCGGCCCGCAGAGCGGCCAGCGGCGCTTGGCCGGCGGGCGCAGCGACTCGAGCTGCATCACCGCGACCCGCAGCCCGCGCGCGATCAGGGCGCGGATCTCCTGCAGCGCCGACTGCTGCGGGCCCTGCAGGAAGCGCCAGTCGGCGACCACCACGACGTCGTACTCGGGCCGTCCGGGGGCCTCGCCGCGGGCCAGCCGCAGGTGGTCGGGGGCGGCGAAGGGCCGGCGGCTGCCGTCGCGCGGGCGCAGCGGATCGGCGGCCCGCGCGGCGATCCGCGAGTGCCAGCGCTGGTACGCCGACATGTACGCGGTCCGCGCCGGGTGCATCCAGTACGGCCGGATCTCGGACCGCGACAGCGAGCCCTGCGTCAGCCGGATCAGCGCCAGCGGCCGGGAGCCGTCGAGGTGCCGCACCGCCCGCTCGCCGAAGACCGCCCGCATCCGTCCGATGTACTCGGAGTCGGCGGCCTTGCGGACCGGGTCGAAGTAGCCCAGCCGGCCCATCACCTGGGTGCGCCGGAACAGCAGCGAGGACGGGTTGAACCGGCTGCGCCGCACCCCGGGCCGGGTCACCAGCAGCTCCTCGGAGACACCGAGGCCGTCGGAGGTGGTGGCGACCAGGCCGCGGTCCGCCAGCAACGGCCGGACCTGGAGTTCCAGCCGGCGCGGATGGGACCAGTCGTCGGAGTCCTGGAACGCCACGAACTCACCCTCGGCGGCGTCCAGCCCGGCGTTGCGTGCCTCGTACGTGCCCCGGTTGACCGGCTGCTTGACCAGCCGGATCCGCCCGCCCAGCGCCATCGCCCGGGCCAGCACGGCGTCGTACTCCGGCGGCGAGGCGTCGTCCACGATGATCACTTCGGTGTTGCGCCAGGACTGGTCCAGGATCGACCGCACCGCCGTGATCAGGCCCTCGTCGGGGCGGAACGCGGTGACGACAACCGAGACGCGCTGCGGCTCGTCAACACCCGCGACGGCCGTGGCGACGGTCAGCCGGTCGAACGGCCGCACCCCGGCCTTGTGCTCCAGCGCCAGCGGCGGCTCGGGCAGCAGCTTGCGGAACGCGGTCAGCCAGCCGATCATTTGGCCGTCGCCGGCGAACGGGTTGGCGAGGTCCAGCTCCAGGTCGGCGCGCACACTGTCACCGACCTGCCGGTACGCCGCCAGCAGCAGCCGGGCCTGCGCCGCCCCCTGCCAGGCCAGCGCGAGCTGGACGTGCAGGCCCTGGTGGGCGGCGGGCAGCGCGCCGGCACCGAGCGCGACGCGGATCAGCTCGTACAGGGCCAGCGCGTCGGTCCGGTCCTCCGGCAGCATCTCCTGCTGCGCGAGCGTCTGCGCCAGCCCGGCGAGCACGGCCGGCTTCACCTCCCGGCGGCGGCTGCGGAGCCAGCGTGCGTCCCCGGCCCGCGCGGCGGCGAGCAGGTCGGCGTACGACGCAAGAGACTCACCCAGCCCGGAACGGGCCAGCAGCAGCCGCGCGTCCAGCGACCGGATCCGGATCGCGGTCGGCGGCACGGCCAGCCGGACGTGGTAACGGGCGACGCGCAGGTAGTCGTCGAGCAGACCGGGTGTCTCCCCCATGCGGCAACAGACCTCATTCGCGTACGCCCTGGATGTCGCTAGGCGCAACGGCAGCAACCCGATCGAGGTGACGGCCTTCAGACCGCGGCGAGGATCGCCGCCTCCACGCGGTCCCGTTCGGAGGCGTCGGCCCAGGCTCCGACCAGGTAGAACGCGTCCACCACGTCGCTGCCCAGGGTGGAGATGCGGGCGGCGCGCACCACCGCGCCGGCCTCGTCCAGCGCCGTCGCCACCCGGAAGAGCAGGCCCGCGGAGTCGGCCGCGCGCAGCTCCAGCACCACCGCGTCGGTGGCCGCCGCGCGGTGCCAGACCACCCGGGGCGCCGCGCCGCCGCGGGCGGACATCGCCCGGGCCCGCAGCCGCTGGGTCACCGAGACGTCGCCGGCCGCCACCCGGCGCAGGTCGGCGGCGAGCGCCACCGGGTCCGCCGGGGAGCCGTACCGCGGCTGGGTGCGGAACTCGACGATGGCCCGGCCGTCGACCGCGGAGGCGTCCGCCCCGATCACGTCGAGGCGGTGCATGGCCAGGCACGCGGCCACCGAGGAGAGCAGGCCCCGGCGGTCGGCCGCGGCCACCGCGACCACGTCACCGTCCAGGTGTACGGCGGGCAGGTCGCCGTCGAGCAGCTCCGGGTCGGGCTCGGGCGGCTCGGGCAGCGCGCCGGTGTCCAGGGCGGTGTGCACCCGGCTGACCAACTCGGCGATCAGCCGGCCCTTCCAGTCCGACCAGGCGGCCGGCCCGGTGGCGTGCGAGTCGGCCCGGGCCAGCGCGTGCAGCAGGTCCAGGGTGCCGGTGTCGCCGACCGCCTCGGCGACCGTGGTGATGGTGACCGGGTCGCTGAGGTCCCGGCGGGTGGCCACGTCGGGCAGCAGCAGGTGCAGCCGGACCAGCTTCTCCACGGTGGCGACGTCCGCGGGCGGGAAGCCGATCCGGACGGCGATCTCGGCGGCGATCGGGGCGCCGACGATGCTGTGGTCGCCGGGCAGGCCTTTGCCGATGTCGTGCAGGAAGGCGCCGATCAGCAGCAGGTCGGGGCGGTCCACCTCGCGGGTGTAGGCGCTGGCCTCGTACGCCGCCTGGACCAGGTGCCGGTCCAGGGTGAAGCGGTGGATCGGGTGGTGCTGCGGGAGGCTGCGGACCCGGGCCCACTCGGGGAGCCAGGCGTCGATCAGGCCGTACCGGTCGCAGGCCTCCCAGGTGGGCAGCAGGCCCTGGCCGGAGCCGAGCAGCGAGATCAGCGCGGCGCGGGCCGCGGGCGGCCACGGGGTGGGCAGCGGCGGGCAGAAGGCAGCCAGCCACTCGCAGGTGGCGCGGGCGATCGGCAGCCGCACGGTCGCGGCCGCGGCGGCGATCCGCAGCGACAGGCTGGGGTCCGGGACCGGGCCGATCGCGGTGCGGGCCAGCACCAGCTCGCCGTCCTGCTCGACCACGTCGCGGGCGACCGGGCGGCGGGCCGGCACCCCGGCCGGGGTGCCCCGGCGGCGGCCGCTGCGCAGCCGGTCGGCCGCGCGCCAGGCGTCGTCCAGGGCGTGCGCGATGGTCCGGGCGTCGCCGGCCACCCGGCGCAGCAGGGCGTCGCCGTCGTCGACCTCGACCAGCTCGGCGACCGCGGCCCGTTCCTGGGCGACCAGCCGGTCCACCCGGCGGCCGACGGCGAGGTGCAGGGCATCCCGGGTGTCGAGCAGCCGCAGGTTGGCGGCGCGGACCGCGGGGCGCATGGTGTCGGCGACACCGGCCCGGCCGATGCCGCGCAGGATGGTCAGGTCACGCAGGCCGCCGGCGGCCTCCTTGAGGTCGCCCTCCAGCAGGAAGGCCAGCTCGCCGTGGGTGGCCCAGCGGGTGCTGGTGAGCTCCTTGAGCTGCGGCAGCAGGCGTACTGCGGTGCGCCGCCACTGGTCGGAGGTGGCGGCGATCAGCTCGGCGGACAACGCGGCGTCACCGGCGATGTGCCGGGCGTCCAGCAGGCCGAGCGAGACCTTGACGTCGTCGTGGGCGACGGAGAGCGCCTCGGGCAGGGTGCGGACGGAGTGGTCCAGGCCGAGCCGGGCGTCCCAGATGGGATACCAGAGGGCGGCGGCGATCCGGTCGATGCCGGCCGTCCCGTTGTGCAGCAGCACCAGGTCCAGGTCGCTGTACGGCGCGCAGTCGCGCCGGCCCAGGCCGCCGACCGCGACCAGGCTGACGCCGGGCAGGTGGTTGGGGAACATCGAGGCCAGCCACGCGTCCAGCGCTGCCGCCCGGTCGGACCGGGCGGCAGCGCCGAGGTGGTCGCGCAGGGTGGCCGGCGAGCCGCCGGACGGCACCTGGGGTGCCGCCGACGGCTCACTGACCACGTAATTCACTTGTCGGCGATCAGAGCGCGTCGAGGCCGCGCTCGCCGGTGCGGACCCGGACGACGTCCTCGACGGGCGTCACCCAGACCTTGCCGTCACCGATCTTGCCGGTCCGGGCCGAGGTGATCACGGCGTCGACGACCTTCTCGACGTCGATCTCGTCGGTCAGCACCTCAACCTTGATCTTGGGCAGGAACTCCACCGTGTATTCGGCACCCCGGTAGACCTCGGTGTGCCCCTTCTGCCGTCCGTACCCCTGTACCTCGCTCACGGTCAGGCCCGCCACGCCGAGCGCGTGCAGAGCCTCCTTCACCGCGTCGAGCTGGTACGGCTTGATGACCGCGGTCACCAGCTTCATGCTCAGTCCCTCCATCGCAGCCATCAGCGGAAATTAACCGGCAACCTTTTCACTGACGGAAGGCTTTCCGTCAGTGTTACCCGCCGGCGAGATCCCGGCCATGGCGAAGGCGCTACCAGAGCCCGTGGAGGGCGAGTTGTCGTACGCGCTCTCGGCGTGCTCGGCGACGTCGATACCGGTGATCTCCGCCTCCTCGCTGACGCGCAGGCCCTTGACGGCCTTGATCACGAAGGCGATGAGTGCCGCGATCACCAGCGAGTAGACGGTGACCGCCGCGCTGGCGACGAACTGCCGGCCGAGCTGGCCCAGGCCGCCGCCGTAGAACAGGCCCTCGGTGGCGCCCAGACCCGGGTCGCCGTTGATGGCCGAGTTGACCTGCGCGGTGGCGAAGAAGCCGATCGACAGCGAGCCGATCCAGCCACCGACGAAGTGCACACCGACCACGTCGAGCGAGTCGTCGTAGCCCAGCTTGTACTTCAGGCTCACGGCCAGGGCGCAGACCGCACCGGCGATGAGACCGACCACGACCGCGGGCAGCGGCGCGATGAAACCACAGGCCGGGGTGATGGCGACCAGGCCGGCCACCGCGCCGGACGAGGCGCCGACCAGCGTGGGCTTGCCGTCGCGGAGCCACTCCACGATGATCCAGCCGAGCACCGCGGCGCCCGTGGCCACCTGGGTGTTGACGAACGCGAAGACGGTGGTGCCGTCCACGGTCAGCTCGGAGCCGGCGTTGAAGCCGAACCAGCCGAACCACAGCAGGCCGGCGCCCAGGGCGACGAACGGCACGTTGTGCGGCTTGAAGGTCTCCCGGGGCCAACCGGCGCGCTTGCCGAGGACCAGGATCAGGCCGAGCGCGGCGGCACCGGCGTTGATGTGCACCGCCGTGCCACCGGCGAAGTCGAGCGCGTGCAGCTTGCCGCCGATCCAGCCACCGCCCCACACCCAGTGCGCGACCGGGACGTAGACCAGGGTGAACCAGGCGAACGCGAAGAGGATCCAGCCGCCGAACTTCATCCGGTCGGAGACGGCGCCGCTGATCAGGGCGACGGTGATGATGGCGAACATCATCTGGAAGACCATGATCGCGTACGTGGGGATGCCCGTGCCGGCGCCGAGGAAGAGCCACTCCTCGGTGATGGTCGCGGTGCCGGTACCGAAGTACTGGCTGAAGCTGCCGATCACGTTGTTGAGGCCGGAGCTGTCGTTGGTGCCGAACGCCAGGGTGAAGCCGTAGATGACCCACAACACTGAGATGAGCCCCATACAGGAGAAGCTCATCATCATCATGTTCAGTACGCCCTTGGACCGGTTGAGGCCACCGTAGAACAGCGCCAGGCCCGGAGTCATAAGCAGAACGAGCGCAGACGACAGGAGCAACCAGGCTGTATTGCCGGTGTTGATCTCCACGCTGCCTCCTCTCGGATAAAGGTGTCCTCCCACACGGCCACGGGGCAGCGTCGCCTGTTGGCCGGTTCGGGCGGAAGCCTTCCGCTCCGCTGTTTCGCGCACGGTCTACGCGCGATTTCCGACACGTGACGGGTTGTTTCGTACGTGTGAAGAAACTCTCACAGTGCCTGGGACGAAGTCCCGTGAACTGGGGCAACAAGACCACAAACGTGTTACCGGAGCGCGTACTCCAGGGTGTGCCGCTCGTAATCGAGCAGCCGGAGATCACGCATCGGGCGGCGCAGGTGGCCCTTGTGCACGATGCGGACGAACGCCGGGTCGCCGGCCGCCGCCATCCGCCGGATGCCCTCGACGTGGTCCACGATCCGCTTGCGGATGGTCCGGACCAGCCGGTGCCGGTCCCGCGGGATCAGCCCGTACGCGTCCGCGAACAGCCGCAGCCGGCGCGGCCGGTTGGGCCGCTTCCAGCCCAGCGTGTAGGAGTCCCGGTCGCTGAACAACGGCACCCAGGTCCAGGCCGCGTATGCGACGTCGTAGATCCGCGCGCCGGGCGAGGCCAGGTCGAAGTCGATCAGCGCCAGCGTGCCGTCGGGGCGCCAGACCACGTTGTGCGGGGCGGCGTCGTGGTGGCAGATCACCTCGGTGTCCGGCGGCGGCGGGCCGAACGAGCGCCAGACCGCGCCGGGCGGGGGCTGGAAGCCGTACTGCGCGTCGTGGAACATGCGCAGCATCGTGGCGACCGTGACCAGCGCTTCCTCGGTCGTCCAGTGCGGGGCCAGCGGATACTCGCCGCACTCGCCGTCGAGGTACGACAGCACTTCACGGCCGCGGTCGTCCATGCCCAGGGCGTGCGGCGACCCGGTGAAGCCCACCCGCTGCAGATGGTTGAGCAACGAGTGCACTGCCGGGGTCCACGGGCCGGCGTTACGACGGACAGTGTCACCGAGCTTCGAGACCGTGCTGACGTTGCCGCCGTGGAGGGGGATCTCGCGCTCCTGCGTCACCCACAACCTCCCCTGACAGTGCCCCGCGGTACCGGCTTACCGCCTCCGAGACTACGCGTCGGTGCCAAGCAGGGCCTCGACGAAGGCGGCGGGCTCGAACGGCGCCAGGTCGTCCGGGCCCTCGCCCAGACCGACCAGTTTCACCGGGATACCCAGCTTGTTCTGGACCGCGATGACGATGCCGCCCTTGGCGGTGCCGTCCAGCTTGGTGAGCACCACGCCGGTGACGTCCACCACGTCGGTGAACACCCGGGCCTGCTCCAGGCCGTTCTGCCCGGTGGTGGCGTCCAGGATGAGCAGCGTCTCGTCGACCGGGCCGTGCTTCTCCACCACCCGCTTGACCTTGCCCAGCTCGTCCATCAGACCGACCTTGTTCTGCAGCCGGCCGGCGGTGTCGATCAGCACGGTGTCGATCCCGGTGTCGATGCCCCGCTTGACCGCATCGAACGCCACGCTGGCCGGGTCGCCGCCCTCGGGGCCGCGGACCGTCTCGGCACCGACCCGCTCACCCCAGGTGGCGAGCTGCTCGGCGGCCGCGGCCCGGAAGGTGTCGGCCGCGCCGAGCACCACGGTGCGGCCGTCGGCGATCAGCACCCGGGCGATCTTTCCGCAGGTGGTGGTCTTGCCGGCGCCGTTGACGCCGACCACCAGCAGCACCGCGGGCCGGCCGTCGTGCGGCGCGGTGCGCAGGCTGCGGTCCAGCTCCGGCTCGAGCGCGGCGGTGAGCTCCGCGGCCAGCTGCTCGCGCACCTCGGCCACGGTCCGGGTGCCCAGCACCCGGACCCGCTCCCGCAGCCGCGCGACCAGGGCCTGGGTGGCCTCCACGCCGACGTCGGCGGAGATCAGGCTGTCCTCGATCTCCTCCCACGCGTCCTCGTCGAGGTGGTCGCGGGAGAGCACGCTGAGCAGGCCCTTGCCGAGCAGGTTCTGCGAGCGGCTGAGCCGGGCCCGCAGCCGCACCAGGCGACCCGCGGTCGGCTCCGGCTTCTCCAGCACCGGCGCCTGCACCAGCGGCGGCAGCTCGTCGGGCAGCGGCGGGAGGACCGGCTCCTCGGCCTCGGCCGGGGGGCGCTCGAGCGTCGTGGTGGCAGACCCACCGGTCGGCGGCGGCAGCTCGCGCCTGCGGCGCCGGGGCACCACCAGACCGATGGCCCCGACCACCAGCACCGCCAGCAGGATGAGGGAGGCGACCACGTATTCCATTCCGAAATCCTGACAGATGTGCCGCAGGGGCGTCGCGGCACCCGCCCCTGTCCCCCGGCCACGCCGGGTGACCTTGCCGTATCTCTGCGCACGCTGGCGAAAATCCTGGTCGCTGGGGAGGATGGCAGCATGTCGCGCCACCCGGTGATCCGTTGACCGCCCACCTGCTGATCGGTCCCGTGCTCCGCCGCGTCGTGGGCGACCGGGCCACGATCTGGGTGGAGACCACCGCGCCGGCCCGGGTGCGGGTCGAGGTCGCCGGCGGCGGCGCCGGCACCGCGCAGACCTTCTCCGGGTACGGCCACCACTACGCCATCGTGATCGTGTCCGGCCTGGTGCCGGGCTCCGCGAACGAGTATCAGGTGTGGCTCGACGACCGGCAGGTGTGGCCGCAGCCGGAATCGCCGTACCCGCCGAGCGTGATCGCCACCCGCGCGGCCGCGGACGCCGGCCAGCCGGTCAGCATGATCTTCGGCTCCTGCCGCGAGGCCACCCCGGAGGCCACCGGGCGCAAGCTGCCGCCGGACGCGCTGGACGCGTTCTCCCGTCGGTTGATGACCGATCCCCGCTCACCGGAGCTGCGCCCCGACCTCATCGTGCTGCTGGGCGACCAGGTGTACGCGGACAAGACCTCGGCCAAGGTCCGCCGCTTCCTGCGCCGGCGCCGCCCGGCCGGGCACGACGGCCCGGCCGACGAGGTGGTCTCGTTCGACGAGTACACCAAGCTCTACCTGGAGTCGTGGCGCGACCCCGAGGTGCGCTGGCTGCTGGCCACCGTGCCGACCGTGATGATCTTCGACGACCACGAGATCATCGACGACTGGAACACCTCGGCGTCCTGGCGCCGGGACATGTCGTCGCAGCCGTGGTGGTCCGAGCGGATCGCCAGCGGCCTGGCCTCCTACTGGGTCTACCAGCACCTGGGCAACATGAGCCCGGACGAGCTGGCCGCCGACCCGCTGCTGGCCAAGATCACCTCGGTCGAGGACGCGACGTCACTGCTGCACGACTTCGGGCTGTCGGTGGACAAGCCGACCTCGGCGGAGAACACGGACCGGCCCTACCAGTGGAGTTTCGCCCTCGACGTGGGCCGCACCCGGCTGGTCATGCTCGACAACCGGTGCAACCGGGTGCTCACCCCGGGCCGCCGGGAGATGCTGCCCGCGGCCGAGTGGGGCTGGTTCGTCGACCAGGCGCACGGCGACTACGACCATCTGGTGGTCGGCTCGTCCCTGCCGTGGCTGATGCCACCCGCGATCCACCACCTCGAGGCCTGGAACGAGCGCCTCGCCGACTCGGCCGGCCCCCGGCGCGCGGCGGTCGCGGAACGGATCCGCCGGGCGTTCGACCTGGAACACTGGGCGGCGTTCTCCCGCTCCTTCGCCGCGCTCACCGAGCTGTTCCGGCGCCTGGGCGAGGGCGGCCCGGAGGCGCCGGGCCACCGGGTGGGCGCCGGCGGGGCGTACGCGGCACCGGCATCGATCAGCGTGCTCTCCGGCGATGTGCACCACTCGTATGTGGCCCGGGCCGACCTGGGCCCGGCCGTGGCGACGCCGGTGCACCAGCTGACCTGCTCACCGATCCACAACCAGGTGCCGGTGGTGATGCGGCCGCTGATGCGCTTCAGCTGGTCGCGGCTGGCGGCGAAGGCCGTCCGCGCGGTGGCCCGGACCAGCGGGGTGCGGCGGCCGGCGGTGCGCTGGAAGCGGCTGGCGGGGCCGTACTTCGGCAACGCGGTGAGCACGCTGCGGCACTCGGGGACGCAGGCGGACGTCCGCGTCGAGGGCACCACCAAGGACGGCGAGCTGATCACCGTCGCCGACGTCCACCTGCGCGACGCCTGAAAAATGTCGTAGGGGTGCGCCAGGATGTCTGCGTGACTTCCTGGATCGCCCCAGCGGCGCAACGTGTGGTGGAACCCATGATCGGCGCCGAGCGCGCCATGCTCGAGGGCTGGCTCGACCTGCACCGGCAGACCCTGCTGGTCAAGTGCGCCGGCCTGACCGCCGAGCAGCTCAAGCTCCGCTCGGTCGAGCCGTCGACGCTGTCCCTGCTGGGCCTGCTGCGCCACATGACCGAGGTGGAGCGCGGCTGGTTCCGCGTGCAAGCGGCCGGCGGGCAGCTGCCGGCCCTCTACTGCTCCGAGACCAACGTGGACGGCGACTTCGACGACGTGGCGGAGGCGGACGCGCAGGCCGACCACGCCGCCTTCCTCGCGGAGATCGAGGCGGCCCGCGCGGCGGTGGCCGGGGTCTCGCTGGAGCACGAGTTCGCCACCGAGCGCCGCCCGGCGGTGAGCGTCCGCTGGGTCTACCTGCACATGATCGAGGAGTATGCCCGCCACAACGGCCACGCCGACCTGCTCCGCGAGCGGATCGACGGCCAGACCGGCGAGTGACCGGTGCGCCGGCGGTCAGCCCGCCTTGGGCAGGCGGGCGGCGCCCTGGTCCAGCAGGGTGAAGGTGGTCTCGAGCCGGGAGTCGCCCAGCTCCTCGGCGACCAGCCCGATCCCGTCCAGCGGGTGCCACTGCAGGAAGGCGTCCCGGTTGCGCACCGAGTAGACCGGCTGGCCGTCGCCGTCCTGGCCGGTCGCCTCGAAGGTGAAGAGCTGGGTCGGCTCGGCGGTGTCGCACGCCGCGGTCACGACGGTGAGCGGCTCCGCGCCGTTGCTGCTGACCTGCAGGCAGAAGGGCTTGCCCCCGCCGCGCAGCGCGCCGGTCTTGATGAGCCGTTCCTTCGCGCCGCGGCTCTTCGGCACCGGCACGAAGAGCGCCCCGTCGGCGTAATCGTCGGTCACCTGGATCCGGCCGGCGGCGGTGACCGCCAGCACGGAGTCGGGCAGCTCGTTGTCGTTGAGCCGGGGCAGGAAGAAGACCTGGCGCTTGCCGTCCAGCGCGCCGGCCGGCGCGGGTGCACCGCCGATGCCGGAGGTGGCGCCGGCCACCGCCGAGGGGTCCGCGGACGGACCGCCGGGGGCAGCCGAGGCCGGCGGCGGCGCGGTGGGTGCGGCCGGCCCGGGCTCCGGGGAGCCGGCATCCGCGGCACACCCCGGCAGGGCGAGCACGAGCACAGCCGCCCCGAGCAGCGTCTTTCGCATCGACATCCTCTCAGCCGCGGCCAGCCTACGTCGCGGACCCGAAACCGACATGTCGACCGCCGCCGGTCAAGCGGGGAGCGCCAGCGCCTTGCGCAGATAAGGGATGTCCTGCGGCCCGCTCCACCGCAACGACGGCAGCTTCGCCACCCGCGCGCCCCGCACCGCACGGTCGTCGTCGTCGACGAAGAGCACCCACGGCGGTTCCTCGTCCAGCGCCGCGCAGGCCCGCTCGAAGAACTCCGGCGCCGGCTTGTGCACCTTCAGCTCGTAGGAGCTGACCACCGCGTCGAACTCCGCGGTCAGACCGAGCCGGTCCAGGTCGCCGCGGAGCAGGTCGGTCGCGTTGGTGGCCAGGCCCACCGGCCGGCCCGCCGCCCGCACGTCCCGGACGAAGGCCAGCACCTCCGGGTCGACCGTGCCGCGGTGCTGCTGCCACTCGATGACCGCCCGCTTCGCGTCCTCCTCCGGCAGCGGCAGGCGGGTCGCCACCAGGTGCATCCACTCGGCGTCGGTGATCTCGCCGGCCACCGCCGGGCGCAGCAGGTCCCAGGACATCGCCGTGCTCAGCAGGGTGCCCGGCGCCAGCCCGTACGACTCCTCCACCGCCGCCGGCACCGTGGGGTCCCAGCGGCGCAGGACGCCGTCCAGGTCGATGAGCATGGCCCGGGCGGGTTGGCGGAGCATGAGGGTCTAGTCCTCCGGTTCTCGGTTCAGCCGCTGGCTGATGACCTGGGTGACGCCGGCACGCATGGTGACGCCGTAGAGGGCGTCGGCGACCTCCATCGTGCGCTTCTGGTGCGTGATGATCAGCAGCTGGCTCTTCTCCCGCAGCTGCTGGAAGAGCGTAATCAACCGCCCCAGGTTGACGTCGTCGAGGGCCGCCTCGACCTCGTCCATGATGTAGAAGGGGCTGGGCCGGGCCCGGAAGATCGCCACGAGCATGGCGACCGAGGTCAGCGAGCGCTCGCCGCCGGAGAGCAGCGACAGCCGCTTGATCTTCTTGCCCGGCGGGCGGGCCTCGACCTCGACGCCGGTGGTCAGCATGTCCTCGGGGTCGGTCAGCACCAGCCGGCCCTCGCCGCCCGGGAAGAGCACCTGGAACACACCCTGGAACTCGCGCGCGGTGTCCTCGAAGGCCGAGGTGAAGACCTCCAGGATCCGGTCGTCGACGTCCTTGACCACGGTGAGCAGGTCCTTGCGGGTGGCCTTGAGGTCCTCCAGCTGGTCGGAGAGAAACTTGAAGCGCTCCTCCAGCGCGGCGAACTCCTCCAGGGCCAGCGGGTTGACCTTGCCGAGCAGCGCCAGGTCGCGTTCCGCCTTGTTGGCGCGCTTCTCCTGGGTCGGCCGGTGGAACGGCACCGGCTCGGGCAGCTGCTTGCCGTCCTTCTCCGCCTGCGCCGTCTCCGCCTGGGTGGGCGGCACGAGCTGGTCGGGGCCGTACTCGGCGACCAGGGTGTCGACGTCGAGGGAGAAGTCCTCGGCCGCCTTCGCCTCCAACTGCTCGATCCGCAGCCGCTGCTCGGCGCGGGCCACCTCGTCTCGGTGCACCTCGTTGGTGAGCCGCTCCAGCTCGGCGACCAGGCGCTTGGCGGTGGCGCGTACCTCCTGCAGCTCGGCCTCGCGGGCGGTCCGGGCGCGGGCCAGCGCGTCGCGGGCCTCGACGGCCGTGGCCAGCGAGACCGCGACCCGGGACATCGCGGCGGCGGCGCCCAGGGCGACCGCCTTGGCGATCTCCGCGCCGCGGGCCCGGGCGGCCCGGCGGGCGGCCGCGCGCTCGCGGGCCTGGCGTTCCTGGGTGGCCTGGCGCAGCAGCGAATCGGCCCGGCCGGCGATCGAGGAGACCCGCTCCTCGGCGGTGCGGACGGCCAGCCGCACCTCCATCTCGTTCTGCCGGGCCTGCGGGACCAGGGCGGAGAGGGTGTCGCGTTCCTCGGTGGACGGCTCCTCGTCGATCGGGGTGGCCTCGGCCAGCCGCAGCCGCTCCTCCAGCTCGGTCAGCCCGGCGAGGTCCCGGTCGCGGTTGGCCTCGGCCTTCTGCCGGGAGGCGCCGAGGCGCTCCGACTCGGCCTTGGCGGACCGGGCGGCGGCGCCGAGCTCGGCCAGCCGGCGGGCGGCGGCGTTGCGTTCGCCCTCGGCGGCCCGCTTGGCGGCGGCCGCGACGGTCACCGCCTCCTTGAGCTCGGCGACCTCGGCGCGGGCGTCGGCGAGCCGGCCCTTGAGCACCTGGATCAGCTCTTCGGCGGTCTCCCGGTTGGCCCGGGCCTCGTCGACCGCGGCCTGCACCTCGATGTAGCTGGTGGCCTTGCCGGAACCGCCGGCCGCGGCGTGTGCGCCGAGCACGTCGCCGTCGGGGGTGACCGCGCGCAGCTCGGCGTTCTGCGCGACCAGGCGGGTCGCGGCGGCGAGGTCGGTGACCAGCACGACGTCACGCAACGCCCGGTTGAGCGCGGGGCGGATGGTGTCGGGGCAGTCGATGACGTCGGGCGCCCAGATCGCGCCCTCGGGCAGCGCCGGCCGCAGGGTGTCGAGCGGGCCCTGCATGCCCGGCGCGGCCGGGCCGGCGACCACGAGCGCGGCCCGCCCGGCGTCGGCGATCTTGAGGGTCCGCATGGCCTCGACGGCCTCGTCGATGCCGGTGAGGGCGACCGCGTCGGCGAGCACGCCGAGCGCCGCCGCGAGCGCGGCCTCGTGGCCGGGGCGCACGGTGAGCATCGAGGCGAGGCTGCCGAGCAGGCCGGGGATCTGGTCGGCCTTGCCGAGCAGCGCGCCGGCGCCGTCCTTGCGGCGCAGCCCGAGCGCGAGCGCCTCCTCGCGGGCCTTCCAGCTCGCGGCGTCCTTCTCGGCGGCGCGTTCGGCGTCGGAGAGCTCCCGGACGACGGCGGCGGCCCGATCGTGCGCGGCGACCGCCTCGGCGTGCCGTTCGTCGAGGTCGGCGTTGTCGCGATCGGCCTCGGTGGACTCCGCGGACACCGCGTCGACCTCGGCCTGGGCGGCCTCGGCCCGGGTGAGCGCGTCGTTGTGCGCGACGGCGAGCCGCTCGATCTCCTCGGCCGCGCTTCCGGTACGGGCCCGAGCCGCGTTCACGTTGCCGGTGAGCTTGGCCAGCCCCTCGCGCCGGTCCGCGATCGCCTTCGCGGCCGCCCGCAGGGCACCCTCCGCCTGGAGCAGTTGCCGTTCCAGCTCCTGGCGGTGCTCGACCGCCTCGGCCAGCCGCATCTGGTCGTCGGTGAGGGCCTCGCGCAGCTCCTCCTCCTGCTCGCGGACCCGCTCGGCCTCGGCCTCGAGCTGGTCCGGGTCGCGGCCGGTCCGCTCGTCGTCGGGCGCCGCGGCGAGGTGCCGCAGCCGCTCGCTGGCCAGCTGCTCGGTGGAGCGGAAGCGTTCCTGCAGGGCGGAGAGCTTGTACCAGGTGTCCTGGGCGGCGGCCAGCAGCGGTGCGTCCTCGGCGTGCGCGGCCTCGAGGTCGGCCAGCCAGCGCTGGATCTCGCGGTTCTCCTCCTCGACCTGCTGGCGCCGGTCCCGCATCGCCGACTCGTCGGCGATCTCCTTGTCCAGCGTGGTCCGCAGCGTGTGCAGGTCGTCGGCTAGCAGCCGCAGCCGGGCGTCGCGCAGGTCGGCCTGGATGCCGGCGGCGCGGCGGGCCACCTCGGCCTGCTTGCCCAGCGGCTTGAGCTGGCGGCGCAGCTCGGCGGTGAGGTCGGTGAGCCGGTTGAGGTTGGTCTGCATCGCGTCGAGCTTGCGGATCGCCTTCTCTTTGCGCTTGCGATGCTTGAGGACGCCGGCCGCCTCCTCGATGAAGGCGCGGCGGTCCTCGGGCTTGGCGTGCAGCATCGCGTCGAGCCGGCCCTGGCCGACGATGATGTGCATCTCCCGGCCGATGCCGGAGTCGCTGAGCAGTTCCTGGATGTCGAGCAGCCGGCAGGAGCTGCCGTTGATCTCGTACTCGCTCTCGCCGGAGCGGAACATCCGGCGGGTGATCGAGACCTCGGTGTAGTCGATCGGCAGGGCGCCGTCGCCGTTGTCGATCGTCAGCGTCACCTCGGCGCGGCCCAGCGGGGCCCGCCCGGCGGTGCCCGCGAAGATGACGTCCTCCATCTTCCCGCCGCGCAACGCCTTGGCGCCCTGCTCGCCGAGGACCCAGGCGATGGCGTCGACGACGTTGGACTTGCCGGAGCCGTTGGGGCCCACCACACAGGTGATGCCCGGCTCCAGCCGCAGCGTCGTAGCGGAGGCGAAGGACTTGAAGCCCTTCACCGTCAGGCTCTTGAGGTGCACGGATCTCCGGGGGTCGGCGGTGGTCTGCTGGTCAGCAGGTTACCCGCAGGTGAGCGCCATGTCCGCGTACGCCGCGCGTCCCGGATAATGCCGGTCTCGGGCCTCTCCGACTCGTTTGTCCGAATTGACGAGCCGTGCGGACGAAGAAGGAGCAAAAAGATGCGCGCCGCCACTGTGTGTGGAGGCGCGCTTTTGCGGGGTGCGTCACGTGATGCGAGGGGATGTGGACGCCGGGTCACGGCGCCCGGTGGAGCTCAGGTCAGCGCCGGCTCGGTCAGCCGCAGAAGATCGTCTGCCTCCGCGGCGGCAGCCGCGAGACGATCGTTCTCCGCCCGCAGGCGGGTGATCTCGAACTCCAGAGCCTGCACCCTGGAACGCAGTCGGGTGACCTCGTCGAGCAGGCGCCGGTCGGGCGCCGCACCTACGTGGCCGTAGAGGGCCTTCGCCATTTCGTCTCCTTGTAAAGCGCTGCCGGAAAGGCCGGCCAAACGCGCGCCCAGTGGTACCGCACACCTCTTTCGTACCCACGGACACGCGTGAGCACAAACTCCTGCACCCGGGGCCGTGCGGTGGATGCAGATTTACCCATGCCCAGGACTCGACTGGACACAGATGGGCGCGACTGGCGACACCTCCATGGTGCGCTGATACCCACAGTCCGTCAAGCCGTGCGCATCGCGTGGCACCCGCTTTGACCAGTGAATCACGCCACCCCGCCGCCCTTATCCAGGACTTATTTCTTCCTTAGGGCGTTTGCCCGGCCTCCGGCGCGCTGCTTACCGTCTCCCGGGTCGAATCCTCTCGATCCCTCGAGGACCGTGGAGGCACGACGTGCAGGGGCCAGCTGACCCGAGATCAACCGGACGGCACCGCGACCGGCAGGCGATGCCGTCGCCGGTGGCCTTCGGCCTCTCCGTGACCGCCCTGCTGGCCGCGTTCGGCGTGGGCGTCGCGCTGCTGCCGTCGAGCTTCACCGGCTCGGGCACGCCGGCCGAACTCCCCGGAGCCGCCGTCGCCGCGCTGGCCCCGGGTGCCGGTGGCGGGGCACCCGGCGCTGGTGCGGCGCGGCCGTCCGCCCCGCCGTCGCCGGCCGCTCCCACCGGCTCGGCGCCCGCGCCGACGCCGAGCAGGACGGCCACCAAGAAGCCGGCGACCAGGAAGCCCACGCCGAAGAAGACCCCGACCCGCCGGCCGACGACCAGCGCGCCCCAGGTCGGCGCCGGGCTGGCCGGCCAGGAGACCGAGGTCATCCGGCTGGTCAACGTCGAGCGGGACAAGGCGGGCTGCGGCTCGGTGCGGCTGAACACCAAGCTGCGGACGGCCATGCGGCTGCACGTCCAGGAGCTCGGCACGCACGGCAACCTCTACATCAGCCACGTCAGCGACGACGGCCGGGACTTCGTGACCCGGGCCAAGGAGCAGGGCTACACCGACCCGGGCGGCGAGAACGTGGCCCGCGGCCAGCGCGACGCCGCGGACGTCATGACGAGCTGGATGAACAGCGAGGGACACCGGGCCAACATCCTCAACTGCGGCTTCAAGGCCATCGGGGCGGGCGCGGTCAAGGGCGTGGACGGCACGATCGTCTGGGGCCAGCTTTTCGGACGTTCCTGAGCAAAAAGGTCAGAAAAACAGACAAATAGTGCGAACAACTGTCGCCTAGGTGACACGGTCCCGTTACTTTTCCCCGCTGTGTCGTTGCAGCCATCGTGATAACACCCCCGTCGCGTCCGTGGTGCTGACCGCATGCGCATCTGTCTGCTCACCGGGGGCGGCTACCCGTTCCGCCGGGACGCCCTCGGCGGCTGGTGCCGCACGCTCGTCGACGGCCTCGGCCGCTTCACCTTCGACCTGCTGACGGTCACCGACCGCGAACCGCCCGGCGGGCCGGCGTACCCGCTGCCCGGCCATGTCGCGTCCGCCACGGCCGTGCCGCTGAACCGGGAGGCCCGGCGGCGCGAGGGCAGCGACGACAACGCCACCGCCGCGGCCGTCCTGCTGTGCCGGGGGCTGCTCAGCGAACCCGAGCCCCCGGTGGCCGACGACCTGTTCGCCAAGGGGCTGCTCGGGCTCGCGATGCTGGCCCGGTCCGACGGCGAGCCGCTGCACGCCGTACCGCTGACGGACGTGCTGCTCGACGCCTGGCGGATCGGCCGGGCCGCCGGCGGCGAGGAACGGCTGCCCCGGCTCAGCCTGCGCGACGCCCGGACGGCTGTCGCGCTGCTGCGCCACGCGGCCCGGGCTTTGGCCGTACCGGTGCCGGGGGTTGACCTGGTGCACTGCGTCGGCGGCACGACGCCGCTGCTCGCCGCCCTGGCCGGCCGGTGGCGCAGCGGCATGCCGCTGCTGCTCACCGAGGCGCGGGCGCCGGTGGCCCGGCCGCGGGCCGGGGAGGAACGCCTCTCCCCGGCGGTCCGCACGGTGCTGCGCCGGTTCCGCCGGTCGGTGGCCCGCACCGGGTACGCCGAGGCCGGTCTCATCGCGCCGCTGAGCGCCTACCACCACGCTTGGGCGCTGGGGCTGGGCGCCGAGCCCAGCCGGCTGGTCCCGGTGCCGGCCGGGGTCGACCCGGCGAACTTCCCGTCCGCACCCGAGGCGCGGACCCAGCCGGCCATCGTCTGGGCCGGCAACGGCGGGCCGGACAGCGGGCTGCGCGGGTTGCTGGAGGCGTTCGCGACCGTGGTGGCCGCCGTGCCCGGGACCGTCCTGCACCTGGTCGGCGTGACCGACGCGCACGAGGACCACTGCGCCGAGCAGGTCGAACGCACCGGGCTGGGCCGGGCGGTCCGGATGCACCCGCTGCCCGCCGACCCCCGCGACCGGTACGCGACCGGCCACCTGGTGGTGCACGTGCCGGGACCGGGCGACCCGCCGCACCGCCTGATCGAGGCCATGATGTCCGGCCGGGCGGTGATCGGGGTCGACGTGGGTCCGGTCGCCGAGACCCTCGGCGACGCCGGCACGCTCGTCGCCGGGAACGACCCGCCTTCGCTCGCCGCCGCCTGCATCAGCCTGCTGCGCGCCCCGGCCCGCCGCCGCGCGCTGGGTGACGCGGCCCGGCGCCGGGCGCTGGCCTGCTTCACCGCCGACCGGGTGGTCAGCGTCTACGAGGCGCTCTACACCGACCTGGCCGGACCGCCGCCCGCGCCCTCCTACGAGCTCGCGCTGGCGGTGCCGGCGCCGCGGGAGCCCCGGCCGGCGACGCTGCGCTGGCTCGCCGAGGCCGGTGAGGACCGGTGACCGACCTGGCCGCCGGCCGCCCTGCTCGCCGTCGCGCCGCCGCTTGCGGCGGTCGCGGCACCGCTGGTCCCGGCGTTGCCGCCGGACCTGCTCCGCACCGTCGTCGCCGTCCTGGCGGCGACCCACCTCGTCGGACTGCTGACCGTCGCACACACCGCCGCAGACCCCCGGAGGACGTCGTGAAGACCCTGTTCCCCCCGTACGCCCAGCCCGCCCCCGAGCTCACCCCCGACGCCGACACCTGGGTCGTGCAGGAGCGGCCCGGCTCCCGGCGCTCCACCCACCGCCTGCTCGGCCGGATCGACCTGGACTGGGGCGGGCGCTCGCTGGCGGACGTGCTGACCGACGTCGACGCGTGGCGCGAGGACGGCGCGGAGGGGCTCTTCCTGGACCGGGCGCCCGCCGGCTCGGGCGGGGTCGGCCCGGTGGCGCTGACCGTCCGGCTGGCGGCCCGGCGCGGGCTGCACCGGATCGTGCTCAACCCGGGGGTGCCCACCCATCCGCTCTACCGCGACCTGGGCGTCCGGATCTGCACCTTCGACGGGCCCTGGTCGGCCTACCAGGGCTGGGCCGGCGACGGCGTGCAGCCGGGCGACGGGCACCTGGTGCACGGCGTGCCCACGGAGATGCTCACCGCGGCCCGCCGGCTCATGGGCCGCCGCGGCGCCGGCTTCGGGCTGGCCACCGACGCCAGCCCGTACGTCAGCGCAGCGGCCGGCGGGGGCGCGGCTGGCACCGCGGACAGCTGTAGGACGAACGGTTCATGAACTGCTCACGGCGCATGAGCGTGCCGCACCGGTGGCACGGCTGCCCCTCCCGCCCGTACGCGTTGAGCGACCGGTCGAAGTAGCCGCTCTCCCCGTTGACGTTCACGTAGAGCGCGTCGAACGTGGTGCCGCCGGCGACGATGGCCTCGCCGAGCACGTCGCGGACGTGGGCCAGCAGCCGGCGCACCGCGGGCCGGGTGAGCGCGTCGGTGGGCCGGGCGCCGTGCAGCTGGGCCCGCCACAGCGCCTCGTCGGCGTAGATGTTGCCGATGCCGGAGATCAGCGTCTGGTCCAGCAGGGCCCGCTTGACCTCGGTGTGCTTGCCGCGCAGCCCGGCCACGAACAGCTCGTCGTCGAAGAGCGGGTCCAGCGGGTCACGGGCGATGTGCGCGATCTCCGGCGGCAGCTCGGCGCCGTCCGCGGAGACCGACATCCCGCCGAACGTGCGCTGGTCGACGAAGCGCAGCTCCGGGCCGTCGTCGGCGAAGGTGACCCGGACCCGCAGGTGCACCTCGTCCGCCGCGCCGGCCGGCTGCATCAGCAGCTGCCCGCTCATGCCGAGGTGGGCGATGATCGCGTCGCCGGAGTCCAGCGGCAGCCACAGGTACTTGCCGCGGCGCGCGACGTCGGTGATCGTGCGCCCCTTGAGGACGTCGGCGAAGTGCACGTCGCCGGGCACGTGGCGGCGGATCGCCCGGGGATGGCGCACCTCGACGGTGCTGATCCGCCGGCCGGTCACCCACTTGGCCAGGCCCTGGCGGACGGTCTCGACCTCGGGAAGCTCGGGCACGGTGGTTCCTCAGTAGTCGGTCAGATCGTGTACGGCCAGACGGCGACCAGGTAGGCGCCGTACCAGAGCCCGAACGCGGCCCAGGCGACGATCGCGAGCACCGCCACCCGGGGACGGGCGCGGGCCGCGGCGGCGACCGAGGGCAGCAGCGTCAAGAGTACGGGCAGCAGCAGCCGGGGCTTGGAATGGTAGAACCCGGCCTGCCCGTAGACCAGCACCATGGCCACGAGCCCGTACACCGCGAGCGGGACCCAGGGCCGGCCGGCCAGCCCGACCCCGGCCGCGGCCAGCGCGGCGAGCAGGATCAGCGCGACGCTCATCGGCACCCAGCCCTCGCCGACGGTCAGCGTGTTCGCCAGGAAGCCGACCGTGCTGGCGCCGAAGTCGAAGGACGTGCCCCAGCCCGCCGTCTGGATCCGGAACCAGGCGTCGAGATCACCGACCCGCCACGCGACCCAGCCGAGATAGGCCGGCACCCCGGCGAGCGCGACGGCGGCCGCGGCCGGCGGCTGCCAGGGGCGCCCCGGATCGCGGCGGACCGCGATCACCGCGGCCACCGCCAGGGCCACCGCGGCGGCCGCGCCGGTCGGGCGGGTCAGCGCGGCGCCGAGGCCGAGCAGCCCGGCGGCCCACCAGACCTGCCGGTGCGCGGCGACGAACATGCCGGCGACCAGGGCCAGGAAGAGGCTCTCCGAGTACGCCATCGACACCACCACCGACATCGGTGCGCTGCAGCAGATCGCGACCAGTGCCCAGCCGGCGCGGCGGCCGTACAGGGAGGTGCCGAGCAGGTGCAGGGCCACCGCGGCGGCGATCGAGGCGAGCCAGCTCACCGTGATGGCGGCGGTGCCCGGGTCGAGACCCAGGTGGGACAGCAGCCGGATCAGCATCGGATACAGCGGGAAGAACGCCAGCTCGTTGCCCTGCAGCGAGCCGTCCGCGGCGTAGGTGTAACCGCTCGGATAACCCTCGGCGACCCGCTGGAACCAGCCGCCGTCCCAGATCAGCAGGTTGCTGCGCAGGCCCGCGGGCTCGTCGGTGGCGTGGTCCAGCAGGACCAGCAGCACCAGCTGGACGACCCGGGTCAGCGTCAGGATCCAGACCGCGACGCCGACCCCGCGCCAGCGGCCGGCCGCGTCCCAGAGCCGCCCGGGCTCCCTTGTCACGGTCACCCGTTCGGTCACGGTCACCGCTCGGCGGCCTCGGGCAGCTCGGTGTGCCCGCCACCGGCCACCGCAGGCGGCGGGGTCTCCGCCTCGGCACGCTCGGTCAGGGTGCGCCAGGCGGCTGCGGCGGCGCGCTGCTCGGCCTGCTTCTTGCTGCGCCCGTCGGAGCCGCCGTACCGCTCGCCGGCCACCACGACCCAGGCCGTGAAGGTCTTCGCGTGGTCCGGGCCGGCGTCGTCGATCACGTAATCCGGCACGCCCAGGCCCAGCGCCGCGGTCAGCTCCTGCAGGCTGGTCTTCCAGTCCAGCGCCGCGCCGCGCCCGGCGGACTCGGCCATCAGCGGGTCGAACAGCCGGTGGATCACCTCGCCGGCCACGTCCAGGCCGTGCTCCAGGTAGATCGCCCCGAGCAGCGCCTCCAGCGTGTCCGCCAGGATGCTGGCCTTGTCCCGGCCGCCGGTGGTCTCCTCACCCTTGCCGAGCAGCAGGTGCGGGCCGAGCCCGAGCGGGCCCAGGGTGCGGGCCACGTCGGCGAGCGCGTGCATGTTGACCACGCTGGCCCGCAGCTTCGCGAGCTGACCCTCGGGCAGGTCAGGATGGTTGTGGAAGAGCGCGGAGGTGATCACCACGCCGAGCACAGAGTCGCCCAGGAACTCCAGGCGTTCGTTGGTCGGCAGGCCGCCGTTCTCGTACGCGTACGAGCGGTGGGTCAGCGCACGTTCGAGCAGTTCGGGTTCGAAGGGGATGCCGAACGCCTCTTCGAGCGGCTCGGTCGAGGGCCGCCGACGCTTGTCTTGAATGCTCATGAACCACCTCGGGAGTCTTGGTGCGCTGCGGGGCTCGGATGCCCCGCCGGGAACTGGATCAGGTCGGCGATGACCGGCACCGCGGAACGGCGGTGCAGGCCGGCGGCGAGAGCGATGCCGGCGGCGAGGTCCGCCCCGGTCGCGGCGCCGTGGCAGACCACCACGACCCCGCCGACGCCGAGCAGAATGGCCGCGCGGGGCGGCACGTCGCCGCTGGTCGGGGGCCGGATCAGCGCGTACGCCGTCTCCAGGCCCTTGAGCAGCACGTTGCCGGTGAAGCCGTCGGTCACCACGACATCGACGGTGGCCCCGGTCACCACGTCGTTGCCCTCGACCAGGCCGGTGTAGCGGGCGCCGGCGGGCAGGTCCAGGTCGGCGAGCACGGCGGGCGCGGCCCGGCGCAGGCGGTCACCCTTGCCGCGCTCGGTGCCGATGGTGAGCAGGCCGACCCGGGGCGCGGCGCAGCCGTGCACGACGGCGGCGTAGGCGGCGCCCAGGCGGGCGTGCATGGCGAGGGTCTGCTCGTCGGGATCGACGGAGGAGCCGACGTCGAGCAGGACGAGCCGGCCGGCGGCGGTGGGCAGGACGGCGGCCAGCGCGGGGCGGCGCACCCCGGGCCAGCGGCCGAGGCCGAGCGCGGCGGAGGTGACGGTGGCGCCGGTGTTGCCGGCGGAGACGACGGCGTCGGCCTGGCCCTGGGCCACCGCGAGGACTGCGGTGCGGACACCGGACTCGACGCGGCTGAGCGCCTGGTCCGGGCCGGCGGCCCGGTGGATGGCGCGGGAGGGACGGTTGAACCCCCGCTCGGAGGCGGTCCCGGCATCCGCACCGGCGACGCGATCCGGGCAAGCGGCGTCCCGATCCAGCTTGCGCAGGTCATCGGGTTCGCGGGCGGCGGCTTCGGAGTCGGCCGGGCCCGCGGGGGCCGTGATCGTGCTCACCCGGTGGTGGTCGGCCGGGTCCAGGGCGCGGAGCAGCGCGTCGGCTGCCTCGGGCGGGCCGACAAGAATCAGCTGAAGGGCCGGATCGGCCTGGCAGGCGCGCAGAGCGCCGTCAACCACGACGGCGGGAGCATGGTCCCCGCCGAGGAGGTCGACGGCGATCCGCGCGATGCCCGGGCCCGGTTCAGCGCCTGCCGAGAGAACTCGGCCGGACTGCTCCGGAGCCTGGGCACCGGACGTTCGCCGCCGCTCAGGTGCGACCCGCCCGGTGTTCGGGCGTGTCACTCCGTGGTGCTCAGACCTCGAGGACCTGACGGCCGTTGTAGGTGCCGCAGACCCCGCAGGCGGTGTGCGGCAGCTTCGGCGACTTGCACTGGGGGCAGGCAACGGTCGAGACCGCGGTCGCCTTCCAGTTCGCCCGGCGGGACCGGGTGTTGCTGCGCGACATCTTGCGCTTCGGGACGGCCACGGTACCTACTCCTCGATCCGATGTTTCTTGCTTTGTGGCGAAGCCACCTTTGACGGCTCAGCCGACAGATTACGCAAAGCGGCCCAGCGGGAATCAACGTCGTCGTGGCTGTGATCAGCCGGTAGATCGTCGAGATGCACCCCGCACTCGGGGCACAACCCTGGGCAGTCCGTCCGGCAGACCGGATTCGGTGGCAGCGTGAGCACCACCGCGTCCCGTACCGCCGGCTCCAGGTCGAGCAGGTCGCCCTGCATCCGACCTACCTCGTCCTCGTCCGTCGTCTCCTCCGTGGTGCTGTCCGCGTAGGCGAACAGCTCCGCGATGTGGACGTCGAACGGCTCCGAGATCTCATTGAGGCAGCGACCGCACTCGCCGGACAGCGAGCCGCGGACGTCACCGCTGATGTAGACGCCCTCGGAGACCGACGTCATGCTCAGATCGAGCTCAAGATCGGATCCGGTGGGCACCGAGATCAACTCCAGACCGAGGTCCGCCGGTGCCGGCACCACCCGTTTCAGGGCACGCGTCGCCCCGGGCTGGCGCGGGAGCTTCGTCGTGTCGACGACCAGCGGCTGCCTGGGATCGAGGTGTTTCTGCGTGTGCTTGGGCATCATGAATCCTCAGCCTGTAGGTAGGCCGACAGGAAAGGTTACCTGAGCAGCGGGGTCAGCGTCGAATCGGGTGGGAGATCAGAACGGCAGGGGCCGCTCGCTGTCCTCACCCTGGAACGTGCCGATCTCGCGCAGCGCGTGCATCTTGTCGCGGCCGCGCTCTATCGACGACAACGCCCTGGTCAGGAACTGTTCGAAGTTGGCCAGCGCGGTGTCGACGTAGTCGTCGACCTCCTCGCGCAGGCGCTGCGCCTCGGACCGGGCCTCGGCCACGATCCGGGCGCCCTCGTGCTCCGCCGAGACGGTGATCTCGTTGACCGAGACCAGCCGGGCGTGCTCCGTCTCACCCTCGCCGATGATCCGATCCGCTTCCCGCTTGCCCGCATCGATGATCTTGTCGCGCTCCTCGAGCAGCGCCACCGCGCGGCGCAGGTCGCTCGGCAGCTCAGCGCGCAGCTCTTCCAGCAGCGCGATCATCTCGCCGCGGTCGAACATGAAGTTGGTCCGGGACATCGGCACCGAACGTGCCGCCTCCACCATGGAGATGATCTCGTCGATGCGGTCGAGCGGATCCACCGGCGCCTCACTCCTGTCATCTCGCACTCACGCTGAGTGGGTGCGATCACGGTACTGCCGTACCTGATGATGCGGCCGCGAAGGCCACGCCGTCAGTTTTGCCGCAGTCGGGTCACGAGGCGCTCACCCACGAAGTCCGGAACGTAGGACGAGGCGTCCCCGCCCCACTTGACCACGTCCTTGACCAGACTGGAAGACAGGAACGAGTACAGCGGATTGGTGGGCATGAACAACGTCTCCACGCCGGAGAGGCCGATGTTCATCTGTGCCATCTGCAACTCGTAGTCGAAGTCGCTGACCGCGCGCAGGCCCTTGATGACCACCGCGGCACCCTGCGTCCGGCAGAAGTCGACCAGCAGGCCGTGGAAGGACTCGACCCGTACGTTGCCGTAGCCGGCCGTGGCCTGCCGGAGCATGCCGATCCGCTCCTCGACGGCGAACAGCCCGGTCTTCGAGTGGTTGATCAGTACGCCCACGATGACCTCATCGAAGAGCCGGCTGGCCCGGCCGATGATGTCGAGGTGGCCGTTGGTGACCGGATCGAAGGACCCGGGACAGACCGCACGTCTCATGATCGGCGACCGTACCAAAGGGTGGTCTCGCCGTACCGCCGGCTGCGTTCGGCGGTGATGCCGTCCACCCAGCTCAACGGCTCACCGCGGACCGCCGTACGGGTCGAGCGCTCGAACGTCACCACCGCGTCCTCGGCCAGCCAGCCGTTCCCGACCAGCGCCCGCTGCACCTCGGCGACCTCGTCGTCACTCACCGCGTACGGCGGATCGGCGAAGACGATGTCGAACGGGCCGCCCTCGGGCGGGCCGTCGAGCACCTGGGCGACCCTGCCGGTGATCAGGCGAGCGGCATCGCCGGCGCGGAGCGTGACGATGTTGTCCCGGATCACCCGCGCCGCCTTCGCGTCGGACTCGACCAGCAGGGTGAAGGCGGCGCCGCGGGAGAGGGCCTCAAGGCCGACCGCCCCGGAACCGGCATAAAGGTCGGCGAACCGGGCACCGTCCAGGTCGGCCATGGTCCCGAGGGCGCTGAAGTACGCCTCCCGGACCCGGTCGGCGGTGGGCCGGGTCTGCGCACCGGCGGGCGCCACCAACCGGCGGCCGCCGTGCGCACCGGCGATGATCCTGGTCATCGGGCCTCGCGTGGCTCTGCGGATAGCACGATGTGACGCTACGCCACCAGTGCCGACCGACCACTGCGGAGTGAATTTTTCCCTTTCGTCAGCAAGCCGCGCGCACGCAACGCATCGAGATCAGCGCTCTCGGTTCAACGAAGATCTCGAATATGTATCAACCGCCTTAGGCGGCCTTACGGTGTTACTCAGCTTCGCGAACTTGGCTATGGTCGGTCGGCCGCCGACGAAACGGTGTCGGCTCGACGATGCGGGGAGGCGTCGTCGCTGGCTCTCGCCGCACCCATTGCCCGGTGATTGCCGCCCTGCTTTCCCGCGCCGTACCCCTCGATCCCCTTGCAGGAGTAGGCGTGAACCTGAAGTCCCCGCTGCGCCGGACGGCCGTCATCGCCGCCGGTGCGCTCATCGGCCTGTCCGGCGTGGTGGCCCTCGCCGGTCCCGCCAGCGCCCACCACCCGATCTTCAAGCCGGGCACCCCGTGCGTGAACGACGACGGCACCTGGCAGGTGAACTGGACCATCGGCAACAGCGAGCAGCACAAGGTGGGCACCATCACCGCGGTGGAACTCACGCCGGCCACCAGCTCGATCACCAACATCCAGCCGAACGCGATTCTGCCCATGGACGGCAGCGGCGAGGCTGAGCTGCAGGGCGTGCAGACGCTCGGCGCCGGCGACGAGTACGCGAAGATCCAGGTCAGTGTGATGTGGCCGGGCGCCTTCAAGACCGACTCCTCGCAGAAGATCTACAAGCCGCAGACGAAGTGCCAGCCGCCGGCCACGACGAAGCCGCCGACGACCACGCCGCCGACCACAACCACGCCGCCGACGACCACCCCGCCGACGACGCCGCCCACGACCACCCCGACGACGCCGCCGACGACCACCCCGCCGACCACCGAGCCGCCGACCGCGCCGGTCACCGAGCCGGAGTTCGTCTACGAGCCCACCTGCGACTCCGTCACGGTCGGCATCACCATCCCGGCGAACTGGAAGGACGGCGACATCACCGTCGTCTTCACCACCAGCAAGGGTGACTCGAAGACGGTCGTCGGCAAGGTCGGCGAGACCACCACTGTGAAGTTCCCGGCCGTCGACGGCATGACGATCACCGCCGCCCCCGAGGGCTTCGAGGACGAGGGCGCGACCATCACCTACGAGCAGCCGGCCGACTGTGACACCGCCGGTGGCGGCGGCGGCGAAGAGCCGTCCCTGCCGCTGACCGGTGCCGCCGCGGGCAGCATCGCCGGAGGCGCGGCGCTCCTGCTCGCCGTCGGCGCCGGCCTGTTCTTCATGGCCCGTCGTCGCAAGGTGAAGTTCACCGCCTGATAGACGGCTCCAAAAAGGGGCGCATCGACCGTCAAGGTCGGTGCGCCCCTTTCGCCGTCCACTGTGACCAAAAGACCCGGTTGATCAACACTCAACGCATCGACGGGACGCCTCACGGTAGATCGTTGATCTCGGATGGGACACAACAGCCTTAAGTCCAGCTGAGCTGTTTCCCATAAACGTCTAAATGACTATCGTCAGGCCGCACTGGCCGACGAAACGCTGTCGGCTCGACGACGCGGGGAGGCGTTGTCGCGGCCCCGCCCCGGGCGAAGGCTCGCCGTCCTCCTGTGTCGTGACCCCCCTCGTTCCGCCGTCACATGGAGTACGCGTGAAGTTGAACTCCCCGTCCAGGCGCGCCGCAATTGTCCTCGCCGGCGCGCTTCTCGGCCTGACCGGCCTCACGGTCGCCGCGTCCCCCGCCAGCGCCCACGACACCACGATCAGCGGCGAAGCCGGCTGTGACACCGCCACCGGCACCCGGTACGTCAACTGGACGGTCACCAACGACTGGCCGGCCGATGCCACCGTCTACGAGCTGACGACGACTCCGAACGCGGTCGCTGACCTGCAGAACGGTTCGGTCATCCCGAAGTCCGAGGGCAACGGCCGCGACAAGGTCAACGGCAAGCGCACCTTCAAGCAGGAGATCACCACCGCGGGCGCCACCGAGGCCAAGGTCGAGTTCAAGTCCACCTGGCCGGAGGACAACAACTTCACGGACGAGAACAACTCGGCGACCGTCAAGTTCACCGGGCCGTGCGCACCCGTCGAGACGCCCTGCGTCAAGCCCGGCGACGCCAAGTTCACTCACACCTTCGCCGTGAAGGAGGACGGCTCCACCGCGACCGTCACCCTCAACGAGGGCATCAAGCTCTGCGAGGGCGAGCCGGTCACGCTGGTCTCCTACTTCGCGCCGAAGCCGCAGTTCTCGGTGCCGCAGTACAAGTTCGACTGGGACACCGGCACCATCACCAACGAGAACCGCTCGGTGGACCTCGCGGTCGACGTGCCGAAGTGCAACACCCAGGTCGACCTCTTCTTCGGCAGCGACAAGCAGATTTTCGACGAGATCACCGAGGACGCGAGCACCCGGTACGGCGACGCCAAGCTGGGCAGCAAGAACGGCTCCGGCAGCCGCTCCAAGGGCCCGCAGGGCTGGTACAACGGCGGCTCGAAGACGTGCCAGACCCCCGCTGTCGAGCCACTGTCGCAGTGTGACGGCACCGTGAACATCAACCTGAGCAACGACGGCCTGACGGACAAGTACCCGATCGACTTCACCGTCAAGGCCGGCGAGTTCAGCAAGACCGTCACCGTGACCAAGGGCAAGGGCGAGACCGTCACGGTCCCGGCCGGCTCCGGCTCCATCACGGTCTCCGCACCCGGCATGAAGGACGTCGTCTACGACTGGACGCCGCCGGCCGACTGCGAGCTGCCGAGCGTCATCGTCGAGAACGACTGCAAGACCGTCACGATCACCGTGGAGAACCCCGAGGGCGTCCAGCCGGCGACCGCGCGGGTCACCTACGGCGACTCGGTCAAGGACGTCACCGTGGCTCCCGGCAAGACCGAGAAGGTCACCTTCGAGCGCGGCGACGACACGTACGCGACGGTCGAGTTCCCCGACCTCGACGTCGAGCCGATCAAGGCCACGCTCGGCGAGGTCGACTGTGACAACGGCGGCGAGGGTGGCGGCGACGGCGGCGACAGCGACGAGCCGAGCCTGCCCGTCACCGGCCCGGTGGCCGGCGGCATCGCGGGCGTCGCGGCCCTGCTGCTGATCGGCGGCGGCGTGTTCTTCTTCCTCGCCCGGCGGCGCAAGGTGACCTTCACCGCCTGATCCACCTGATCCACCCGCAAGGCATCACCGGGGGCGCGTCGACCGGCAACGGTCGGCGCGTCCCCGTTCCGTCCCCGACGCCCCGAAGTGAGCGGACGTGCTGAAAAACCTGCTCTCCCGCGCCGCGGCGATCACCGCCGGCGCGCTCCTCGGCCTCACCACCCTGCTGGCCGCCACCCCCGCCCAGGCCGACGGCGCCACCTACGAGACCGACGTCAGCGGCGGCACGCCCGCGTGCAACACCACCACCGGCGAGTGGACGGTCACCTGGGTAATCACCAACAACTGGTCCGAACAGGCCAGGGTGGACAAACTGACCACCGCGCCGGCACCGGTTCCCGGCCTCGCCGACGGCGGCTATCTCAACCGCCGCCAGGAAAGCGGTACCGTCGGCAAGACGATCTTCAAGCAGGTCCTCAAGGACAACCCGGCCGAGGCCTCGGTCTCGTTCGTGGCCGTCTGGGGCAAGAACAAGGACAGCAGCAACACCGCCACCGTCCAGCTCGGCAAGTGCGAGATCCCCGAGCCGCCGTGCGTGGACCGGACGGAGGCCCGCTTCCACCACGAGTTCGCGATCAAGGACGGCGCGGCCACGGCCTCGGTGACGCTGGACGGCGCGCTCAAGCTCTGCACCCCGGAGCCGGTCACCCTGGTGACCTACTACGCGCCCAAACCGCAGTTCTCGGTGCCGCAGTACGTCTTCGCCAGCCAGACCGCAACGCTCAGCAACGAGCAGCGCTCGGTCACCCTCGCTGCGAAGCTCCCGGCCTGCTACACCCAGGCCGACCTCTTCTTCGGCGGCGAGGCCGACATCATCTCGCCGATCACCGAGACCAGCGACCGGTACGACGACCTGAAGCTGGGCAGCCGCAACGGCCTCGGCTCCCGGTCCGAGGGCCCGCCGGGCAGGTACAACGGCGGCGACAAGGGCTGCCACCAGCCCAAGGTGCAGCCGGTGTCCCAGTGCGACGGCACGGTCGACGTGAACCTGAGCAACCCGGGCGAGCAGACCAAGTACCCGGTCAACTTCACGGTCAAGGCCGGCGAGTTCACCAAGACGGTGACGGTCGCCCCGGGCAAGGGCGAAACGGTACGGGTCCCGGCCGGCAGCGGCCCGATCACGGTGTCGGCGGAAGGTATGAAGGACCTCACGTACGAGTGGCAGCGCCCGGAAAATTGCGCTCCGCCGACCGTGACCGTGCAGAACGACTGCGAAGCGGTCGCGGTGCTCGTGACCAACCCGCAGGGCGCCATCCCGGCCCAGGCGACGGTGGTCTACGGCGACGAGTCGAAGCAGGTGACGGTCGCACCGGGCACGTCCGAGCGGGTGCTGTTCCCGGCGGGTGAGGCCACGCAGGCGACCGTGACGTTCGAGGGCCTGAACATCGAACCGATCACCGTCACCATCAACAAGCCGGACTGCGGCGGCGGCGAAGGCGGCGGTCTCCCGGTCACCGGCGCGGCGACGGGCGCGATCACCGGCGGTGCCGCGGCTCTGCTGGTGGCCGGCGGGGTGCTCTTCCTGGTGGCCCGGCGCCGCCGCATCACCTTCACCCCCTGAGACGGTCGCAGCAGAGAATGCACGACGAGCCCGGAGTCCTCTGACTCCGGGCTCGTTTCATTCCGGCGCTACTCGGCGTCCTCCAGATAGAGCGCCTCGAACAGCGGTTCGCTGATCCAATCGGCGAACCAGGCCGGGTCCAGGTCCGTGCAGGAATCCGGGTGCGCAGGATCGCAGGCCGACCAGTTGACGGTCAGCCAGCGCTGCTCGGCGCCCCTCAAGCGATTCCAGCGGGAGCGCAGCAACTGCACCACGGGCTGCTGTTTCTCCCAACTTCCGGCAGCATGGCGGGCCAGATAAGCGACCGCGGCGACAATGTCGGATTGGGCGACCAACGTCCGGTCGGCGAAGTCGTGCTGCGGGTTGGGCTCCCGGCTGTCCAGCGTTTGGCGGAGCCACTGCAGGACCTCGGGCCAGGCGCGGTCGTCACCGACGCTCGCCAAGCCCAGCAGCGCGTATCCCGGCATCAGGTCGTCCCAGTCGATCAGGCAGCCGAGTAGGACGTCGGATGCCTCGACGCCTTGACGCTTCGTCAGGGCGACAATCGCGGTAGTCCGTACCTCCAGGGGATCTGCCGGCTGCGCGACGATTCCCCGCAGCACCGCCACACCGTCCGGCCCCTCTGCCTCTCCGAGCGCAGAGACGATGCCCGCAGCACGCTCCTCATCCCGGGCGGAGCTGAGGGCGTCGAGCAGTTTCCGCTCGCCCGTCGCCCCTGACTTGACCGCCGCTACAAGTGCCGCTTCGAAGACGTCCTCGTCAGCACTGAGCAGGTCAATCTCCAGGTTCACTCGACCGTCCTTTATGTCGGTCCCGCCGCGTCAATGACATATGGTTGCTGTTCTTGTCGGTCACCCGGATGTCGTAGAGCCGGCTCTTTCCTCGTAACAGCTTGAAGGTGACGTCGGCCTTCGAGGTCGTCTCGGTCACCCCTGGAAGCCCTTGGAAGGAGTACTCGGCGATGTGGTCGCGGTCGGCGTCACCGAGATACTTGTTCCGCTTCTGCTGTGTGATGGACAGTGGGCTCCGAGGGCCGTCCATACCAACGATCCCGCGCCGTACCTATGCGGCCGGCAGGCGATCAGGGTAGGGCCAGGCCCCGCGGCGGACGGAAGGTGCCGTCCGCTTCCGGTGGATAGGCGTGCACGGCGACCACCGCCGCCACCGGGATCGGCTCGTACACGTGCGGGAACAGCATCCCGCCCGGATCCGGCGGGTCCCCCTGCTCCCAGACCACCTGCTTCGGGAGCCGTGCCTCGTCGATCTCCAGCAGCACGATGTCGCGCCGCCCCCGGGCCAGCGCCGTCGCCGGGATCGCCACCTGCTCCGGGGTGGAGCAGTGGATGAAACCCTGGCTCAGCAACGTATCGGCCCGGTAGACGCCGGCCGCCTCGGCCGCTTCCCACTCCGCGCGGGGACAGAAGTGCAGGATCATCCCTTCTCCAAGTACTCGGCGCGTTCCTCGTCCACCAACGCCGCGATCGACGCCAGCAGAGCCGGATATCTCGCCAGCGTCGGGTCCTCGGCGACCAGCTCCATCGCCTCCGCGCGGGCTTCGGTGATCAGCTTGCTGTCCCGCAGCAGCGAGAGCAGCCGCAGGTGGCTGTGCTTGCCCGACTGCGACGCGCCCAGCACGTCGCCCTCGCGGCGTTGTTCCAGGTCCAGCTCCGCCAGCCGGAAACCGTCCGTTGTGGACGCCACTGCGTCCAGGCGTTCGCGGGCCGGGGTGCCCTCCGTCGCCTCGGTGACCAGCAGGCAGATGCCCGGCGCCGAGCCTCGGCCGACCCGGCCGCGGAGCTGGTGCAGCTGGGAGACGCCGAAGCGGTCCGCGTCCATGATGATCATGACGGTGGAGTTGGGCACGTCGACGCCCACCTCGATCACCGTGGTCGCGACCAGCACGTCCAGGTCGCCCGCGGCGAAGCGGCGCATCACCGCGTCCTTCTCGTCGGTCGGCAGCTTGCCGTGCAGAATGCCGATCCGCAGGCCGTGCAGCGGTCCTTCGGCCAGGATCGGCGCGACCTCCATGACGGCCAGCGGTGGGCGCCGGGATGATTCGCCTTCAGTCCGGTCAAGGGCGGCGGTGGGGTGGTTGGACGGGTCGTTGTCGCTGGGTGGCTCCTCGTCCTCCTCGGCCTCGGTCGCGCCGATTCGCGGGCACACCACGTAGGCCTGGTGGCCCGCCTTGACCTCCTCGACCACGCGCTTCCAGGCCCGGTCCAGGAACGCGGGGCGCTCCGGCGGCACCACGTGCGACGCGATCGGCGAGCGGCCCCGCGGGAGCTGGGACAGGGTGGACGTCTCCAGGTCGCCGTAGACGGTCATCGCGACCGTGCGCGGGATCGGCGTCGCCGTCATCACCAGCACGTGCGGTGGTCGTTCGGCCTTGGCGCGCAGGGCGTCGCGCTGCTCCACGCCGAACCGGTGCTGCTCGTCCACCACCACCAGGCCGAGATCGTGGAAGTCGACTCCCTCGTACAGCAGCGCGTGCGTGCCGACCACGATGCCGGCGGTGCCGTCGGCGACCTTGGCCAGTGCGGCCCGGCGGGCGGCCGCGCCGAGCGAGCCGGTGACCAGGGTGAGCTGGGTGCCGTTCGGGTCGCCGTCCAGCTCGCCGGCCCGGCCCAGGGCGCCGAGCTGCGCGCCGATGCTGCGGTGGTGCTGGGTGGCGAGCACCTCGGTCGGCGCCAGCAGCGCGGCCTGCCCGCCGGCGTCGACCACCTGGAGCATCGCCCGGACCGCCACCAGCGTCTTGCCCGAGCCGACCTCGCCCTGCAGCAGCCGGTGCATCGGGTGCGGGCGGGCCAGGTCCGCCGCGATCTCCTCGCCGACCTGGGCCTGCCCCTCGGTCAGCTCGTAGGGCAGCGTCGCGTCGAAGGCCACGAGCAGCCCGGCCTCGGCGCGCGGGCGGGCGGTGCCGGGCGCCGCGGCCGACCGGGCCTTACGCTGCACCAACGTCAGCTGTACGGCAAAAGCCTCGTCCCACTTCAACCGGTACTTCGCCAGGTGCAGGTCCCGGTCGGAGCTGGGCCGGTGGATCTCCCGCAGCGCCTTGCCGATCCCGATCAGGTTGCGGCTCGCGCGGACCGTGCCCGGCAACGGGTCCGCCGGCGGCTGGAAGGTCTCCAGCACCTCGCGCACGTAGCGGGCGATGGTCCACGTCGGCACCGCCGCCGCGGCCGGGTAGACCGGGATCAGCGCGCCGGCGAACTCCTCGATCTCCTCGGCTGCCTCGTCCTGCGTCGCGTCGGCTTTGAGCAGCTGGTATGCCGGTCCGTTGAGCTGGCGGTTGCCCCGGAAGTCGGTGACCTTGCCGGCGAACAGCCCCCACCGGCCGGTCCGCAGCTCCCGCTCACGCCACGCCTGGTTGAAGAACGTGCAGCTCAGCGTCGCCCCGGAGCCGTCGCCGACGATGACCTCGAGCATCGTGCCGCGGCGCTGGCGCATCGGCCGTACCGTGGTGCTCTTGACCTGGGCCAGCAGGGTGACCTGCTCGCCCACCTCGAGTTTGCGGATGTCGGTGTGTTCGCCGCGCTCGTCGTAGCGGCGCGGGAAGTGGTAGATCAGGTCACCGGCGGTGTGCAGGTCGAGGTGGGTGGCGAGCGCCTTGGCCTTGGCCGGACTCAGCACCTTCGCCAGCGGCGTGTCGGTGGTGGTGACGGTCTTCGTGTCGGTCATTCCACTCCTACCAACAGGTGGTAGCGGGGCTGGCCGCCCGCATAGCTGTTCAGCTCGACGAACGGCCACTGCTGCAGGACGTGGCCGCGCAACCGGTCCTCCAGCTCGGCCGGGGCGTCCGCGCCGAGCACCAGGGTGACCAGCTCGCCACCGCCGCCGAGCAGCCGGTCGAGCAGCCGCCGGCAGACCTCTTCCAGGTCGGCGCCGATGACGTGCACCTCGCCGTCGACCAGCCCGAGCAGGTCGCCGGGGCGGCACCGGCCGGCGACCGTCAGGGCCTCCCGGCTGGCGGTGCAGACCTCGCCGGACCGGCAGGCGCCGGCGGCCTCGGCCATCGCGATGACGTCGTCGTCGAAGGGCCGGCCGGGATCGCGGACGGCCAGCGCGGCGAGCGCCTGCACCGGCGAGCGGGTGGGCACCACGCTGACCCGCACCCCGGTCGCGACGGCCTCGCGGGCGGCGGACCGGGCCACGGCGTGGGTGTTGGCGTCGTTGGGCAGCAGCACGACCCGGCCTGCCCCGGTGGCGGCGATCGCGGCGAGCATCTCGGCGATCGAGGGATTGCGGTCGACGACCGTGGCGCCCTCGCCGGTGAAGATCGCGGTGAGCCCGTCGCCGGCCGCGACGACCACGGCGGCTCGGGCGTCGGGATCGGGGGCCGCGACGGCGCCGGGCGGGCGCGGCGCGGCGTGCAGGTGGCGGCCGTGCAGGTGCTGGCCGTGCAGGTGCGCGGTGTCCTGGAGCCGGGTGACGGAGATCCGGTACGGCCGGCCGGCGACGATGCCGGCCTCGATCGCGGCGCCGATGTCGTCGACGTGGACGTGCACGTTCCAGGTGGGCGCCTCGCCCTCCCCGGTCCCGACGATCACCAGCGAGTCGCCGAGCCCGCCGAGCGCCTCCCGCAGCTTCTCGACGGCCTCGGGCGGCGCATCGAGCAGGTACTGCACTTCGTATTCGGGGCCTTGCCAGCCATCCCCGGGCGCCACCGCGACCGGGTTGGCAGCGGTCCGCACCGCGACGGCAGCGCGATCGTCGGACCCGGCCGCGGCGGCGGCGCGATCGTCGGACCCGGCCGCGGCCGAAGCGCGATCGTCGAGCCCGGCTGCGGCGGCAGCGGATCGGCTCGCCGAGGGCGGCGGGCCCGCTCCCGGCAGGCCCGCTCCCGGCGGGCCGATCCCGGCAGGCACCAGGGCCTCCACCAGCGCCTCCAGCAGCAGCACCAGCCCGCGCCCGCCGGCATCGACCACCCCGGCCCGGGCCAGGATCGGCAGCTGCTGGGGCGTGCGGGCCAGCGCCTCCGCGGCCGACCGCGCCGCCGCCCGGGCCACCGCGACAAGATCGTCCGACTTGGCCCGGCGGGCACCCTCGGCCGCGGCCGCCACCACCGACAGCACCGTGCCCTCGACCGGCTTGGCCACCGCCGCGTAGGCCGCCTCGCTCGCCATCCGCAGCGCCCGGGTCAGCTCCCCGCCCCGCACCGCCACCGTCATGGCGAAGGTGTCGGCCATCCCGCGCAGGATCTGCGACACGATCACGCCGGAGTTGCCCCGGGCGCCCAGCAGCGCACCCCGCGCCATCAGGCGCATCGTGCGGCCCGGCGGGGCGGAGGCGGCCGGCTCACCCGCGGCGGCGGGCTGCTCGGGCGAGTCGTCGAGGGCCTGCTGAGCCGAGGTCAGGGTGAGCACCAGGTTGGTGCCCGTGTCGCCGTCCGGCACCGGGTAGACGTTCAGCTCGTCGATCTCGTGCTGGTGCGCCCGGAGCGCGGCCAGCCCGCCGCCGCACCAGCGGCGGACCGCCGCGGCGTCCAGGGAGTCCAGCACGCGAAAAGCGTACTAACCAGCACCGACAATTGCCGGATGCCGGGGGCAGGACAGGGGCGATTGGCTGTCCCGGCCGGCCATCGGGTAATCTGGCCAGGTTGCCCGGATGCCCGCTGTCCGGGGCACCCTCATTTGCTTTCAAAATCCCAGGAGTACCCCGTGGCTAGCGTGTGCGACGTCTGTGGCAAGGGACCGGGCTTCGGCCACAACGTGTCCCACTCGCACCGGCGGACCAACCGCCGCTGGAACCCGAACATCCAGTCGGTGCGCACCCCTGCCGGTGGTGGCAACACCAAGAAGCTCAAGGTCTGCACCTCGTGCATCAAGGCCGGCAAGGTCGTCCGCGCCTGACGGCAGAGCTCGGCGACAGCCCGCCCGGTCCGTTGACCCGGCGGGCTTTTCGCGTGCCCGGACGCCCTCAGAGCATCCGGGCGTAGGAGAGCACGCCTTCCTCACCCTTGTAGTGGCCGAAGTCCTCGATGCGCTCGTAGCCGCACTTGCGGTAGAGCGCGATCGCCTCCGGCTGCCGGTCGCCGGTCTCCAGGATCACCCGCTTGCAGCCCCGCTCCCGGGCCGACTCCTCGATCGCCGCGAGCACCTGTTGGGCCACCCCGCGCCCGCGCGCCGCCGGCACCGTGAACATCCGCTTGAGCTCCGCGTCCGGCCCGTGCGCCCGCCAGCCCGCGCAGCCCAGCAACTCGCCGTCGGCGGTGGCGTAGGCCACGTAGAACGCCCCGCTGGGCGGGGCGAAGTCCGCGGGCGCCACGGGGGTGTCGTCGCCGTTGCCGCCGTACCGCCGGGTGAGCTCGGCCATCGCCTCGGCGATGAGGCGCTGCACCGCCGGCTCGTCGAAGCGGGCCTCGCGAATCTTGATCTCAGCCACGCCGGACACCATAGATCAGCGGAAGTGGTCCCAGCCCGTCCCGCCCTGCCACGGGCGCCGGTCGACCGTGACCCCGGTGCCCTCGTGCACGCTGCCGACCGCACGCCAGCCCGCCGGCAGCGGCGCCCCGGCCGGGAAGGTGGCGGCCAGCGCGTGATCGTCGCCACCGGCCAGCAACCAGACGTACGGGTCCACTCCCAGCGCCGAAGCCGCGTCGCGCATCGGGCCGGGCACCTCGAAGGCGTCCCGTTCGATGTTGATGCCGACCACGCTGGCCGACGCGACGTGACCGAGGTCCTGGAGCAGTCCGTCCGAGACGTCGATCATCGCGGTCGCGCCCAGCTTCGCCGCGGCGGGACCCTCGGCATACTCCACCTCGGGCCGCCGGTACGCCTCGACCAGCAGCTTCGGCGTCCGGAAGCCCCGGGAGAGCACGGTGTAGCCGGCCGCGGCGTGCCCGGTGCGCCCGGCGAGCGCGACCACGTCGCCGGGCTGGGCGCCGCTGCGCAGCACCGGGTCGCGGCCCTGCAGGTCGCCCAGCGCGGTGACCGCGATGGTGAGCGTGGGGCTGGCCGACAGGTCGCCGCCGACCACGCCCGCGCCGACCAGCCGCGCCTCCGCGGAGAGCCCGCCGGCGAGTTCCTCGGCCCACTCGGGATCCAGGTCCGTGGGCACGCAGAGCGCGACCAGCAGCGCGGTGGGCACCGCGCCCATGGCGGCGATGTCGGCCAGGTTCGCGGCCGCCGCCCGGTGCCCGATGTCCGCGGCGCTCGACCAGTCCCGCCGGAAGTGCCGGCCCTCCACCAGGACATCCGTGCTCGCCACGACCCGGCGGTCCGGCGCCGCCACCACCGCTGCGTCGTCGCCCGGTCCGAGCAGGCCGGCGGCGCCGGTCTCGAGCCGCGCGACGATCCGGGCTATGAGCCCGAACTCCCCCGTCTCCGCGATGCTCACGTCCCACCGTTCCTCTCGAGTTGGCCTGCCCCGCAACCGCGCTGCCGGCCGGCTCCGTGCTGTAGTTTCACGTTCGGGTCGCCGGCGGCGGCGGATAGGAGTCTGATCGTGGTCCAGGCGTACATCCTCATCCAGACGGAGGTCGGAAAGGCCCGTGACGTGGCCGCAGCCATCGACAAAATCAATGGAGTGGTCCGCGTCGACGCGGTCACCGGGCCGTACGACGTCGTGGTACTGGGCGAGGCGCACAGCGTCGACGAGCTGGGCCGGATGATTGTGAGCAAAATCCAGTTCGTGCCGGGCATCACCCGGACCGTGACGTGCTCCGTGGTAAATCTCTGACATGGTCGACGTGCGGACCCGCCCCGAACCCCAGCCCCCCGCGCCGGACCGGACGACGCGCACCGCCGCCATCTGGGCGACGGTGGTCGCCGTACCGGTGGCGCTGGTGGTGGGTCTGCTGATCGTCAACCGGGTCGTCCCGGAGCCGCGCGACGCCGCACCCGTCCCGTCGGCCACCCAGCCGGCGGTCCTGCCGGCGGCGCCGGTGCCGATGGCGGCGCCGAAGCTGGCGGCCCGCCCGGCCGAGGTGTGCCTGGCGGTGACCTCTCAGCTGCCCGCCCAGGTGCGCGACCTGGCCGCCCGCAAGGTGAGCGCCGGCCCGGAGCAGAACGCCGCCTGGGGCGAGCCCGCCCTGACCGTGGCCTGCGGGGTGACCCAGCCGGAGACCTGCAAGACACTGGAGCAGAGCGGTTCGGGCTGCGTGCCGATGGACACCGAGTTGATGACCATGAACCGGGTCTGCTGGTACGCCGACGAGCAGCCGGCGGCGACCACCTTCACCACCATGGACCGAGAGGTCGCGGTGCGGGTCACCGTGCCCAAGCAGTACGCGCAGCCCGCCCAGTGGGCCAACGAGTTCTCCGACGTGGTGGTGAAGACCGACAAGTCCCGCACCACCGGGGTGCCTTCCGGCTGCGTCTAGTGCAGGCCCGTCCCGCGGTGTAGCGCGGTGCGGATCAGCCGGTCCACGACCTTCGGGTATTCCAGGCCGGTCGCCGCCCACATCAGCGGGAACATCGACGTCGGCGTGAAGCCGGGCATCGTGTTGATCTCGTTGAGGAAGATCTCGTTGTCGGCGGTCACGAAGAAGTCGACGCGGCCCAGGCCGGCGCAGTCCAGCGCGGTGAAGGTGCGGCAGGCGTACTCCCGGACCTGGCGGGCCACCTCGGGCGGCAGGTCCGCGGGGATCTGGTACGGCGTGCCGTCGCCCAGGTATTTGGCGTCGAAGTCGTAGAAGTCGCTGCCGTCGGTGGAGACCAGGATCTCGGCCAGCAGCGACGCCTCGGGCACCCCGCCGGCCTCGCCCTCGAGCACGCCGCACTCCACCTCGCGGCCCACGATGGCGGCCTCGACCAGCACCTTCGGGTCGATCTGCCGGGCCTTGGCGACGGCCGCGTCCAGCTCCGCCCAGTCGCTGACCTTGCTGATGCCGTGCGACGAGCCGGCCCGCGAGGGCTTGACGAAGACGGGCAGGCCCAGGCGCTGCTTGTCGGCCTCGGTCAGCGAGTGGCCGGCGCGCAGCACCGCGTACGGCCCGACCGGGATGCCCTCGGCGGCGGCCAGCTTCTTGGTGAACTCCTTGTCCATGCCGGCCGCGGAGGCGAAGACGTTGGCGCCCACGTACGGGATGCCGGCCATCTCGAGCATGCCCTGGATGGTGCCGTCCTCGCCGTACGCGCCGTGCAGGGCCGGGAACACGACGTCCACGTTCGCCAGCACCGCCACGCCGTCCGCGGGGTCCAGCACCATCAGGCCGGACGAGGTCGGGTCGGCGGGCAGCACCACGGCGTGGCCGGAGTCGGCGGTGATCTCCGGCAGAGTCTGGCCGGTGATGGCCAGCGCCGCGGGGTCGCCGGCGGCGAGCACCCAGGCGCCCTGCCGGGTGATGCCGACCGGCACCACCTCGTACAGATCGGGGTCGAGCGCACCGAGGATGCTGCCCGCGCTGACGCAGGAGATCGCGTGTTCGGAGCTGCGCCCGCCGAACACGATCGCCACACGGGTTTTGCGAGGGGTCGCCATGGAAAAGGCCTCTCGTTGCCGGACATCGCTAGGCTGCCTCGGCACCCTACTCTGCGTGCATCACATTCTGCCGACGGCGGGCGCTGGCATGGGGGAACAGGAACGGGGAGTCGATGAGACCAGCACTGCACGTGATCGAATGGCACGGTCCGGGGCGGTTGGCGACGATGGCGCACCCGCGCGGCGGCGCCTGGCTGGCCGACGAGATGGCCGGCCTGGCCGCGGCCGGCGTCGACGTCTTCGTCTCGGCGCTGACCTGGGAGGAGGACCGCCGGCTCGGGCTCACCGAGGTGGCGGCCGCCGCAGCCGCCGCAGGCATCGAGTTCCTGTCGTTCCCGATCGCGGACCGCGGCATCCCACGGGCCCGGGACATGGCCGACAGTGACGTCGTGGCCCTCGGCGTACGGCTGGCCGCGCACGTCCGGGCCGGCCGCTTCGTGGTCACGCAGTGCTTCGCCGGCATCGGCCGCTCGACGCTGCTGGCCTGCGCGACGCTGGTGATGCTCGGCGTCGGCCCGGAACGCGCGCTGGAGCTGGTGGCCGAGGCCCGGGGCCTGCCGGTGCCGGACACCGAGGCCCAGCGCGACTGGCTGTACGAGTTCGCGCTGAACCACGGCGGTTAGGCCGGCGCTCCCCGCCGGATGGCGACGTCCCGCAGCTCCAGGTGCACCAGCAGGCCCACGAGCGCGGTCACGGTCAGCGTGACCAGCACCGCCGCCGCGTACGGCACGAGCCGCGCGTCGAAGCCGCCGTGCTCGTCCACCCCGAGCAGGGCCTCGGCCGCCGCAACGGGGAGCACCGCGAGCGGGAGCAGCGCGAGCCCGCCCCAGGCGCCGTACCGGTAGAAGCCCGCGGTGCCGGCCGCGCCGGTCACCAGGAAGGCCAGCGAGGCCGGCAGGATGTGGCCGAGCTCCCGCAGTCCGGTGCCCAGCGAGGTGGCCGGATACCGCCCGGTGACCGGGCCGAAGCCGCCGAGCAGCAGCTGCTCGGCCTCGTGCCCGAGCGGCACCGCGACGGAGAACAGCACTGCCGCCAGCACCCCGGCCAGCGCCGCGCCGGCCAGGAAGTCGCGCCGGGTGATGCCGTTGGCGACGAACTGCCGCAGGTTCATGCTGACGACCAGCACCCCGACGACACCGACCCAGTACTTCGCGGCCGCGCCGGCGACCACCAGCCACAGGCTGACCGGCGGGTCGGTGACCGAGGCCAGCACGGTCATCGCGACGGCGATGCCGACGATCATCAGGCTCCAGAACCACAGCGCGACGGGCCGGTAGATGCGCAGCAGGTTGCCGGCCACGAGCAGACGCGGGCTCATCGCAGTGCCTCCGTTCGCCGGGCGCCGTCCGCGGCGCCCGAGGTGAGATGGACAAAGAGGTCCTGGACGCCGACCGGGGCGAGGGTGAGCCCGGCCGCCCGGGCCCGGCCCGCCTCGTCGTCGTCCAGGGCCCCGGAGAGGGTGGCCTGCCGCACGCCGCCCAGGCTCTGCTCGCTCAGCACGGTCCGGCCGGCGACGAACGCCGCCACGGCCGCGGCCGGCCCGGTCACGGCGACCCCGCGGGCCCGGAAGGCGTCGGTGTCCTCGTGCACCAGCAGCCGGCCCCGGTCGAGGACGATCACCTGCTCGAACAGGCCGGCAACCTCCTCGATGAGGTGGGTGGAGAGGATGATCGTGCGCGGGTGGGCGAGGTAGTCGGCCAGCAGCTCGCGGTAGAACGCGGCCCGGGCGCCCGCGTCCATGCCGAGGTAGACCTCGTCCAGGATGGTCAGCGGGGCGCGGGCGGCGAGCCCGAGCACGACGCCGAGGCTCGAACGCTGCCCCCGCGACAGCGCCGACACGCGCTTGCGGCGGTTCAGCTCGAAGACGTCGATCAGGTGGGCGGCGTACTCCGCGTCCCAGCTCGGGCGCAGCCGGCCGGCCAGGTCCAGGACCTTGTCGACCCGGTCCTGGTCGGTGACGTCGAGGCTGTCGCGGATGAACGCGGTCTTCCGCATCCGCGCCCGGTTCTCGAAGGGGTCGTCGCCGTTGACGGTGACCGTGCCGGCGGACGGGCGGCGGTAGGCCGCGAGCACGCTCAGCAGGCTGGTCTTGCCGGAGCCGTTGCGGCCCAGCAGCCCGTAGATCTTGCCGGGCGCCAGGTCGAGGGTGATGCCGTCGACGGCGACGGTGCCGCCGTAGCGCACGGTGAGGTCGCGCAGGGAGATCATCGCGGGCCCTCCTTCAGGTACGCGACGATCTCGTCGACCTCCACGCCGACCATCCGGGCCTCGGCGAGCATCGGGTCGACCACGTCGGCGAAGAACCGTTCGCGGCGCTGGTTGCGCAGCCGGGCGCGGGCGTCCGGGCTGACGAACATGCCGATGCCGCGCTTCTTGTAGAGCACGCCCTCGTCGACCAGCTGGGCGAAGCCCTTGGCCGCCGTGGCGGGGTTGATCCGGTAGAACGCCGCGTACTGGTTGGTGGACATGACCTGTTCGTCCTCCTTGAGCGTCCCGCTCACAACCTCGTCCTTGATCCCGTTGGCGATCTGCAGGTAGATGGGACTGCGGTCGTCGAACACGACAGCCTCCCTAGTTCTGTGGTTCATTACTCATGCAACGAACCATAGAGCCAGAGCGGCCGGCGCGCAATGTCGGGTTCCGTCAGGCCGCGGTGAAGGTCTGCGGCAGCGCCCCGGCGTCCCAGAGCTCGTCCAGGTGCGCCAGGAAGCCGACCAGGCTGCGCTCCAGCTCGCGGCGCTCAGCCGCGGACAGGACGGCCAGCGGGTCGGAGAAGACCAGACCCTCCGGGTGCCTGGCCCGGGTGCCGACGAACCGGCGGCAGGCGCTGCACCAGACGTAACTGACCAGGGTCGGGCGCCGGGCGTTCTCGGGGGCGTTCACGTACGCCCGCACGCGGCACTCGCCGCAGGCCGGGCACTCCCGCTCCCCCGGCCGGGCGAACAGGCTCTCGCCCTGCGCCAGCGCCGCGACCTGGTCCCCGCTGAAGCTGCTCCAGGTCATCGGCTCAGCCGGCGTCGAGCGCGGCCGTGAGGTCGGCGACCAGGTCCGCCGCGTCCTCGATGCCGCAGGAGAGCCGGACGAAGCCGGGCGCCGTGTCGTCGCCCCACTGCGCGCGCCGGTCGGCGGTGGTGTGCAGGCCGCCGAAGGACGTGGCCGCGAAGACCAGGCGGGAGGCCTGCAGGAAGCGGGCCACCCGCTCGGCGCTGCCGAGATCGAACGAGATGATGCCGGGGATGCGGCGCATCTGCGCCCGGGCGATCCGGTACGACGGATCGCCCGCCAGCCCCGGGAAGCGCACCGCGTGCACGTCGTCGCGGCCGGCGAGCAGCTCGGCCAGCACCACCGCGTTCTCGCTCTGCCGGGCCAGCCGCAGGTCCAGGGTCGCCAGCGAGCGGTGGGCCAGCCAGGCGTCGAACGCCCCCGGCACCGCGCCGGTCTGCGCCCGCCAGACGGTGACCTTGGCCAGCAGCTCCGCGTCGTTGCTCGCCAGGTAGCCCAGCAGCACGTCGGAGTGCCCGGTCAGCGCCTTGGTGCCGGAGGCCACCACCAGGTCGGCGCCCAGCTCCAGTGGCCGCTGGCCGAGCGGGGTCGGCGTGGTGTTGTCCACCGCCACCAGCGCCCCGGCGGCATGCGCGGCGGCCGCGACGGCACGGATGTCGCAGACGTCCAGCCCCGGATTCGCCGGCGTCTCCAGCAGCACCAGCCGCACGCCCTCGAACGACGGGTACGGCCCCGCGGTCGGCACCAGCACCGTCTTGACCCCGAGGTCGCGCAGCGTGCCCTCGGCGAACGCGCGCACGGTGAAGTAGCCGTCCGACGGCAGCGCCACCGTGTCGCCGGTGCGCAGGGTGGCGAACAGCAGCGCGGTGATGGCCGCCTGCCCGCTCGCGAAGGCCAGCACCGACCCGCCCTCGAGCTCGCCGATCGCCCCCTCCAGCGCGCGCCGGGTGGGGTTGTCCGGGCGCCCGTACCCGTTGACCCCGGGCCCGTCGACCGGGTCCAGGTGGTACGGCGCGGCGAACACCGGCCCGGGCAGGAACGGCTGTCCCGGCACCGGCTCGGGCAGCCCGGCGTGCACCACCCGGGTCCCGTCTCCCTGATCCGTCATTCCGGCTTCATCTCCCGGCCCATCAGCAGCTTCACCGCGACCCGCGGGTCCACGCCCTCGTGGCACACCCGCTCCACCTGCTCGGTGATCGGCATCTCGACGTGGTGCGCCCGGGCCAGGTCGCGGATGGCCAGGCAGCTCTTGACCCCCTCGGCGGTCTGCCGGGCGGCGCGCTGCGCCTCCTCCAGCGACTCGCCGCGGCCCAGGTGCTCGCCGAAGGTCCGGTTCCGCGACAGCGGCGACGAGCACGTCGCCACCAGGTCGCCCAGCCCGGCCAGGCCGGCGAAGGTCATCGGGTCGGCGCCCAGCGCCACCCCGAGCCGGGCCGTCTCGGCCAGCCCGCGGGTGATCAGCGAGGCCTTGGTGTTGTCGCCCATGCCCATCGCGTTGGCCATCCCGTACGCGAGCGCGATCACGTTCTTGACCGCCCCGCCCAGCTCGCACCCGATCACGTCGTCACTGGTGTACGGCCGCAGATAGGGCAGCGCGATGGCCTGCTGGACGAGCTGCGCGCGGCTCGGGTCGGTGCCCGCCACCACGGTCGCGGCGGGCTGCTCGGCGGCGATCTCGGGCGCCAGGTTGGGCCCGGAGACCACCACCACCCGGTCCGGCTCGACCCCGGCGGTCTCCACGATGACCTGGCTCATCCGCTTGGTCGTGCCGAGCTCGATGCCCTTCATCAGCGAGACCAGCGTCGAGTCGGCCGGCAGGTGGCCGGCCCAGTCGGCGAGGTTGCCGCGCAACGTCTGCGACGGCACCGCCAGGAAGACCAGGCCGGCGCCGTCCAGGGCGGCGGCGAGGTCGCTGGTGGCGGTGACCCGCTCGGGCAGCTTGACGCCGGGCAGCGCCGTCTCGTTGACGCCGTCGGCCCGGATGGCCGCCGCCACGGACTCGCGGCGCGCCCACATGGTCACGTCCGCGCCCGCCTCGGCGAGGATCTTCGCGAACGCCGTTCCCCAGGCGCCCGCGCCCAGCACTGCCGCTCGCCTCATGCGCCCTCACTTGTCTCGGTCATGCTGCTGGTTCCGTTCCGGGGCCGCGGCGCGACACCTGGTAGAGCGGAGGCGCCGGCTCGTCCCGCAACTCGGCGAGCAGGTCCCGGGTGGCCAGCTGGATCGCCTCGGTCATCTCCTCCAGCACCGCGCGGCTGGGCGCGGTGCCCTGCCAGCGGGACAGGTCCACCGGCGGGCCGGCCGCGACCTGCACCGGCACCCGGCGGCCCAGCGAGATCCTGCCGGTCCGCACGTCGTGCACCCGCTGCGCGCCCCAGGTCGCCATCGGCACCACCGGGGCGCCGGTGACCAGCGCCAGCCGGGCCGCGCCGGTCTTGCCCCGCATCGGCCACAGCTCCGGCTCGCGGGTGGTCGTGCCCTCGGGGTAGATCACCACTACGCCGCCCTGGTGCAGGGCTTCGATGAGCGAGTCGAGGGATTTCACTGCCTCCACACTGCCGCGTTCCACCGGGATCTGCTGGGTCTTGCGGAGCATGAAGCCGACGAACGGCACCCGCCAGATGCTGGCCTTGGCCAGGAAGCGCGGCCACCGGCCGGACTCGTAGATGAAGTGGGCCACCAGCAGCGGGTCGAACTGGGACATGTGGTTGGGCGTGACGATGAAGCCGCCGGCGGGCGGCAGGTTCGCCATGCCGGTCCAGGTGCGCCTGGTCCAGATACTCATCGCCGGCAGCACCAGCCAGACCGCGAGCCGTCGCCAGAATCCGAGCTTGCGCCCCGCCACGGTGCCTCCCTGCTCCCCGCGGCGGGCCCCCGCGCCGCCGTCCCCCACACCTCGGACGAAATCATGCCTGCTCGTCCTCGCCGTAGCCAGGCCGGGGCCCACCCTGCCCGCGGTGGCAGGATTGGCGTCGTGTCAGGTGCGGACTGGACGGCGGTCATTCCCGTGAAGAGCCTCGGCGCGGCCAAGAGCCGGCTGCGGGGCGCCGTCGCCGACGCCCGGCACGAGGATCTGGCCCTGGCGATGGTCCGGGACACGGTCGCCGCGGTCCGCGCCTGCGCGGCGGTCGGCACCGTGCTGGTCGTCACGGACGACCCGGCCGCGGCCGCCGCGGTGAAAGCCCTGGGCGCCCGGGCGGTGCCGGACCGGCCCGCCGCCGGCCTGAACGCGGCCATGCGCTTCGGCGCCGACGTGGTCGTGGGCCTCGCCCACCGCCGGGCCGTGCTCACCGGCGACCTGCCCGCGCTGCGCCCGGCCGAGCTCGGGGAGGCGCTGGCGGCCGCGGGCGCCGGCCGCAGTTTTGTGGCCGACGCCGCGGGCACCGGCACCGTGCTGCTGACCGCCGAGGCGGGCACCGCGCTGGACCCCCGCTTCGGGGCAGGCTCGGCCGGGGCGCACGCCGCCTCGCTGGCCCGCCCGCTCGCCGGGGCGTGGCCGGGTCTGCGCCAGGACGTGGACACCGCCGCCGACCTGCGCACGGTGCTGGCCCTGGGCGCCGGTGAGCACACTTGCGGGCTGCTGCGTGATCTCGGACTCATCGCGGAGTGCGGCGTCTCCGGTATGCCGGGCGGCCCGGCCCGGTAACCTGCGGGACATGCAGGGCACCGTGGCGACGTTCGACGCGCAGACCCGTAACGGCACGCTGCTCCTCGACGACGGCAGTGAGCTGCCCTTCCCGGCCGCGGCTTTCGACGCCTCCGGGCTGCGGCTGCTGCGGCTCGGGCAGCGGGTGTCGATCTCGGCCGGACCGGACGGCGCGGTCACCAAGGTCGAACTTCCTGGAATCAGGTGAGCTTCGTTCATTTCCCGTTCACCCGGAACGGGCAATGATGGAGCGATGACCACCCCGCCCCGGACACCCGACCCGACCGCGCCCCTCGCGGCTCGCCGCCGCGGCCCCAACGGGCGGTTCCTCCCCCTGGGGGAGCAGACCGGCCCAGCGGGGACGGTCGCCCCGGAGAGCCCGCACGAGCGCACCGCAAGCCCAGCCGCGCCGACCGCCATCGAGCCGACGGAGCCCGCCGTGACCACCATCGCCATCCCCGCCGCCGACGCCTACGTCCCGGCCCCGGCCCCGGCCGACACCACGGACGACCTCGACGCGGCCGCTGCCGAGGAGCTGCCGGAGCTGCCCGACGACCGCTTCCTCAACCGGGAGCTGTCCTGGCTCGACTTCAACGCCCGGGTCCTGGCGCTGGCCGAGGATCCCGGCACCCAGCTGCTGGAACGCGCGAAGTTCCTGGCCATCTTCGCCGGCAACCTGGACGAGTTCTACATGGTCCGGGTGGCCGGGCTCAAGCGCCGGCTCAAGGCCGGCCTGCCGATGCGCGGCGGCGACCGCTCGTCACTGCGCCACCAGCTCGAGATGATCACCGAACGGGCCGCCGACCTGGTCACCCGGCACGCCGCCTGCTTCGGCGAGGAGGTCCGGCCGAAGCTGTCCGCCGAGGGCATCGAGCTGGTCAGCTGGAGCGAGCTGGACGCGCCGGAACGCGAGCGGCTGCGCACGTACTTCCGCGAGCAGGTGTTCCCGGTGCTGACGCCGCTGGCGGTCGACCCGGCGCACCCGTTCCCGTACATCTCCAGCCGGTCGCTGAACCTGGCCGTCGCGCTGCGCGACCCGAACGGCAGCAACGCCGAGCTGTTCGCCCGGATCAAGGTGCCGAACAACGTGCCCCGCTTCGTCACGGTGCAGAACGACAGCCGCGGCGCCCGCTTCCTGCCCGTCGAGGAGCTCATCGCGGCCCACCTGGACCAGCTCTTCTCCGGCATGCAGATCCTGGAGTGGCACCTGTTCCGGGTCACCCGCAACGCCGAGCTGGAGGTCGACGAGGACCGCGACGAGGACCTGCTGCAGGCCCTGGAGCGCGAGCTGGCCCAGCGCCGCTTCGGCCCGCCGGTGCGGCTGGAGGTGGCCGCCTCGATCAGCGACCACGTGCTCGACCTGCTCAGCCGCGAGCTGGAGATGGACAGCCAGGACGTGCTCCGGGTGCCGGGCCTGCTCGACCTCTCCGGCCTGTGGCAGGTGTACGGCGAGTGCGACCGCGACGACCTCAAGGACCGCCCTTTTGTCCCGGCGACCCACCCGCAGCTGGCCGACGGCGAGGTGCCGCGCAGCGTCTTCAACCGGCTGCGTGAGTGCGACATCCTGGTGCACCACCCGTACCACTCGTTCTCCACCAGCGTGCAGCGCTTCATCGAGCAGGCCGCCGCCGACCCGAACGTGCTGGCCATCAAGCAGACGCTCTACCGCACCAGCGGGGACTCACCGATAGTCGACGCGCTGGTGGACGCCGCAGCCGCCGGCAAGCAGGTGGTCGTGCTGGTCGAGGTGAAGGCCCGGTTCGACGAGGTGGCCAACATCGCCTGGGCGCGCACCCTGGAGCGGGCCGGCTGCCACGTGGTCTACGGCCTGGTCGGTCTCAAGACCCACTGCAAGACCTCGCTGGTGGTCCGCCAGGAGGGCAACCAGATCCGCCGCTACTGCCACATCGGCACCGGCAACTACCACCCGAAGACGGCCCGGCTCTACGAGGACTTCGGCATGCTCACCGCCGACCCCGAGGTCGGCGCGGACGTCACCGACCTGTTCAACGTGCTCACCGGTTACAGCCGGCAGACCGCGTTCCGGCGGCTGCTGGTGGCGCCGCACGGGGTCCGGGCCGGGCTGATCGAGCGGATCGAGGAGCAGTCCGCGATCGCCCGCGCGGGCGGCGAGGCGCTGGTCCAGTTCAAGGTGAACTCGCTGGTGGACGAGGAGACCTGCGACGCGCTCTACCGGGCCTCGCAGGCCGGCGTCCGGATCGACCTGATCATCCGCGGCATGTGCGCCCTGCGGCCCGGGGTGCCGGGGCTGTCGGACAACATCCGGGTCCGCTCGATCGTCGGCCGGTTCCTGGAGCACTCCCGGGTGTTCCGGTTCGGCGCCGGCGACGACGCCGAGTACTGGATCGGCTCGGCCGACCTCATGCACCGCAACCTGGACCGCCGGGTGGAGGCGCTGGTCCGGGTGACCCTGCCGTCCGCGCAGGACGATCTGCGCAACGTGCTGGAGCTGTCGATGAGCGACGGCAGCGAGGGCTGGGACCTGGCCGGCGACGGCACCTGGCACCGGCGCACCTTCACGCCCTCGGAGAGCCACGTCCACCTGCAGGAGGCGCTGCTGCGCCGGGTCATCGGCAAGGCCGGCTGACCTTGCCGACAGCACCGGTCCGGGCAGCCGGCGCCGTCCTCTGGCGATCCGCCGGGGACGGCATCGAGGTCTGCGTCGTGCACCGGCCGTACCTGGCGGACTGGAGCCTGCCGAAGGGCAAGCTCGACGCCGACGAGCACCCGCTGGCGGGCGCGGTGCGCGAGGTGCTGGAGGAGACGGGTGTCCGGGGTGAGCCGCAGCTGCGATTGCCCGAGGTGGCGTACACGCTGCCGGACGGCGTGCCGAAGGCGGTCGAGTTCTGGCTGATGCGGGCCGCCGACGGCCCGGCCGCCGACCCGATCGACCCGACCGAGGTGGACACCGTGAGCTGGCTGTCGCCGGCCGACGCGCTGGCCCGGCTGAGCTACCCGGATGACCGGCGGCTGGTCGAGCACGTCGCCGCGCTGCCGCCGGTCACCGCGCTGACCGCGCTGGTCCGGCACGCGCACGCGGGCAAGCGCGGCGAGTTCGACGGGCCCGACGCCCTGCGGCCGCTGGACCCGCTCGGCCGCGCCCAGGCGGAGCTGCTCGGCCCGCCGCTGGCGCTGCTCGGTCCGCAACGGCTGTTCGCGGCCACCCCACTGCGCTGCAGGCAGACGCTCGAGCCGCTGTCCGCGCGGCTGGGCCTGCCGATTGTGACGGACAGGGCGTTCGCCGAGCCCGCGGAGCCGGCCGACGTGCCGGCCCGGGCGAAGCTGGCCGCGGACCGGCTCGGCGAGCTGCGCGACGGCCCCCGGGCGGCGGTGTGCAGCCAGGGCAAGGTGATCCCGTCGATCCTGATGGAGCTGGCCGGCGCCGGCTCGGCGGAGCCGTACAAGACGCCGAAGGGCACGGGCTGGATCCTCACGTGGTCCGGCGACCGGCTGCTGGCGCTGAGCCGGATCTAGCCGCACCCGCACCGCCGGCGCGCGCCGGCAGCGGATCCGCCCGCCAGTAGCCGATCAGGCCGCCGGTGAGCCAGCGGGCCCGCCACAGCTCGTCGGCGCGCGGCTCCCAGTCCCGCAACGGCAGCAACGCCACCCGCCAGGCCAGCACGGCGGCGACGTACCAGCCGTAGAGCGGCAGCACCCCGAGCACCACGTCGCGGTGCCGGTAGGAGCCGTGCGGGCCGAGCACGAACACCGCCAGGCCACACCAGCCACAGGTGATGAGCCAGTCCAGCAGCCCCTGGCCGGTCCAGTGCTCGGCCAGGTCGCCGAGGGTCCAGCCGGGCATGACGGCGCCGGCGAAGACGGCCGCGGCGATCAGCGAACGGCTGACGAGGCCACGGGGGCCGGCGGGTCTGCGCTCCATGCTGCGGACCGTAAGCCGCAGAGCCGCTGTGCCGCCGGAACACGCGAAGGGCGTCCACCGTACGGGTGGACGCCCTTCACGATCTCAGCGTGGCGCTGAGCGGGCCGTTACGGCCCGCTGGCTCACCGGGTCTTACGAGCCGTGCTGGTGCGCGCGGTCGTGGCCCGGCTGGCCGGAGTGGCCGTGACGGCTGCCGTCGTCTTCTTGGCGGCGGTCGTCTTCTTGGCGGCCGTCGACTTGGTGGCGGCCGCCTTGGCGGGCGCCGTCTTCGTCGCGGCCTTCTTGGCCGGCGTGGCCTTGGCCGTGGTGGCCGACTTCGTGGCCGTCGCCGACTTGGTGGCGGTGGTCTTGGCCGGCGCCGACTTGGTGGCGGCCGACTTGGTGGCCGTCTTGCGGGCCGGCGTGGCCTTCGCGGTGGTGGTCGACTTGGTGGCGGTCGACTTGGCCGGTGCTGCCTTGGTGGCGGCCGACTTGGTGGCCGTCGCCTTCGTGGCGGCGGCCTTGGTGGCGGTGGCCTTGCTGGCCGTCGCCTTGCTGGCCGTGGCCTTGCTGGCCGCGGTGGTCTTGGCCGGGGCCGCCTTGGTGGCGGTCTTGGCCGGTGCTGCCTTGGTGGCGGTGGTCTTCTTGGCCACCGCCGTCTTGGTGGCCGCCGCCGTCTTGGTGGCGGTGGCCTTGGCCGGGGTGGCCTTGGCCGTGGTCGACTTCGCCGCCGACGTGGTCTTCTTCGCGGCGGTGGCCTTGGCCACCTTGCCGCTCGCGACCATCTCCCGGAATCCGGTTCCGGGCTTGAATGCGGGGACGGACGTCTTCTTCACCTTCACCGGTTCACCGGTGCGCGGATTGCGCGCGGTACGGGCATTGCGCGCCCGCTTCTCGAAGACTCCGAAACCGGTAATGGCAACGCGATCGCCCTTGGTAACGGCGTTCTGCACCTCGCTGATCACCGCATCCAGCGCTGCTGTCGCCGTCTTCCGGTCCCCCAGTCGGGCGGCGAGCGCCTCGACGAGCTCTGCCTTGTTCACTGGTTTCCTCCCGAACGTGAGAACTGGCCCAATGCGAGCCATTCTGCGCGCACCGTATGCCCTCTGACCAGCAGACACAAACATCTACCCGAAAAAAAACCCTTGTGTCGCAACGATTTCGCCCCCACCGGCAACCCGATGGGGGCGAAAAAGGCGTCCAGGGCAAGGAAATCAGGGTCAGACGACCACCGGCTTGAAGCCGGGGCGACCCTTCTCGTACGTGGTAATCATCTCCTCGTGGCGCAGCGTCAGTCCGATGTCGTCGAGGCCCTCCAGGAGCCGCCAGCGACTGAAATCGTCGATGGGGAAGCTCCAGACGGCGTCGTCGGCACGCACCTGGCGCTCGGCGAGGTCCACGGTGATCTGCTTGTCGGGCTCGCTGTCGGCCAGGTCCCAGAGCGCCTCGACGGCCTTCTGGTCCAGCTGCACCGGCAGCAGACCCTCCTTGAGGGCGTTGCCGCGGAAGATGTCACCGAAGCGGGCCGCGATGACGACCTTGAAACCCCAGTCCCGCAGCGCCCAGACCGCGTGCTGGCGGGACGAGCCGGTGCCGAAGTTGGGCCCGGCCACCAGGATCGTCGCGCCCGCGTGCGCGGGGTTGTTGAGCACGAACGCCGGGTCGTCGCGCCAAGCGCTGAACAGCCCGTCCTCGAAGCCGGTCCGGGTGACCCGCTTCAGATAGACCGCCGGGATGATCTGGTCGGTGTCCACATCGGAACGGCGCAGCGGCATCACCGTGCCGGCGTGGGTGGTGAACTTGTCCATGGGTGCTGCTCCTGCTCAGAGGTCGGCCGGGGCGGCCAGCTTGCCGGCCACGGCGGTGGCGGCGGCGACCTGCGGCGAGACCAGGTGGGTACGCCCACCGCGGCCCTGCCGGCCCTCGAAGTTGCGGTTGGAGGTGGAGGCGGCGCGCTGGCCGGGGCTGAGCGTGTCCGGGTTCATGCCCAGGCACATCGAGCAGCCGGCGAACCGCCACTCGGCGCCCGCGTCGGTGAAGACCTTGTCCAGCCCCTCGGCCTCGGCGGCGGCGCGGACCTGGAACGAGCCGGGGACGATCATCATCCGGACGCCCTCGTGCACCCGGTGGCCGCGCAGCACGTCCGCGGCGGCCCGCAGGTCCTCCAGGCGCCCGTTGGTGCAGGAGCCGACGAAGACCACGTCCACGGCGACGTCCTTGAGCGGGGTGCCGGCCGTGAGGTCCATGTACTCCAGCGCGCGCCGGGCGGCGTTGCGGTCCGACTCCTCGATGAACTCCTCGGGATCCGGCACCACACCGTCGAGCGGGGCACCCTGGCCCGGGTTGGTGCCCCAGGTGACGAACGGGCTGATCGTGGAGGCGTCGATGTGGATCTCGGTGTCGTACTCGGCGCCGTCGTCGCTGGGCAGGGTCTTCCAGTACGCCACCGCGGCGTCCCACTCGGCGCCCTTGGGCGCGTGCTCGCGGCCCTCCAGGTACGCGAACGTGGTCTCGTCCGGCGCGATCATGCCGGCCTTGGCGCCCCACTCGATGCTCATGTTGCAGATGGTCATCCGGCCCTCCATGGAGAGCTTGCGGATGGCGTCACCCCGGTACTCCACGATGTGGCCGTTGCCGCCGCCGGTGCCGGTCTGCGTGATCAGCGCCAGGATCAGGTCCTTGGCGGAGACGCCGGGGCGCAGCTCGCCGCTGACCACCACGGCCATCGTCTTCGGCTTGGCCTGCGGCAGCGTCTGGGTGGCCAGCACGTGCTCGACCTCGCTGGTGCCGATGCCGAACGCCAGCGCGCCGAACGCGCCGTGGGTCGCGGTGTGCGAGTCACCGCAGACGATCGTGGTGCCCGGCTGGGTGAGGCCGAGCTGCGGGCCGATCACGTGCACGATGCCCTGGTCCTCGTTGCCGAGCGAGCGGATCTGCACACCGAACTCGGCGCAGTTCTTGCGCAGGGTCTCGATCTGGGTGCGCGAGACGGTGTCGAGGATCGTCATGAGGTCGCCGCGCCGGGTGTTGAACGCCGGGTCGGCGTAACCGGTCGGGGTGTTGTGGTCCTCGGTCGCCAGCGTGAGGTCGGTGCGGCGGACCTTGCGGCCGGCCAGGCGCAGCCCGTCGAAGGCCTGCGGGCTGGTCACCTCGTGCAGCAGGTGCAGGTCGATGTAGAGCAGATCGGGCTCACCGTCGGCGGACCGCACCACATGGTCGTCCCAGACCTTCTCGGCCAGGGTCCTGGGTTTCCCCTGATCGGGAGTGACTCCCACCATCTGGACATCCTAAATTCTGGGAGGTATGTTTCGGCTTGTGGGACACAGTATGAGCGGTGTCGGCGTTCTCGACAAGGCGGTGGTCATCCTCGCGGCCTGCGTCGACGGCGCCAGCCTTGCCGAATTAGTCGACCGGACCAAGCTTCCCCGGGCGACCGCGCACCGGCTGGCCCAGGCCCTGGAGATCCACCGGATGCTGGTCCGGGACACCCAGGGCCGCTGGCGGCCGGGGCCGCGGCTGGGCGAGCTGGCGAACGCGGCGCCCGACGTGCTGCTGACCGCGGCCGAGCCGCTGCTCTCCGCGCTGCGCGACGCGACCGGGGAGAGCGCCCAACTCTACCTGCGCCGGGCGGACGAGCGGATCTGCGTCGCCGCCGCGGAACGCGCGAGCGGGCTGCGGGACACCGTGCCGGTCGGCTCGGTGCTGCCGATGGTGGCCGGTTCCGCGGCCCAGATCCTGCTGGCCTGGGAGCCGCCGGAGGCGGTGATGCCGCTGCTGCCCCGGTGCAAGTTCACCGGGCGCACGCTGGCCGAGGTGCGCCGGCGCGGCTGGGCGCAGAGCGTCGCGGAACGCGAGCCCGGGGTGGCCAGCGTCTCCGCGCCGATCCGGGACCGGACGGGCCGGGTCATCGCGTCGATCTCGATAAGCGGTCCGATCGAACGACTCGGCCGCCGCCCCGGCGAACGGCACGCGATGGCGGTCGTCCGCGCGGGCCAACGCCTCAGCGGCCTGTAACCCGCCGGGCGGCCGGTGGCCGCTACGGGGTCCAGACCGCGTTGTCGTGGGCGAAGACCACGCGGGCCGGGTCGAAGCTCAGCAGCCGCTCCATCCAGGCCGGCGGGAACGGCAGCGGGTCCGCCGCGCCGTCGGTCGCGGCCCGGCGGGCGAGCACGTCCGCCGTGAAGCCGACGGCGTGGTCGTGGCTCTGCCCCGCGACGATCACCGTGCCGTCGCCGCGGCGGACCACCAAGGACTGATGGCCGGCCGTGTGCCCGGGGGTGGGCACGATCACCACGCCCGGCAGGATCTCGGCCTCGCCGTCCAGCTCGACGTAGACCGCGCCCGGGGAGTCGATGAGCCACGGCAGCGTGTGGTCCTCGACCGTGCGCGCGATGTCGAGCTCCAGCCGCTGGGTGTAGATCGGCCGGCCCGGCAGCTCCGGGTTGCCGCCGCTGTGATCGAAGTGCAGGTGGCAGTTGACCACGTGCCGGATGTCGTCGGGCCGGGCGCCGACCGCCTTCAGCGCCGCCGGCAGCGGCACCCGGTGCGGGCGGTAGTGCGCGTCCACGTCCGGGTCCGCACCCATCCCGGTGTCGACGAGCAGCAGGCCCTCGGGGTGCTCAACGAGGTAACCGAGGCAGGGCTCGACGCGGGGTGAGCCGGTGCCGGTCTCCGCGGCCGGCCGGATGAAGTAGCCGAAGTCGATGCGTCGCACGTTGAGGTCCGTCACAGCGGCCAGTCTGCCGCTTCCGGCCCGGCCCGGCCGTCCCCCGGGCTAAGCTCTGAGCAAACAAAAGCGGCCCGTGTCTGCCGACACGAGCCGCTCGTTGCTGTAGCCCCGAAGGGATTCGAACCCTCGCTACCGCCTTGAGAGGGCGGCGTCCTAGGCCGCTAGACGACGGGGCCAGGAACTTCATTTCCTCCGCTGCCAGCTTCGGCAACGGTGCGAAATCTTACCAGATCCAGCACCTCGGCTCCGATGGAGTCGAGAGCGCTGGGGTACCAGGACTCGAACCTAGACTAACTGGACCAGAACCAGTCGGGCTGCCAATTACCCCATACCCCATTGGTACGGCGTCCCGTACCGATTGGAAACTCTACCCGAGCCCATGGTGGCAACCAAATCGGGTTACCGCCCAGCGTTTCCGTGACCCCGCGATCACCGAAACATGCCGGCGTGCGCGCGGGCCCACGCGGCGAACGTGGTGGCGGGCCGGCCGGTGAGCTCGGCCACGGTCGGCACCGCCGCCTGCGGGTGCTCGGCGAGCTCGCGCATGCCGTCGGCGTACCAGGCTGCGTACTCGCCCATGGCCTCGCTCAGTTGTGCCACGAACTCGTCGTGCGGCAGGTCGACGTAGGTCAGCCGGCGGCCCAGCGCCTGCCCGATCTGCTCGACCCGGGTGCGGCGGGTCAGCGACTCGGGGCCGGTCAGCTCGTACGACCTGGCCTCGTGGCCGTCCTCCAGCAGGCAGTGGGCGGCCACGGCCGCGATGTCCTCGATCGCGATGGGGGCGTTGGCAGCGTCGCCGTAGCCGTCGCGCACCACGTCACCGGCGGCGATCTGGGCGGACCAGATGCCGGCGTTGGCCATGAACTCGCCCGGCTCCAGGTGCACGAACGGCACCCCGCACGCCTCGACGCCGTCCTCGATCACCTGCCAGTGCTCGCCCTTGGCGCCGGCCAGGTCGACGATCCGGCGTACCCCCGCGGCCGCGGCCAGCCGGCACACCTCCGCGTTGGTCTCCCCTTCCGACCGCCCCACCACCGCCCCTGACCGGACTGAAGACTCCAAGAACGGCGCGAGGTACATCCGGTCGACGCCCGCCAGGGCGGCCGGCAGGGTGCCGGGCCGGCCGAGGTAGCCGCGGACGGCCTCGACCTGCGGCGGCAGCGCGGCCCGCACGGGATCGACGGTCAGCGCCCGGACGTCGGTGGCGCCCCGGGCGAGCAGCTCGTCCACGACCAGCCGGCCCACGCCGCCGGTGGCGCCGGTCACCAGGATCTTCATGATCGCTGCTCCGTTCTCGTATGGGCTACGGAAACTCTTCTCGTAGGGTATACGAGATGACCGAGTTCAGTGGGGCCACCGATCCCGACCGGATCCTGCCGTTGCTCTGGCGGCACAAGAACGCGCGCCGGGCGGCCACCGGGCGGCCCCCACGGCTGAACGTGGACGCGGTGGTGGCGGCCGGCATCACCCTGGCCGACGCCGAGGGGCTGGAGGCGGCCTCGATGGCCAAGGTCGCGGCTCGGCTCGGCGTCGCGACGATGACGCTCTACACGTACGTGCCGTCCCGGGCCGAGCTGGTCGAGCTGATGGTCGACGAGGTGCTCGGCAGCCGCCGGCTGCCCGGGCCGGACGACGAGCGCCCGGCGCACTGGCGCGACCAGATCCAGCTGTACGCCGACTGCACGATCGCGATGTACCGGGAGCACCCGTGGCTGTGCCAGGTCTCCCGGGTCCGTCCCCCGCTGGGCCCCGGCACGCTGCGCGAGAGCGAGTACGTGCTGTCCACGCTCGGCGGCCTGCCGGTGGCGAGCCGCAACACGGCGGCCGTGACGATCACCATGTTCGTGACCGGCGCGGCCCGGCAGGAGGGCGAGAACGCCCAGCTCCGCCGGGCCGGCGGCCAGTCGAACGACGACTGGTGGAGCCGCCGGGGCCAGCTCTGGGAGGACTGGTTCGACGTCGGCCAGCACCCGGCGATGACCGAGCTGTGGCACGCCGGCGGCTTCGACCGCGGGCCGGACCGGCAGGCCGCGGACGCGTTCGGCTACGGCCTGCGGCTGCTGCTCGACGGGATCGAGCGTCAGTCCAGCGAGACCACCGGGTTGCGCAGCTCGCCGATGCCCTGAACGCTCACCGACACGGTCTCGCCGGAGACGATCCGGCTGACCCCGGCCGGCGTGCCGGTCAGGATGATGTCGCCGGGCAGCAGCGTCATCACGTGCGAGATGTACGACACCAGGGTCGGCACGTCGAAGACCATGTCCTTGGTGCGGCCGAGCTGGCGCACCTCCATCTCGTCCGGGCTGCGGCCCACCTCGCAGCGCACCTCGAGGTCGCTGACGTCCAGGTCGGTCTCGATCCACGGCCCGATCGGGCAGAACGAGTCGAAGCCCTTGGCGCGGGTCCACTGCGGGTCGCTGCGCTGCAGGTCGCGGGCGGTCACGTCGTTGCCGACCGTGTAGCCGAAGATGGCCCGCTGGGCGCCGGCCCGGTCCACCCGGCGGGCGCCGGTGGCGCCGATCACCACGGCCAGCTCGGCCTCGTGCTCGACCTGCTGGGACTGCGGCGGGATGCGGATCGCGTCGTTCGGGCCGATCACCGAGGTGGACGGCTTGATGAAGATCAGCGGCTCCTTGGGCACCTCGTTGCCGTGCTCGGCCGCGTGGTCGGCGTAGTTGCGGCCGACCCCGATCACCTTGCTGGAGAAGATCGGCGCGAGCAGCCGCACGTCGGCCAGGGCCCAGCGCTGCCCGGTGAAGCGCACCTGCTCGAAGGGAAGGCTGCCGATCTCGGCGACGGTCAGGCCCCTGGTGCCGGCCCCCGACTCACCCTCCACGACGCCGAAGGACACGCCACCGGCATGAACAAAACGAGCGAAACGCACGGATAACCCCATCCATTGAGCTAGCAAGACGCAGGATCGAGGCTACGCGCTGCGCGGCACCGACTCCGCGCCCAGCCGGGGGAACGGGCTCAGCGAGAAGACCACCTCGACCGGCACCTCGAAGTAGTCGCAGATCCGCAGCGCCAGGTGCAGGGACGGGCTGAACTCGCCGCGTTCCAGGTAACCCACGGTCTGGTAGTGCACGCCGAGCGCGTCGGCGAGCTGGCGGCGCGAGATGCCGCGCTCGGCACGCAGCATCGCGATCCGGTTGTAGGTGACCTCGCTGCTCATCGGCCGGCCCGTCACCCGACCCGCTGCATGGCCCGGGACCGGCGCCGGGCCACCGCGGAACCGGACTCGCGGCGGGCCATCCGGCGCAGCACGAACGGGGCCAGCAGCAGGCCCAGCACCGCCCGGAGCAGCAGCACGCCGAAGGTCGCCGGATGCTGCCAGGAACCGTGCAGCTCGACGGCGGCCAGCGCGTCGGGAAGGAACACGGAACGCATGCCCAACCCTAGCCAGTAGACGGGGAAGACCTGCGCGACCCCGTGCAGCCACCCCGGCATGCCGGGATCGTGGTGTCGTCCACATCGGTGAGCCGGTGCACCAGGTCGTGGAACTCGCGCCGGGCCGCCGGATCGAAGCCGACCGTGGGCTCGTCGAGGAAGCGCACCTCGGGCCGGCCGACGATGCCGATCGCCACGTCCAGCCGGCGGCGCTGGCCACCGGAGAGCCGGTTGATCCGGATGCCCGCCTGCGCGCCCAGGCCGACGAGGTCGATCAGCTCGCCGGCCGACCGCATCCGGAAGCCCTCGAGGATCTCGATGGTGGTGGTCTTGCCCGCGCCGTTCGGGCCGAGCAGGGCCAGCACCTCACCGCGCCGGGCGGTGAAGGTCACCCCGTGCAGGACATCCGTGGTGCCGTAACGCATCCGCAGGTCACGGACGTCGAGCACGGGCTGCTCCGGCGCCGCCCCCGATTCCGCCACCAACACCCCCGTCAATGTCTCCATGTCAAGCACGTTGTCAAATTTGTAGCAGATGTACTACATAAAATGGCATGCCAACTATCCACGGGCCCGCCGGCGGTCCCCGTTCGGGCAATCCTCGGCCCACCCGGCGCCACGGCTCGATAGGAGTGGACTTGCTGGATACGCTGGTGCGATGCGGATCAGCGAAACCCACGCGCTGACCACTGTGCTGCCCTCGGTCGGCTGGATCCCGCTGGCCCGCGCGCACGCCGAGCGCGCGGACGAGATGACGGCCGGGCACCGGGCCCGCAAGGCGGTCGGCGAGAAGCACGCCATAGAGGATTTTCTGTACGACTACTACGGCACCCGTCCGGCCCAGCTCCGCCGCTGGCACCCGGGCGTGGGCACCGGCCTGGCCGCGACGCCGACCGGCCTGGCCGAGCACGCGGCGTGGAAGTGGTACAAGGCGCATCCGGACGGCGTGGTCACGCTCGACATCGAGGCCTACATGCACGCCCGCGGCGAGAGCGTGCGCTACATCCACGGCCTGCTGACCGCCACCGCGTCCCGGCCCGCCTTCTCCGGCTGCTTCGGCCTGCACGAGTGGGCGATGGTCTACCGCCAGCCCGAGCACCGGCACACCCTGCCGCTGCGCCTGGGCCAGGCCGAGACCGACAAGGTGGTGGAGCAGCACCCGATCCGCTGCACCCACTTCGACGCGTTCCGGTTCTTCACCCCGGAGGCGGTCGGGCTCAACCGGCTGCAGCCGACCCGGGCCACCCAGGTCGACCTGGACCAGCCGGGCTGCCTGCACGCGGCGATGGACTGCCACAAGTGGGCCAGCAAGCTCGGGCCCGCGGTGCCGGGTGCGCTCGCCCTGGACTGCTTCGCCCTGGCCGGCGACATCCGGCTGCTGGACATGCAGGCCAGCCCCTACGACCTGTCCTCGTACGGCCAGGAGCCGGTGAAGATCGAGACCGCCGAGGGCAAGGCGGAGTACGTGACCCGGCAGCGCGAGTTCGCCCGGCGCGCGAGCGCGCTGCGGGCCCGGCTGATCCGGGTCTGCGACGAGCTGCTGGGCCCGGCGCTGGCGGCGGAGAACCGCGAGGCCGTCGCGCCGCACAACGTGTGAGCGTGTTGACGGGCGCCCGGCGCAGCTCCTGATCGGCGTGATCACCCTGCACCGTGGCGTCATCCCTGCTGCGGCGTCTCACGTCCGGTGGGTAGATGCTGTCGGGTTTCGGGTCGCTCGGGACCTGCGCTCTGCAAGATCGCGACGGGTGGGTGTTGTGGCGTTCCGGTCACTCGGCTTTCGCCGTTCAGTGCTGTCGCGGCCTCAGCGGCAGCCTTCCTGCAGATCTTGATGAGCTAAAACGATCCAGCGAGTCTTTTGCGTGGTTGGTGTATCGGGCGATGTCAATAGCCCGCCGGAGTGACGTGGGCCGCGCGCCGACCGCCACCGACGCGCAAGATTTCGTTCTTGTTGATGTGGTGTGAGCTCCGAACCTTAAG
>NZ_JBITLX010000040.1:0-62465 GCF_044465625.1 Actinoplanes sp. NPDC049599
CGCGATCGGCGACTCCCGCACGCCTACCGGATCACCGAATATCGAAACGATCAACCCGCACCGGCACCAATCGCGTCGGTGGATCGAGGCTCAGGCTGCGCCGCATCTTCCGAGGAGAGGAAGTGTTCGGCGACGGTCCTCCCGCTGAACAGGCACGCCGGTTTCGGCTGACGGAGCTGCTGACCGCCGTTGTGGAGCAAGCGAAGATCAACTCCACCGAGGTGCCGCAGGAGCGGGTCGATCTGCTGGTGAGTCTTTCCGGATTCTCGCCGGAGACGACGATCATCGCTTTCAAGCTGGTGCAGCCCGCGCGATTGATGATCATCGGGTCGGACGCCACCCGGTCGAGTCTCGACACCATCCAGAGTGCGTTGGACCTGCCATTTTCACGGATCCAGGCCCATTCGGTTGAGCCGACCGATCCGATGAAGATCTACCAGCTGATCAATGAGGCGGTGCGGCCGGCCGGAAACAGCGGGGCGGCGCGCCCGAACATCCTCATCGACATCACGGGCGGCAAGAAGGTGATGAGTGCGAGTGCTGCCCTCGCCGCAGCCCAGCTCGACCTGCCGATGTGCTACATCGACAGCACCTTCGATCCCGAGCTGCGCCAGTCCTTGCCAGGCACCGAACGACTCGTGATCATCCCGAACCCCACCAAGATGTTCGCGGACCGGGAGCTGGACGCTGCCCTGGTCGCCTTCCGACACGGTGCTTTCACCTCGGCCAAGGCCCGCTTCGCCGAGGTCGCCGACTCGGCGTACGAACCGGCTCGGGCCCGTTTCCTCCGCGACCTGGCCGCGGTCTACGAGGCGTGGTGCGACCTGAACTTCATCGAGATCGGGGAACGGGTACGGACCATGCGGACCCGGCTGACCGATCCCGGGCACCGGGTGTCCGCCGATGCACTCCGCCGGTTACGTGTGCAATTGGACTTCCTCGATGCGCTCACGGTCGCGCCGGATGCTTCCCTGCTGCTCAACTTTCACCTTCTCGGACAGCACTACCTGCGTCTCGGCCGCAACGATTTCGGTGCGTTGCTCTGCTATCGGACCGTCGAGAGCTGTTTTGCTCAACGACTTGCCGGGATCGCGCCGGGTTTCCAGACCGGTAGTCCGGACTATGCGTTGCTGACCAATGACGTGAAGGGTCTGGAGGGGCGCTACTGCGAGGTCAGCGCCGAAGTTCACGGGACACCTGCCGCCGGGCTTCCCGCGCTGATCGCGCTGATGGATTCCGCAGTGCTGCTGCGCGCCCTCGATGATCCGCTGCTGCGGCAGTTGAAGCTGTCCTCCGGGCGAGGGCTTCGGCACCTGAAGGACATCATCCGGGTCCGCAATCATTCGGTGCTGGCTCACGGCACGAAGACGATCGACCCGAAGCTGGGGGAGCAGCTGGGTAACCTGGCTCTGCGGAGCCTGCGCGCCTTCTGGCAGCTTGAGTTCGACGGCGAGGACGTGGACGACCGGATCGCTCAGCTCACCTTCCTGGTCGACATATGACAGGTCGGCTGTCCCTTCCGGGCGATTGGACCGCGCGATATCTGCACCACCGCCGACCTGAGCTTTTCCGGCCGAGCCGGTTCGAGTCGACATGTCTGTGCCTGAGCGTCGATCCTCGCCGTGACTACGGGTTCGAGCTGGCGCAGGTGGCGGCCGACCTGACGGCCGGCGTGGTCCTCGAAGAGAGGTCCGGGCGGCAAGGTTCCTACTACTTGTTACGCGGGGCATATCACCAGGTGTTCCTGAACCCGGGGATCGGCAGGGACAGTGGGGTTGCGATCGCCAAGGTCGGCTTGATCAAGGACGGTGACGGCCTCGGGCGTCGTGAACCGGTGCGTCCTGCAAGCGTCGTGTTCAGCGAGCTGTGGGACGAAGCGAGCTGTGATCTTACGGAGCTGAAGCCGGCGTTCGACGAGGCGTTGGACCAGGTTCGCCGCCGGAGGACCGAGATGGATAGGGCTGAGCGCGCACTTGTCGGCGGAAGGCCCGAGTTCTCGGCTCACGGACTCATGCAGCGCAGGGTCCGTCAGCACTATCGCCCTTTGCAGACCGTGTTCAAGGTGCTGGCGGCACGCAGCGTGTTGACCGGGACGGTCGAGGTGACGGCGGTGGTTGTCGACGCGGACGCCGACCGGGTGGAGCTGGAGTTGTCGTCCATGGTGACGCTCTCCGAGGATCGCGGCGTCACTGTCCACATCGATGGCGACGAGTATCAGGTGCCGATCCTCGTCGTCGACGGCAAGGCCTGCGAGATTCCGCAGCCTCGCCGCACCCTCGTCCTCGGCGACCGCATCAAGATGGTTCAGAAGGATCGCTTCGCGATGGCAAAGCACAGCAGTGCCCTCGCCTCCTTTCTGAAGGGGAACGTTGAAGGCAACTGGGATCATCTGGCCACGCTTCTGACGGTCCCGGAAAAACTGGCGCCGGGAGCGCCGCCGACGGAGCCGATCGGTTACCTCAGCGGCATCGACCTCAACGACGAACAGAAGGCTGCGGTGAACGGCGCATTGGCGACGCCGCACGCGTTTCTGGTCCAGGGACCACCCGGCACCGGTAAGACGACCGTCATCATGGAGCTCGTCCTGCAGCTGGTGACCCGGGGCGAGCGGGTCTTGCTGCTCGCCCCGATGCATGTGGCCGTCGACGAGGTACTCCGGCGGATCGGTGACCGGCCCGAGGTGTTTCCCGTCCGGCTGGCCTACGACGACACCAAGGTGAGCGAGGATCTGCAGCGTTTCCTCCTGCAGCGGATCAGCAGCGAATATCTGCGACGTACCCGGACACCGGAACGGTCGAAGGCGGGGGAGTGGCGCAACCGGCTGGAGCATCTCGTGACCGTCCGCCGGAATCTGGCTTCGCACGTGCACGCGGCGGAGGCGCTCGCGGCGGCGGTTGAGCAGGAATCTTCGGCGGCTGAGTCCTTCCGGGCCTGGGAGTCCTGGTTTCGATCGTCCTGGTCCGCGGGCACCGAGCGCCTGAACGTCGCAGAACGCACCGTCGATGACTTGTCCGAGGCGGCGCAAGAGGCGGACCGGCGTGCGATGGCTCTACGGAACGAGGTGGCGGCAGCACCGACCGGCCGGCGTGTCCGATCGTGGTTCGCCGGTCTCGTGGGCGGGACTGATGAGCTGGGACGTCTTCGGGGCGCCGCCCGGACAGCTACCGCCGACGCGGTGCGACTCGGCGCCGCACACCAGGACTGGCTCCACGAACGCAACACGGCACAGCAGGCCCTCCAGGAGCTGGAGGCGGCTCGCGAACGCGACGGCCGGCAGCGGTACGCCGGGTGGCAGCTTCACCGGCACAACCTCGATGCGGCTGAGCAGGAACTGCAACGTGCAGTGGAGGCATCCGGCCGGCCGTCCCATCCGGCGCCGCACGCGAGCCTGATCAAGGTCGGCTCGCAGATCTCGGTGCTGGAGAAGCGGATCGCGCTTGAGCAGCGATGGTTCGACCTGGCGCAGCCCCAAGATCCCGGCAGGCTCACCAGCGAGTTTCGTCAGGCCGCCAACGTGGTCTGCTGCACGACGGCAGGCGTCGGTTCCAAGCTCCTGGAGGGCCTGGACTTCGACACCTTGATCGTCGACGAGGCCAGCCGGGTGATCGACAGCGAGTTCCTGATGGGCGCGGTCCACGCTCGGCGCTGGATCATGGTGGGCGACGAGCACCAGCTCCCGCCCTACGTCGAGCCTGCCGACGAGCATCATCTCCATGCCCTTGCCGCGTTGCACAAAGCCGGTGACCGCGCCGCGAAGGAGCTGCCGGCAGCCGTGGACGAACTCGCGAGGATCTGGCGCGAGGACGAGGAGATGCACGTGTTCCGGACCGGGGAGGTTCTCCGTCAGGCCGAGCGATGTCTCGCCGACCACAGCTGGCCCGACCGGTATCGAGATCTTGTCTCCGACACCTGGCGGCAGTTCGACCCGTCGATGTTGAAAACGACGGTGGATCACCTTGTGCGGAGCCTCTTCGATCGCGTGGTGACCGCCTGTCCCGCCGGCCTGCGTCAGGCGCTGGTCGAACAGCGCCGCATGATCGAACCGATCGCCGACCTGGTCAAGGGTCCGGTGTACGGCGGCAACTACCGCACGCCGGTGGCCGGCCTGCAGGTCACACCGTTCACCTCCGCTGCACTCAGTCATCCGGTGACGCTGCTGGACACCTCGAGCTACGGCGAGAAGGCACGACACCAGCAGTACAAGAACGGCTGTTTCAACACTCTCGAGGTGGAGTGGGTCGTCGCCACCTGCCGGCGACTGGAACGCGAGCTGAGGAGCATCGGCAGCCCATCGGTCACCGTCAGCGTCCTTGCGTTCTACCGCAGGCAGGCCACGCTGATCAGGGAGGCGCTCGGCTGGCCGTCGTGCCGTGCCTTCCGCGCTCTGAAGTTCCGGGTGGTCGACTCGATCGACAAGATTCAGGGGCAGGAGGCCGACCTGGTCATCGTCAGCTTCTGCCGCGCCTACCCGGGCCGCGCCGGTCCCCGCCGCAACGCCGGACTCTGGTTGCAGGACATCCGTCGCCTGAACGTCGCCTGCACCCGGGCCCGGCGAGGGCTGATCCTGGTCGGTCACGGCGACACGCTGCGCCGGCTCACCGGTGCGGACCCCGCCGAACGCTTTTATGCGAACCTCTTCCGGCTGCTGGACAGCGACGCCGACGGGTACGGTTTGGTGAAGGACCTGTGAGCGGAAAGTTGTACCTGCTCGACGCACCCCCCGACGTGCGCCCGGACACACGAGTGGTGGTGCAGGAGTCGCTGGTTCCCTTGCGCTGGTGGCGCAACATCCCCGTACGGATGGAAACGGCCACCGCTCTGACCGGGATGGAACGCTTCGTCTTGGAGGCGGTACTGGCGTTCGGCGCCGCAGCGCCGGCGGAGTTCGAAGAGGTTACCGACCTGCCCGCCCGCCTGCTCCCGGTGCTGGGCCGCCGCCTGGTGGCGGCCGGTGCCATCACCTCGGCCGGTACGCCCGCCGACGATGCGCTGTGCCGGCGCATGCTGCTGTCCGAGCAGATCGCGCAGGACCGGGTCGAGAGCGTTCAAGTGGTGGTGCTTCCGGGCGTCGGCGAGATCGTCGTTCTGGACCGCGCGACTGCCGGCGATGATCCCCTGCTCGGCTGGGAGAAGGCCCGCGTGCAGCCGGCCGGCCGCTACCCAGTGGACGAGGCTATGAGTGGGCGCAGCCTCGGCGACCTGCTCACCGGAAGGGCCGGCATCAGGGGAGTCGAGACCGACGTCGTCGCGTTCGATCAAGGTTTGTGTCCTGTCTTTCGATGTACAGCTCAGGTGACCGGTGACTCGGGGGCCGACGTGAGACTCTCGATCGGTGACGGAGCACCGGCAATCCTGCTGCCCGGAGTGAAGAGCCTCGTGGAGCGATGGCGGGGAGTCGATCGGGTGCTGGCCGAGCGTCCATCGGCGCTTTGGAGGGCGTTGCTGGGCGGCGATCAGCGTACGGATCAGGCGCCCGTTCCGCGGCGGGTTTCGCCCGCCCGCTGGCAGATCGAGGTGACGGGCGGGCAGGCCGCCGTGCTGTCGGCAGCGGGGAGAAACCTGGCACAGCCGGCCGGCCTCGCGATCGAGACGTCGGAGGTGGTGGTCGAGGTCGCGCTCGGCATCGCAGCGGCCGATGCCACCGCGGCCGCAGCCATCGCCGTGGACACTGCGATCAACGCCGGTGTCAGCGACGGATCGGCTGCGGCCGTCGTTCATGCGCGGCTCGCGGAGGATGCCGCCCGCCTGCCGTACGACGTCGTCGGTGCGCTGGGGGCCACGAAGGTCGTCGAGCGGGTCTGGCAGCTCGGTCACTATCGTCTCGCCTACGCCCTGCGGGAGCGCGATGACTTCGACTACGCCTGAAGGTCGCCTGGATCTGGGCGCGATGCCCGTTCCCGGTGGCTTCTTCCTGCTCCGGGACGTGCGGCCGACACCGTTTGCCGCCACGCCGCAGCCGGGGGCGCACCGCCATGTCTTCAGCTACCGCGACTCCGAGCCCGGCATCCAGCAGGCCGCCGTGGAACTGGTCCGCCGTGCCCGGAAGAAGATTTTCCTGGCCAGCTTCCGCATCGGTGACAAGGCCTTGCTGAATGCGCTCTTCGAAGCGGTGGAGCGGCTGCGAGGCGGTGTCTACGTCATTACGGCCTGGAACGAACGGAGCCTCTCACGAGGACTCTCGGCGCTGGAGGAGGACGCGGGTGCGGACATCGCCGCCCAACGTCATCGCTTCGAGGAGATGACGAAGCGCGGGATTTTCGTTCGGGGCTACGACAACTGCCACGCGAAGTTCCTCGTGGTCGACGACGAAGCTGCGCTCGTGTCGAGCGCGAACCTGGAGACCAGCGCGCTCATCGACCGGCCCGAACGCAAGGTGACGGGCGAGAGCGGAATCCTGATGACGGACGCCGGCGAGGCCCGGCGGCTGGCGCGGTTCTTCACCCGGATGTGGCATGCCGACTGCCGCTGGGAGGCGCCGCCGGGAGAGGCCTACGCCCTGGCCAGGAGGCTTCCGACGAGGTCACCGTGCCGCCCCGACCCACCACTCGATAGTCGGGCCGGCGTGATCTGGACCCACGACGACGAGCGGTACATCCTGCGAGCCATCCACGACGTCATCGACCTCGCCCGGCACGAGGTACTGCTCGCCACCTTCGGGCTGCGTGGTCTGATCAGCGAACCCGGTCTGCTGCACGACCGCCTGGCAGCGGCCGTCGAACGCGGCGTGCAGGTGACCCTGTTGTGCCGGGCTCGCAATAATCTCGCCGGCCACCGCGATGAGGCGCTCGCCCTGAGCGCCCTGGGCGTACGTGTCGTGGGTGACTCGCTCAACCACGCCAAAGGCGTCATCGCCGACGGCAGGCACGGGGCGCTTTTCTCGGCCAATCTCGACGGCGAACACGGTCTGACCAGCGGTGCGGAAGTCGGTGTACGCCTCGACGGGTCTCCCGCGCTGGCGGAAGCGGAACGGTATCTCCGTCACGCGATCGAGCATGCGGATCTCGAGTTCGTGGTGTCGCCGACGCAGGCGCAGCTGAACGCTCGCCTCGGTGCGGAGTGGCGTCGACCTTGGCCAGGGCCGGCCCTGGCCAAAATGTCCGTCGACGATGAGGCTTGGCACGCACTCGCAGTGGTCGAGGCACCGGTGCTTTATACCCAAAGCCGTGGCGTGACGCGGCTGCACGCCGGCGGCGGCGAGTGGGCTGTGGATGGCTCGCGCCTGACGATGACGAAGACGCCGCAGCGGGCCTCACAGACCCGGGACATGATGAACAGCTGGTGGGCCGGGCCAGCGAATGGGGACCGTCGCGGTTTCTGTTCGGCGGTCCTGATGCGGGAGTGAATCGCCAGGACCGGGTTGCGTGAGTTCTTCGAGGACGCGCATGTAGGTCAGGTGGCGATGTCATCCATCCTTGGTCCGGGACCGGTTCGGAGACGAGCGGGCGAGAGTCCGCGCGGCTAGCGCATCGAGGTCGTTCGACGCCGCGCGAGGTAGGCGTGCATCCTGGCCGCCTCAGCGACGCGACGGGGAGAGTCTCGCTCGACCCCACCTCGCCCTGATGCTTCGTGTCGACCGCTGGCGGGCTACGACGCCGAGCGCGGCTGCCGCAGGAAGATGTACGCGGTCATGCACATTCCGAGGACGCCCGTGAATGTAGCGCGCTCACGCGACGATGACGGTGCTATTGCATGGAGCAGTGCGGCCATCTGCCCTGCGTTGGCGGCCAACGCGCCAGGACTGCTTGCCTGACCTACTCGAACGCGGGTCAAATGCCGTGGGCCGCGCTAGAAGGTGAGCTTCGCGCCGGCCGCGGACAGGCCGTCCGACGAGCCCACCGCTGCCTGGACCGCCGCCTTGGGCAAGCCCCGCGGCGCCGGCCCGATCTGGCCGGTGGACAGTCGTGCCACCCGTACATCGGCGAAATCTCCGTCGCCGACCATGTCGAACAGCCGCAGCACCAGGGCGTCGTCGCCCTGCCAGAACAGGGGCTCAATGCGCCGGTCCGGCGACAGCGGGATCCGGCCGAGCTCGGGCCCGGTCGTTCCGCGCCGCGGGTCGAAGACCCGGTATATCTGGTCCGACCCGTCCTGCGTGCAGCTCAACACCTTGCCGCCGTGGTTGGGCGGGGCCGTGCGCGGCAGGGCTTCGCAGGGATCGCCGGCCGGCAGCGGGTGCCAGCTGAGCATCCTGCCGTCGCGGCGCACCACGGCCACGCCCGCCTCCTCTTCGGCGCCCGCCCCGTCGGCGCCGACCAGCAGGGTGTCGTCGCCGGCCCATCTCGCCCATTCGCCGTACCGGTCGCCGATCCGGATTTTCCGGCGCTGCATCGTGCCTGCGCGCACGTCGACCAGGACGAGCTCGGTGAAGCCGTGCTCGGGTTTGAGGCCGTCGGCCGAGGTCTTGAACACCGGCAGTGCCAGCCAGTTGCCGTCCGGCGACCACACCGGGATGCCCGCGTCGCCGGCAATTTTGTGGTACTTGTCCGGACCGGCGCCCGAGGTCGGCGTGATCCGCAACAGGCTCGTGATGCCCTTCTGCGTGGCCACGTCGGTGTAGAGCCGCAGATCCGGCGACACCGAGGCGACGCCGCCGCCGTCCACCTGCCGGTACCGCCCCGCCGCCGGATCGATCACATACCACTTCTGGTCGGCCGCGTAGGCGGTGACCAGCCGCGGGCCCGCGGTGCCCGCGGGGAGCTCCGCGACCGGACCCGCGACGTGGTCGCGCAGCAGCACCACCGAGATCGGTACGCCGACGCCGGCCACCAGGAGCAACACGACGGACAGGCCGATCCACCACCGCCGGCGCCGGGTCTCCGCACTCGGGTCCATACCCACCTCCACACCCACAGACGCCGTTTCGGGCCGAAACGCTGCAGGGATGATCCACCCCGCCGGCTCGTTCCACGAAATCGAGGTGTGGTGGCGGCCTGCAGCGTGCTGAGCGGAGCAGCCAAGGCCACCGCGCCGAGGACGTGCCCTTCGCGCTGGTGCGGCCTGATTGCGGAGGCAAGCGTGCGCTGTCCTCGCCGTCACGCCAGCGGGAGCCGAACGATCATCCATTGCTGATAGGGCTCCCAGTGCGTACTCCACACGTGCGGATCGGCTCCCTGATGATCCGCCGCGACGTGGCCGGGATCCAGCGCGTGCACCGAGGCGGCGTTCTCGATGACGAACGCCACCCGGTCGTCTGTGGGTTTCAGCCGCCGCTGGTTGGACCAGTCGGGTCGCACTTTCGAATCGAGCCAGACATGGTCCCGGTTGTGAATGAGGCAGGGGCCGCCGTAGGCCGGGTCCCGCCTGAATCGATCGGCCAACGAAGCGAGTTCGTCGGCTGTCAGAGTGATCCCGAACCCAAACGCGCTGACCCCTGGCCCGAGCGTGATCTTGGGGTGAGGTCGGAACGGAAGTCCGCGAGTGACGGATGTCCGACCCTTGCCGCGCCGTCCGTCAATGCGCTCCGGCGAGGTTACGCATTTTTGGTTTTCGCCGGAATGCGGACGCGAATGGTTTCGCGCCGCTCGGCAATCGCCATGTGTGCAAATCGACACGCACGCTTTGTCAAAATGGCACGGAAAAAGTGTTACGACTGATCGATCTCGAAGTTCACCCGACTTCCGAGGGTCGATGCGGGTCGGTCTCGTGAGCCGCAGTCCAAGGCTCCTAGCAGGCGAAACTCCGGCTGGTGCAACTTCGGTGGTCGCCGCTCTTGAGCGGAGTGAAACACTCTGGCAACATTGCCATCCTTGAATGTCTGATCCCTCCAGGCATCCGTCCTCGGCAAGATGTGAACGTTCACTTTTGGGAGTCCTTCGGTAAGGAGCGGCGAGCTACGGGCTGCTGCCGTACCGGCCGGGACTGCTCACCCGGCAGCGGTGACTGCTCACCCATCTCTGCCCGTACCGGATCCACCGTTTCCCGACCGCCTTCGACAGGAGTTCCCCATGTCGTTCCCCGCTTTCAGCCGCCGTCGCCTGCTCCAGGCCACCGGTGCCGCCGCTCTGGTCAGCACGGCCGGGGCCGGCGTCCTCGACGCCCGGCCCGCCGCGGCCGCGGTCGTGCCGCCGGTCCGTCCGGATGTCGGCGCGGCGGCGTTCGCCTTCCGGCCGGGCGAGGTGCGGCTGACCGCGGGCCGGTTCCTGGACAACCAGAACCGCACCCTGAGCTACCTGCGGTTCGTCGACGTCGACCGGTTGCTCTACGTCTTCCGGGCCAACCACCGGCTGGCGACCAACGGCGCGGCCAGCAACGGCGGCTGGGACGCCCCGTCGTTTCCGTTCCGCTCCCACATGCAGGGGCACTTCCTGACCGCCTGGGCCCAGGCGTACGCGGTGCTCGGCGACACGACCTGCCGGGACAAGGCCAACTACATGGTCGCCGAGCTGGCCAGGTGCCAGGCGAACAACGGCGCCGCCGGGTTCGGCGCGGGTTACCTGTCGGGTTTTCCGGAGTCGGACTTCACCGCGCTCGAGGCTCGCACGCTGTCGAACGGCAACGTGCCTTACTACTGCGTCCACAAAACCCTCGCGGGGCTGCTCGACGTGTGGCGCCTCACCGGCAACGACCAGGCCCGTACGGTGCTGCTCGCGCTGGCCGGCTGGGTCGACAGCCGCACCGCCCGGCTGAGCGGGAGCCAGCTGCAGGCGATGCTGGGCACCGAGTTCGGCGGCATGAACGACGTGCTGGCCGACATCTACCAGCAGACCGGCGACGCGCGCTGGCTGACCGTCGCCCAGCGCTTCGACCACCAGGCCGCGTTCAACCCGCTGGCCGCCAACACCGACCAGCTCAACGGCCAGCACGCCAACACCCAGGTGCCCAAGTGGGTCGGCGCGGCGCGCGAGTACAAGGCGACCGGCACCACCCGCTACCGCGACATCGCCGCCAACGCCTGGGCCATCACGACCCGGGCGCACACCTACGCGATCGGCGGCAACAGCCAGGCCGAGCACTTCCGCGCCCCGAACGCCATCGCCGGCTACCTGAGCAACGACACCTGCGAGCACTGCAACACCTACAACATGCTCAAGCTCACCCGGGAGCTGTGGCTGCTCGACCCGAACAACGCCGGCTACTTCGACTACTACGAGCGGGCGCTGCTCAACCACCTGATCGGTGCGCAGAACCCGGCCGACAGCCACGGCGGTGTCACCTACTTCACCCCGTTGCGGCCCGGCGGGCGGCGCGGGGTCGGCCCGGCCTGGGGCGGCGGCACCTACTCGACCGACTACAACTCGTTCTGGTGCTGCCAGGGCACCGGCATCGAGACCAACACCAAGCTGATGGACTCCGTCTACTTCTTCGCCGGCACCACCCTGACCGTCAACCTCTTCGTGCCCTCGACGCTGAACTGGTCGCAGCGCGGCATCACGGTGACCCAGTCCACGACGTACCCGGTCAGCGACACCACCACCCTGACCCTGTCCGGCACCATGAGCGGCACCTGGAGCATCCGGGTACGGATCCCGTCCTGGACGCAGAACCCGGTCCTCGCCGTCAACGGGGTCACCCAGGCAGTCACCGCGACGCCGGGCAGCTACGCGACCGTCACCCGGGCCTGGGCGGCGGGGGACACGCTGACGGTCAAGCTGCCGATGCGGGTCGTCATGCTGGCCGCCAACGACAACGCCAACGTCCAGGCGATCACCTACGGGCCGGCGGTGCTCTGCGGCAACTACGGCACCACCGCACTGTCCTCGCCGCCGTCGCTGACGGTCTCGTCCATCGCCAGGACCAGCACGTCGAGCCTGAGCTTCACCGCGACGGCCAACGGCACGACCGTTGCCATCGGGCCGTTCCACGACGCGCACGGCTTCAACTACACCGTCTACTGGAACGCCACCGGTGGCGGGGGCACCGAGACCTACAAGCTGGTCAACGTCGGGACCGGCCTGGTCCTGGGCGTGCAGGACATGTCCACCGCCGACGGTGGGCTCGCCGTGGCCTGGGGCGACACCGGGACGGCCGACCACAACTGGGTCACCATCACCGACGGCGGCGCGGTCAGGTTCCGCAACGTCAACAGCGGCAAGGTTCTCGGCGTCGAGAACATGTCGACCGCCGACAACGCCCGGGTTCTGCAGTGGTCGGACAACGGCACCGCCGACCATCGCTGGACCCTGGTCGACCTCGGCAACGGCACCTACAAGATCCGCAACGTCAACAGCGGGAAGCTGCTGGCCATCCTCAACGGCGCCGCCACCTGGGGCACCCAGGTCGTCCAGGACCCCGACAACGGCTCCGCCGACAACGTCTGGCGCCTGGTCAAGCTCGCCTGACCCGGCCCGCACGGAGAAAGGCATTCTGATGACAACACGTGAGGTCGACCGGTCGAACCGCCGGCTGCGTCGCGGCTGGGCAGCGGCCGCGAGCCTGCTGCTGGCACTGGCCGGCGCACTGGTCGCGTACCCCGCCCCGGCGCAGGCCGCCACGGCCGTCACCATCAACGGCTCGTCGGGAGGGCGGGTGTTCGACGGCGTCGGCGCGATCAGCGGCGGCGGCGGCAACAGCCGCCTGCTGTTCGACTATCCCGAACCACAGCGCAGCGACATCCTCGACTACCTGTTCAAGCCGGGTTACGGCGCGGCGATGCAGATCATGAAGGTGGAGATCGGGGGAGACACCAACTCGACCTCCGGCGCCGAGCCGAGCCACGAGCACACCCGGGGCGCCGTGAACTGCGACCGCGGGTACGAGTGGTGGATGATGGGCCAGGCCAAGGCGCGTAACCCGAACATCAAGCTCGTCGGGTTGTCCTGGGGCGCGCCGGGCTGGATCGGCAACGGCAACTTCTGGTCCAACGACTCGATCGACTACCTGATCGCGTGGCTCGGCTGCGCCACCTCCCACGGCCTGACCATCGACTACCTCGGCGGCTGGAACGAGCGCGGCCGGGACCTGACCTGGTACAAGAACCTGCGCTCGGCCCTGAACGCACGCGGGTACGCGGGCGTGAAGATCGTGGCGTCGGACGACTTCGGCTGGGGCTCGGCGGACGACGCGCTGCGCGACCCGGCGTTCGGCGCGGCCATCTCGGTGGTCGGCAGCCACTATGTCTGCGGCTACCGCAGCGCGCAGACCTCCTGCCCGAGCTCGGCCAACGCGGTGAACTCCGGCAAGACGCTGTGGGCCAGCGAGAACGGCTCCGACGACCACCACGCGGGCGCGCCGGCGCTGGCCCGCGGCATCAACCGCGACTACCTCGACGGGAAGATGACCGCGTACCTCAACTGGCCGGTCATCGCCGCGATCACCCCGAACATCCCCTGGGCCACCACGGGCGTGGCCATGGCGCCGCAACCCTGGTCCGGCTACTACTCGATCGGTACGAGCACCTGGGTCATGGCCCACACGACCCAGTTCACCGCACCCGGATGGCGCTATCTCGACAGCGCCTCCGGATACCTCGGGGGTAACCGCAACAACGGCAGCTACGTCTCGCTGAGGTCTCCCACCAACGGCGACTACAGCACCGTCATCGAGACGATGGACGCCGGCTCGGCCCAGGACCTCCAGTTCAGCGTCACCGGCGGCCTGTCGACCGGGACCGTGCGCGTGTGGTCCACCAACGTCAGGTCGAGCAACCCGGCCGACCGTTTCGTCCGGCGCACCGACATCACGCCGTCGAACGGCTCGTACTCGCTGACCGTCCAGCCCGGCTACGTCTACAGCATCACGACCACCACCACAGCGGGCAAGGGCACGGCGACCAGCCCCGCGCAGGGCGCTCTCGCGCTGCCGTACGCCGACGACTTCGACGGCTACCCGACCGGCCGGCAGGCGAAGTACCTGTCGGACCACCAGGGCTCGTTCGAGGTGGCCGCGTGCGGCGGTGGCCGTACCGGTCAGTGCATCCGCCAGATGTCGGAACAGGCACCGATCTTCTGGACCTCCGGCCACGCCGAGCCGTTCACCCTGCTCGGTGACGTCAACTGGCGCAACTACACCGTGTCCACCGACGTCATGCTGGAGAAGAGCGGCTACGCCCAGCTCGTCGGCCGGGCCGGCAACTACAACCACGACGGCCCGCAGAACCTCAACGCCTACTACCTGCGGGTGGCCGACAACGGCTCGTGGTCGATCCGCAGCAACAACACCGCCGGCAACCAGCGCACCCTGGCCGGCGGGACCACGGCGGCCCTGGGCACCGGCCGCTGGCACAAGCTGGCCCTGACGCTCAACGGCAGCACTCTGACCGCGGCCGTCGACGGCACGACCGTGGGCAGCGTCTCGGACTCGGCGTGGGTCGCCGGCCAGATCGGCTACGCCACCGGCCAGGGCGTGACGGCCCAGTTCGACAACCTGTCCATCACCCCGCTCGGGGGCGGCACGACTCCCACCGGTGAGATCCGCGGCGCGGGCGCCAACCGCTGCCTGGACGTCAACGCCCAGAGCCAGGCCGACGGTGCGGTCGTGCAGATCTGGGACTGCAACGGCGGCGCCAACCAGAGATGGACGGTTACCTCGAGCAACCAGCTGACCGTGTACGGCACCAAGTGCCTCGACGCTGCGAACGCCTCCGCCGGCGCCCAGGTGCGGATCTGGTCCTGCACCGGTGGCGCCAACCAGCAGTGGCGGATCAACGCCGACGGCACCATCACCGGCGTCCAGTCCGGCCTGTGCCTGGACGTGACCGGCGCGGCGACGGCCAACGGCACGACCGTCGGCCTGTGGACCTGCAACGGCGGCAGCAACCAGCGATGGATCAGGTCGTGACCGGTGTGATGGTGTAGAGGACGTCCGGGCCGATGTCCTGCCGGATGACGCCGGGCGGGGTCGGTGCCTGCAGCACCGCCTCGTACGGCGTGCCGTGGACCCGGTCGCGCACCACGACCACGCAGCGGACAGCGAGCCGGCGTAGCCGTTCCAGGCTCGGCTCGCTGGGAAAGGTCTGCATCAGGTCGCGGAGCGCCTGGTGGTTGGGCGGGTTGAAGCCGGACGACCCGTTGACCATCAGCGGGAAACCGTCGGTCGACCAGAGCAGGACGTTGGTGTCGACGCCCTCGTCGGAGGGCAGCACCATCACCGGTGCCGATGCCATGGCGAACGCGGCGGGTGCGACCGGCGTGTCCGGGTGATCCATGTCCGGCATGCCCTCGGCGAGGACCAGCAGCAACGGTGGGATGGTCAGGACCCGGACGGCGATCGTCTGCCACTGCGGCAGCGTCGCCGCCCGGGCCGCCCGGGCAAGCTCGGTGAGCAGGCCGGCGGCGAGGACCGCCAGGCAGATGGTCGGCCAAAGGATCAACCGGCCGGGGGTACGGCTGCCGTCGAAGCCGGGCACGTACAGATGCAGGAAGCGGTACGTGGGTCCGTTCGTACCGAGCGCGAACAGGATCCCGAGGACCGCGCCGGCGAGAAGAAGCAGGCGCTGCCGCACCGACCACGCCGAGAGGAAGAGCCCGCCGAGCGCCAGGAGATACAGCGCGTACCCGCACAGCAGCGCCTTCTCGTTCGCGGCGCTGCCGAGGGCGGCCCGGGCGTCGTTGTGCAGGGTGCCCCAGGGCAGGGAGTACTGCGGTGCGACGAGCAAGCCGCGCGGTGTCGGCGAGAACACGGCAACGTAGTCCCAGGACCGGGCCACCTCCGGGTACAGCTCGCGGACCTGCCGGTAGCCGTACGCGAAGAAGGCGGTGACCGCGGTGAAGATCAGCCCGCCGGCGAGGTCGGCGAGGATCAGCCGGCGGCCCAGTGGCGGGCGCCCCCGCACGAGCCAGCCGATCGCCGCGCACAGGCAGGCGACGGCGAGCAGGTAGACGAAACCGATACCGATGGCGAAGCCGAGACTCACCTGCCAGGCCGCGACCAGCCAGCCGGCCACCGCCCAGCCGGGCCGGATCCGCTCGCCGCGGTGACCGCGGGTCAGTGACCAGCCGTGGCCGCGGGCGAGCATCGCCACGGCGAGGGTGATGCCGCCGGTGGACATGATGTTCAGGTGACCGGCGTGGTCGTAGCGCCAGGGCGCGTAGGCGAGAGCGGCGCCGGCCAGCGCGGCGGCCACCCGTTCGGCGCCCAGCTGGCGCAGCATCGCGTAGCCGCCGAGGAACGCCAGCGCGAAGGTCAGCACGAACAGGACGTTGTAGCGCAGCACGGCGGCCGTCACGCCCTGGCCGATCAGCCCGGCCGGCGCGTACCCGAAGAGCGTGTCGGTGTACGCCAGGCCGAAGGAGTCGGGGTAGAACGCGTTGGTGTGCCACCATCCGCGCAGGCCGTGCCGCAGGGACTGGCCGTTCCAGGCGACCAGCCAGGCCTGCGCCGGCGGGTCACCGGTGTCGCCGATGATGGTGTGCACCGGGTCGGCGATGGTCTCCTGCTTGACGCCGCCGGTGACGAGCCGGCTCGCGTACGGCGGGAGCAGCCACACCATGACGATCGCGAGCAGCACCGAGCCGACGGTGGCGACGGTCCACTCGTGCCGCAGGACCCGGACAACCGATGACCTCGTTGCCGGCTCGGTGACCACATCGGACACAGCGCCCCCCGGTACGCAGCGATCACGGTGAATACGAGGAAGCTAGCATGGGAGCGCTCCCGTAGTCTGCGCGCGATGCACCGGGCAAGGGCTGCTACCGGCTTTCGGGGTGCCCGCCGCGGTGCGGATGACCGTCGCCCGGCCTTGAGGTCGACTACTGTCGATGGAGCTGGTGCGGGTCGGCTGGACGGGGCATATGGGGACAGAGATACGGCTGCTCGGACCGGTGGAGGTGCGGGCCGACGGGCTGGTGTTCGACATCGGCGAGCCCCGCCGCCGCACCGTTCTGGCGGCGTTGCTGGTCGACGCGGGCCGGGTGGTCCCGTCGACAACCCTGGTGGAACGGGTCTGGGGCGAGAGCCCGCCCGGGCATGCGATCAGGACACTCGGCAGCCACGTCAGCCGGATCCGGCGCGTCCTCGAACGGGCCGCCACGGCCGGGTCGTCGGTGGCGGTGGTCAAGTTTCCGGGTGGGTACCGGCTGGACGTCGATCGGAACCAGGTCGACCTGCACCTGTTCCGCCGCCTCGTCCGCCAGGCCCGCGACGCCGGGTGCTCGGACCAGCAGCGGGCGGAGCTGTTGCGGCAGGCGATCGCACTGTGGCGCGGCGAGCCGCTCACCGGCCTGGCCGGCGACTGGGCCGAGCGGATCCGGGAACATCTCGGCCGGGAACGGCTGGACGCGGTCGCGGCCTGGGCCGAGGCCGAGGTACGGGTCGGAAACCCCGGAGAAGTGCTCGGCATGCTGCCCGAACTGGCCGAGGCGCACCCGCTGCTGGAACCACTGACCGCGGCCCTGATGCGCGCGATGATCACCGCCGGCCGGCCCAGCGAGGCGCTGGAGCTCTGCCGGACGCACCGGCGTCGGCTGGCCGACGAGTACGGCACTGACCAGAGCGCCGACCTGCAGAAGTTGTACGAGGCGATACTGCGCGGCGAGCTCGCCGCGGCCGTTGCGCCCACCCCGACGCCGGCGGCCGTGGTGCCCGTCCAGCTACCCGTGGGCGTACCGGGATTCGCCGGCCGGGTGGAGGAGCTTGCGCGACTGGACGCGCTGCCGGCCGACCACACGGACCGGACGACGGTGATCTGCGCCGTCTCGGGCGCCGCGGGCGTCGGCAAGACCACCCTGGCCGTGCGAGCGGCGCGCCGGATGTCCGATCGGTTCCCGGACGGCCAGCTGTACCTTGACCTGCGGGGATTTGACCCCGCTGGTGCGCCGGTGGAGCCCGGCGAGGGCCTGCGTACCTTCCTGGATGCCTTCGACGTGCCGCCGGGGCGCATTCCGATGAGCCTGGACGCGAAGGCCGGACTCTACCGAAGCCTGCTCGCTGGCCGGCGGGTGCTGGTCGTGCTGGACAACGCCCGCGACAGCGCGCAGGTCCGACCGTTGCTGCCGGCCACGCCCGGCTGCCTGGTCCTGATCACCAGTCGCAATCGCCTGGCCGGGCTGGTCGCCACCGGCGGCATCCACCATGTCGAACTGGCTTTGTTCACCCACGACGAGGCGTACGACCTGCTGTCCCGCCGCCTGGGCGAAGCGCGGCTGGCGGCCGAACCCCAGGCGGTCGAGGAGATCATCAGCCGGTGCGCCGGGCTGCCGCTGGGCATGGCCATCGTGGCGGCCCAGGCGGTCGTTCAGCCCCGGCGCCCGCTCACGGCGATAGCGGCGCAGCTGCGCCAGGCTCCGGACACCCTGGATGCGTTCTCCTCCGGCGATCCCGCCGCTGACGTGCGGACGGTGTTCTCCTGGTCGTACGAGATCCTCAGCGACGGCGCGGCCCGGCTGTTCCGGTTGCTGGCCCTCGCGCCCGGCCCGGCGACGGCGGAGCCCGCCGTGGCCAGTCTCGCCGGGCTGCCCGTCTCGCGCGTACGCGCATCGCTGGCCGAACTGGTCGGCGCACACCTGATCATCGAAACGGGACCGGGCCGGTACGCGTTCCACGACCTGCTGCGCGCATACGCGCTCGAGTTGGTGAAGCTGCACGACGGGTACGAGCAGCGTCTGGCCGCGATCCGCAGGGTGCTCGACCATTATCTGCACACCGCGTACGCCGCGGAACGGCAGTTGCAGCCTGCCGGCACCGGATTCACCATGGTGCGCACCCAACCGGGCGTCGAGCCGGAGAAGATCGCCGATCGTGAACGGGCCCGGGCCTGGTTCGGCGCGCAGCGTTCGGTTCTCCTGGCGGCGGTCGACCTGGCCGCCACCTGGGGCCTGGACCAGCATGCCTGGCAACTGGCCGCGACGTTCCGGACATACTTCAAATGGCAGGGACTTTGGCGGGAGTGGCTCGCGGCCCAGCAGACAGGGTTGGCCGCGGCCCTTCGCACCGGCGAACGCGACGCGCAAGCCGCGGCGTATCGCGCGCTCGCCCTGGCACTGATCCGGCTGGCTCGCTACGACGAGGCCGAAAGCTCCTTGAAGGAGGCGGTCGAGCTGCATACGGCGATCGGCGATCAGGTCGGCCAGGCCCACGCGCACCTGAACCTCGGTGAGGTCTACGTGCGGCAAGGGCTGTTGAGCGACGCGCTGCGCCACGCTGAGGAAGCCCTCGATCTCTACCGGCAGGCCGGCAACGAGCCAGGCCAGGCCAACTCGCTGAACAACATCGGCTGGCTGTATGCCCAACTGGGAGACCACCGCACGGCGCTGCGCCGGTGCGGGCTGGCTCTGGCCCTGCACCGGCGCACCGGCGACCGGCAGGGGCAGGCCACCACCTGGGACAGTCTCGGCTACACCCGACACATTCGCGGCGAGTACGCCGCCGCAGTCGAGTGTTACCAGCGCGCGCTGGACATGTACCGGGAACTGGGCGATCGGTACTACGAGGCGACCGTACGGGTAAGTCTCGGCGACACGTACAGCGCCGCCGGCGACCGGTGCGCCGCCGACGCCGCGTACCAGCAGGCACTGACCATTCTCGACGACCTCGACCACCCCGATGCCGCCGGCGTCAGAGCCAGACTGGAGGGTGCGCGGACGACGTGAACCGCGAAATACCCGTCGCTCCGGGACAGGGCTATGGGGAGACGTACAGGTTGGGGGAGTACACCGTCGGTCCGGTGTTCGCGACGATCTTCATGTAGTAGTAGTGGCTGCCGGTGATCGTGGCGACGAACCACGGGTACGGACCCCAGTGGCCCCTGCTGCACGTGCCGATGCCCTGTTGCCGCACGGACCCGTTGTCGATCATGTACCAGGTGACGCCCTTGCAGTCGGCGCCTCGTACATCGACGTAGTAGTCCGGGCGGACGAAGTCCGCCGAGTACGAGATGCAGGCGCTGATCGTGGTGCCGCCGGCCGACCGGTTGGTGCATCCGCCGCCGCTGGACGCCGCCTGGGCCGGGATGGCTGTCAATCCGCCCGCCAGAGCTGCCGCCGCCGCGATCACCATGGTCCTGGTAGCCGTCCTGCTGAGCCTGCTCATGTCATTCCTCCTGTGGTGACGGTGACGATCCGTGCGCGTTTGCCGGTGGGCCACCCGCTGGCCGGAGCGTAGGAAACCGGACCTGCGGATCGGCTGCGGAAATGCTGCGGCACGGCCGGCCGAAGCGGTGTTTCCGCAGCTCGGTCCGGCCATTCAGGCACCAGCCGAGGGGCAGATCCGGGGGGACCAGGCGGGCCGCAGCATTTCCACAGCCGATCCACATGCCGGTCCGGTCAGGATGTGGCCATCGTCCCGGCGGGATCCCGACAGCCATAGGCGACCGTCACGGTTGTCGCAGGTATGTGCACGGCGGGCGGCCGGCCGGTGCGGAATACCAATTTCAGGGGAGTGACGGAATGAAAAAGCTCATGACCAGCATCGTCATGTGTACCGCCGCCGGCGCGACACTGCTGCTGGGGGCACCGGCGGAGGCGGCTGCGCCGGTCGGCTGGCGGACCAGTCCGGCCATCACCGACAAGTGGTATTGCGGTGCCACGACAAACGGCCGGGTGTTCTCCATCCAGGCCTGCATCATCGACAACGGCGGCAGCTACTACCAGGGTGCGGTCCTCGTCCGGAACCGGTCGACGGCGACCAGGTCGGCCTCGGCGGTCATCACGAGTGACCGGGTGAGCAACGGTTCGTGTGCCGCGTCGGGCATCGGGGCATCCAGCTATTCGGTCTGCTTCGCGCCGCCGGCCTCCGTTTCCCCGGGCGTCTGGATCAACGTCTACGGCGGTGCCTACGACGTCCCGCTGCGTCAGGAGATCTCCGCCTCCATGCAGATCGGAATCATTCAAACGACATGACAACGAGCGTCGCCCGGCGTCCGCCCCGACGCAGTCACCTCATCTCTTGACCCCTCATCGATCGGAGAATCGAAATGTCATCCATTCGTATCCGGAAGAGCGCCGTGGCCGCCGTGGCCGGGATCGTCGGCATGGTGGCGACGCTGCTCGTGGGTGCGCCCGCCCAGGCGTCGGTGCCCTACGCCACGATCTACCAGATCGCCGCGGGCCAGATCGGCACCCTGGAGGGCACCGCAGCCGCGAACAAGTACTTCAGTCAGCCCGGCCTCGGCAGCCATGACACGGCGACCACCTCGTGGTGCGCGGCGTTCGTTACCTGGGTCTCCTGGATGGCCGGCGCCTCGACCGAGAAGAGCGCCTGGGTGGGCGACTGGGTCAGCGACGCGGCCGCACGCAGAAAGGGACTGGCGCCCGGATCGGGACCGCGCGCCGGGGACCTGGTGGCCTACAAGTGGGACGGCGACAGCGTCTGGGACCACCTGGCCATCATCACGTCCGTCGGGAACGGCTACTACTACACCATCGAGGGCAACGTCACCAACCCCAACGGCGGCCGCGACGGCGTCTTCGCGAAACGGCGCCTCAACAGCACAGGCGTGGCGCGCTACTACATCAAGCTCGCCTCGTAGCGCCTGCCGAACGGCGCACGACGTTCCTGGTGACGGGATCACCAGGAACGTCGTTCCGGCGTTCCTGCCGGCCCCGCGGCGCCGCGGCCTCGCTCAGCCCACCGTCAGCACGAGCTTTCCGCGCAGGCCACCGGCCGATACCCGCCGGTGGGCGTCGGCCGCTTCGGTCAACGGCATCGTGGCCGCCACTCGCGTGCGCAGCTGTCCCGCCGCCACCTGCCCCACCAGGTCGGCCAGCAGTTCGCGGTCGAGCCGGATGAGTTGCAGCTCCTGGCGCACACCACGGGCCGGAACGATGGCCGGTGTGGGCCGGGTGGTGATCACGACTCCGTTGTCCTCGACGGCGGCGGCCGCCGCCTCGCCGATGGGGACCGCGTCGAACACCGCGGCCACCGGCCCCACCGTGGCCAGATCGGCGGAACGGGAAACTACCTCGTGGGCGCCGAGACCGTGGACCCATTGCTCGTCCCCGTGGCTGGCCTGTGCCAGGACACGGTAGCCGCCCTGAACGGCAAGCTGGGTGGCGAAGCCGCCGACACCGCCGCTGGCGCCGGTGACCAGAATGCTGCTGCCGGCCGGCAGCATGGCCAATGACACCAGTGACAGCCCCTGGTGTGCGGTCTGGGCGTTGAGCGGCACCGTGGCCGCGGACACGAAGTCGAGCTCGTCCGGCAACGGCACCAGCCAGTCCGCGTCGGCGGCCACGAACTCGGCATAACCACCCGGTGCACCCCGGGTCGAGTACCACGGAATCATCCCGACGACACGATCACCCACCCGGAACCCTGCGGTGTCGGGGCCGACCGAGGCCACCTCGCCGGCGATGTCCCACCCGGGCAGGAACGGCGGCGGCACCGGCCCGCGGGGAATTTCTCCGGTGGTGGCGGCGATGTCGGCCGGGTGCACACAGACCGCGCGGGTCCGGACCACCACCTGCCCGGGCCCCGCCTCGGGCTCGGGCAGTTCAGTCACCTGCAACACCTCAGGCCCGCCAAGCGCGGCCGCGACGACTCCCAGCACCCGTCCACTATAGACCGCCTCCGCCCGGCAGGCGCCGGTCCGGTTCCGCACGTACACCGTCGCCGCTTGACTGCGGAGGTGCCGCCCGGCAAAGCTTAGCTCGACGTTTGTCGATGGATGATCGATGGTGGGGGTCTGTCATGCGCGCTCGACGGCAGCGGAGGTTGCGCCGGGCCACGGCAACCGGGGTGGCGTTGTCCCTGGTGGCGACGGTGGTGACCACCCAGGTCGTCCCGGCGCCGGCCGCGGCGGCCGCCACGCTCACGCTGTCGGTCGACGTGTCCGCCGCCCGGCACCGGATCAGCCCGGACATCTATGGCATGAACGGTGCCGAGCCGGCGTTCGCCGCCGAGATCGGCCTGCCGGTGGCGCGCTGGGGTGGCAACGCCAGCAGCCGCTACAACTTCAAGAACCAGACCTACAACACCGGTAGCGACTGGTTCTTCGAGAACATCGTGGCCGGTCCGGAGAACACGGTCGAGGCGTTCGTCGAGCGGAGCCGGGCCCGCGGGGCCAAGCAGATCGTCACTGTGCCGATGGTCGGCTGGGTCGCCAAGGACTCACCGCGGGAGCACCCGTTCGCCTGTGGTTTTCCGGCGACCCGGTTCCCGGAGCAGGACAGCTTCGACCAGTGGGACCCGAACTGCGGCAACGGCCGGCTCAACGACACCAACCTGACCGGGGCCGACCCGACGGACACCTCCGTCCCGGCCGACGCGTCGTTCGACGGCGAGATGGTGTCGCACCTGGTGAGCCGGTTCGGCACGGCGGCGCAGGGCGGTGTGAAGATCTACGAGCTCGACAACGAGCCGGTGCTGTGGGCCTCCACGCACCGTGACGTGCACCCCGAGCTGGTGACCTACGACGAGCTGGGCAGCAAGGGCACAGCGACAGCCGCGGCCATCAAGAAGGCCGATCCGACCGCCGCCGTGCTCGGTCCGTCCGGCTGGGGCTACTGCGAGTGGATCTCGTCGGGAGTGGACGGGTGCGCGCTGGGCGCCGACGCGGCCGCGCACGGCGGGCTGAACCTGTCCCAGTGGTACCTCAAGAACATGAAGGACTTCAGCGACGCCCACGGCGGACGGCGCTTCCTGCACTACTTCGACCAGCACTACTACCCGCAGATCGGCGGTGGCACAGACCCGGACGCCAACGCGCTGCGGCTGCGGTCCACCCGCTCGCTGTGGGACCCGACGTACGTCGAGGAATCGTGGATCGGCCCCACCGGCGTCAACGCCCCGCCGCTGCAGTTCATCCGGACGATGAAGGACTGGATCGCCGGGTACTACCCCGGCACGAAGACCGCCATCACCGAGTACAACTTCGGTGCGCTCGACCACATCAACGGTGCCCTGACGCAGGCCGAGGTCCTCGGCATCTTCGGGCGCGAGGCGCTCGACCTCGCGACCATGTGGGGTGAACCGCAGCCGCAACAGCCCGGCGCCTTCGCATTCCGGATGTACCGCAACTACGACGGCGCGGGGGGCCGTTTCGGCGACGTCAGCGTGTCGGCGACCAGCAGCGACCAAGGGCAGCTGTCGGTGTTCGCCGCGCAGCGCTCCTCCGACAAGGCGCTGACCCTGATGGTCATCAACAAGACGAGCGAGGACCTGACCTCGGCCCTGTCGATCACCGGCGTCAACCGCAACGGTACGGCGCAGCGCTACACCTACGGCCCGGCCGACCTGACCTCGATCGTGCGCGGCGACGATGTGGCCGCGAACCGGGGCACCATCGAGGCGACCTACCCGGCAGACTCACTCACCCTCCTCGTCCTGCCCCGACGCTGACTCCCGCCGGCGCCGGCCACGTCGGCGTGAGCGGGCGTGCGGATCTGCCGTGAGTCGCCTGCCGCAGACCTGTTTCACACCAACGGAATCGCCGGGCGGAGCCGCATCGTGCCGAAGCTGTCGTCGCTCGCCACCTCGGCCGCATAGTGGAGGTCGCGATACGCGGTAGCGATCGTCAGCCAGGACAGGAAGCTGCCGGCACCACCACAAACGACGCTCCCGCCGTCACCCCCGCACACCACGTCGCGAACCGAGGTGCGCTCCTCGCGGTAGGGGTCCTGCCCGATGCTCAGGCCGAAGAGATTGGGCCCGCGGTGCGGGCCCGTCGCCGCCGACCACGGGTCGCTGTCCGGATTGGCGGCTCCCCATCGGAACAGGGTCGTGGCGCCGGCGCCGCACGCGTGTTCCCATTCGTCCGGTGTCAGCAGCCGCTGCCCCAGCCCGGCCAGCCGGGCGACCTCGCCGTTGTAGGAGGGGCTGCCGAGCAACCAGGCGGCCTCGACCGTCCAGTCCGGTCGAAGGATCGCGCGGGCGGTGCCCGACCACTCGACCTGCCCCGGCGCGGGTTCTGCCGCCGGTCGTGGCCGGCGCCGGATCCGGTCGACGCGTCGCACGATGTCCGGATGGTCGGGCGGCACCGCGACGGCGCCCGCCTCGACAGCTTCCGCCGCCACCAGCAGCGGCGGCACCACCACGGTCCGCAGGCGCGAGGTGACCGAGTCGGTGAACTCCCGGATGTCCCCCTCAAGGCCGGCCTCCGTGAAGCTGGCCTCCTGCTGCGGGGTCGGCTCAAAACGATGGCCGTCGAAGCCCACCGTCACCTCACCGCCCGGCACGAACGCGAACTGCTTGCCGCCCACCACGAAGATTGCGACCGGTCCGCGGCGACCGGCGTACTCGTGCGGTCGGACCTCCGCCAACTTGGCGCCGGAGCGCACGGCGATCGACTTCGCCACCTGCTCGGCAGCCTCGGCATCAAGACGGGACCACTGCGCTGCGTCGACGATCACCGCCGCAGCCTAGTGGGGCTGTTACTGCGGGCGGTCCGAGGCGGGCTAACTCCCGATGGGACGACCCGGCGTCGCCCCGCCCGCGGGCTGGTGTTCCACGCCGACCGCGGCTGTCGATGGACCAGCGCTCAGCACGCCCGTTCTCCGCACGGCACGGCGTGCGGCTCTCGAACGGTCGCCGAGCGATCCCGTCACTTAGCCGGTGGGTCGAGCGTCACCTCAACGACGGACGCACCCGGCTCGGCTCCGTCCAGGCGTCAGATGACGGTGGGGGCGGTCTGGCCCTGTGCGGGTTCGGTGGTTGCGGGCAGGCGCCGCAGCCTTCGGGCGGCGACGCGCGCCACCATCGCGCCGGTGACCACCAGCGCCGCGCACTGGAGGGCGCCGATCACGACGGGCAGGGTGATGTCGGTGGTCGCGGTGAAGCGGAGATAGCTCACCAGCGTGATCACCCGCAGGATGAGAACCGGCGGGATGAGCAGCGCCAGCGCCAGCGGCCATACCGGTATCCGCCGGGGCCGGCGGTGCTCGATGCTCAGGTGCACCACGGCGGCGCCGGCCAGTCCGGCGCACCAGAGGCCGGCCTGATCGGTGAGGACCAGGAGCGGGAGTAGATCATTCTGGTCGACCCGGGGCTGGGCGGCCAGGACGGCGAGGGCGGCGGTGGCCGCCACGGCGGCCACGACGCCGACCGGCAGCGCGATCAGCCACGGCCGGGCGCGCACGCGCGGCGCGTCCGCCCCGAAGGCGGCCATGGCCAGCACGGGCAGGGCGCCGAAGAGCAGCCAGTACACCCCCACCGGGGAGAACCCATCCAGGCCGTTGGTCATACCCACGACGCTGTTGATCATCACGGGAAGGAAGGCGATGACGGCCAGGGTGCGGGCCGCGCGATGATGGCCGTGCACCGCTGACAGGTACGGCGGGAGCCACAGCAGGCCGGTGAGACTCCACAGTGCCACCCAGGGATCGGCGAACAGTGGCTCGCCATCGGTCAGCGGAATGACACCATCCAGTTGCTCGAAGGTCCAGATCGCGTACAGGACGCCGACCAGCGCGCCGATCGCGTGGGCGAGCAGGCCGATCAGTGCGACGCGCCGCACTGCCTCACCCCAGACGAACGGGCGGGGGGCAGCGCCGGCCCCACCCAGGCGCACCCGCTGCGCCAGGACCGCGATGCTGGCCGTCTCGGCGACGCTCGGCCTGCTGATCTCCACACCCTCGACGTCGTCGGGTGCGGCTGCGTAGGCGGCCTGCATGAACGAGGCGACCATGTCCTCCTCCCACGCCTGCCGGTAGTCGGGTGGCAGCATCCGCAGAATCAGCCGATACCGGTCCTCCAGCAGACTGCTCATCACAGACCTCCCGATGTGGCGGGGCGATGTGCCGCCAGCCGTCGAGTGGCGGCCTCGGCGTTTGCGGCCTGCCGGGTCGCCTCGGTGGTCAGCGCGTCAAGACCGCGCTCGGTGAGCCGGTAGTAGCGGCGTAGCCGGCCCTGGTGCGGCTCTTCCCGGTCCAGCTCGACCAGGCCGTCGGTGACCAGCCTGTCGAGGACCCCGTACAGCGTGCCGATCTTCAGACGGACCCGGCCGGCGGACAGGTCGGCGACCTCGCCGACGATGCCGTAACCGTGCCGGGGAGCGTCGATCAGCGCGGTGAGGATGAAGAACGCCGGTTCGGTCATCGCCCTGGCTGCCATCACCACAATATACTGCATGACAAGATATCCGGTACTCGGCTGGAAGGCTGACGATCGACGCGGGTCACAGCACGCCGCTACGGCATTTGCGTCAGGACCGCGGATGTGTTTCGTACATGCGGGCCCAGACGAGCAGCCCGGACGCGGCGGTGAGGGCGGCGACGACCCAGACGGCGGCGCGGACGCCGGCGAGGTCGGCGACGATCCCGGCGAGGAGGGCGCCGACGGCGAAACCGCCGTCGCGCCACAGGCGGTAGACGCCGACGGCGCGGGCTCGCCAGGTGGGGTGGGCGACGTCGCTGATCGTGGCGAGCAGGGTCGGGTAGACCGCGGCGGTGCCGGCGCCGAGCAGGACCGCGGCGAGCGCCCACAGGGGGAAGGTGTCGGCCACGGCGACGAGGGCGAGGGCGGCGGCCTGCAGCAGCATGCCGGTGACGATGAACGGTTTGCGGCCGTAGCGGTCGGAGGCGGGTCCGGTGGCGAGTTGCCCGAGGCCCCAGACGGCGGGGTAGAGGGCGGCGAGTGTGCCGATCTGGGTCAGCGACAGCCCGGCCCCGGCGAACAGCACCGGGAACAGTCCCCAGGCGAGCCCGTCGTTGAGGTTGTTGACCATCCCGGCCTGGCTGGCCGAGCCGAGGGCGGGTTCGCGCCAGCTGGTCAGGGTGAACACGTGCCGGGCGGTGAGGTCGTGGCTGCCGGCGGGTCCGGTGCCGGGGTGGGTGGTGGCTTCGTGCTGGGCATGCCCGTGGGTTTCGCGGACGAACACCAGCGACAGGCCGAGACCGAGGGCGATGTAGGCGGCGGCGAGCAGGAACGGCGCCGGGCGCAGCCCGTGCTGCGCGGCCAGGGCCCCGGTGGCCATGGCGGTGGCGGCGACGGCGAGGTAGCCGGCGGCTTCGTTGAGGCCCATGGCCAGGCCGCGGCGCTCGGGCCCGGCCAGGTCGATTTTCATGATGACGGTGGTCGACCAGGACAGGCCCTGGTTGATGCCGAGCAGCACGTTCGCGGCGACGACCCATCCCCAGCTCGGCGCCCAGATGATCATTGCGGGGACGGGGATGGCAGCCAGCCAGCCGGCGAGCAGGACGGGTTTGCGGCCGTAGCGGTCGGCCCAGGTGCCGGCGAAGAAGTTCGCGGTGGCCTTGGTGGCGCCGAACGCGAGGATGTAGGTCAGCGCGGCGGTGTAGCCGTCGAGGTGGAACTCGCGTTCGGCGAGCGGGGTGAGCACGGTGCGTTCGGAGCCCAGCACGCCGCCGACGAGGGCGTTGATGACGATCAGCAGGCTGAACTGGGCGGCGTTGACGGTCAGCCCGAGCCGGGGCGGGCCGGTGAGGTTCACTGGCCCTCCCGCAGGTGATGGCCGGTGGCGGCGGCCCAGTCACCGGGGCCGCCGACGAGCACGGCCAGGTCCCGGCGGCCGGCACGCTCGAGCAGGGTGGCGGCGGTCATGGCGCGTTCGCCGTGCCCGCACATCACGACGGCCGGTCCGGCCGGGGCGGTGCCGGTGCGGCCGGCGAGCTCGCCGAGTTCGAGGTGGACGGCCGCGGGCAGGTGCCCGGCGGTGTATTCGGAGCGCTGGCGGATGTCGAGCACCGGGGCGTTGATCTGGTCCGGGCGTACGAGGCGGGTGGTGACGATGTCGCCACCGGCGGCGGTCCAGGCGGGCACGCCGCCGTGGAGTTCGCCGACGATGTGCTCGACGCCGATGGTCAGCGCCGGCCACAGGATGTCGGCCGGGTCCTGGTCGGGGTTGCGGACCACGACCACGGGCACGCCGGGTTCGATGACCCAGCCGAGCCAGGTCGCGAACTGTGCTCGCAGCGGGATGGACACCGACCCGGGCAGGTGACCGCGCGCCACATCCGGGACGGGCCGTACGTCCACGATCGCGGCACCGTCGGCGGCCAGGCGGCGGACCTGCTCGACGGACAACGCCGGCAGCTGCGGCCCGCCGCCGATGACAGCGGGTCCGCGGCGGTTGATCTCGGCCAGCCGGCGGAAGTAAGCCGGGTAGGAGCCGAGCGAGGCCACCAGCCGGTCGACGAACGTGTCGACGTCACCGGCGGCCAGCAGCGGGTTGCCGAGCTTCTCCTGGCCGATGGTGGAGGTCCGGGCGGCGCCGGGCGGGGCCGAACAGAACGATCCCGCCCCGTGCGTGGGCCACACCGCCGTGGCGTCCGGCAGCTGCACGAGGCGGTGCAGCGACGCGTACTGCGCCCGGGCCAGTTCCCGGGTGCGGTTCTCGCCCAGCAGGTCCGTGCGGGCAGCGGAGCCGACGATCAGCGATCCGCCGGTGAACACCCCGACCGGTGCGGCACCGTCGAGCAGCAGGAACGACAGGTGCTCGTCGGTGTGCCCCGGCGTCGCGACCGCCCGCAGCGTCAGCCCGCCGAGGTCGGTCTCGTCGCCGTCGTCCAGGCCCCGGTGGTCGAAGGCGCGCATGCCCGCCGCGGACGCGAGGACCTGCGCACCGGCGTCGGCGGCCAGCTGTACGGCCCCGGACAGGAAGTCGGCGTGCAGGTGGGTGTCGGCCGCCCATGCCACGCGCAGCCCGCGCCGGGCCGCCGCCGCCCGCAGTGCTCTCAGGTCGCGCGGTGGGTCCACGGCCAGGGCCCGGCCGTCGCCGACGTCGAGCAGGTAGGCGCTGTTGCCCAGGCCTTCATCGACCAGCGGCACCAGCCGCGAGGCGATATCCACGGCAGTTCTCCTTTCGAAGGGCAAGACACGACGGCGGTCGCCGCGTGGGGACCGCGTAGTTCACCCGGGGGTGGCACCGTGCCGTCGCCCCTTCACTACTACAATATTCCATAGAACATTGGAGGAGTGTCATGGGTGATCCGGTCGTCAAGGCCCGGCTGTTCGACGCGCTCGCGCAGGTCGGCAAAGCTCTCGGCAGCGGCAAGCGTCTCGAACTGCTCGACCTGCTCGCGCAAGGCGAACGCAGCGTCGAGGACCTGGCCCGTGCCGCCGGCCTGGGTTTGACCACCTGTTCGGCGCACCTGCAGAAGCTGCGTCAGGCCGGGCTGCTGACCACCCGCCGCGACGGCACGAAGATCTACTACCGGCTCGCCGGCCCGGACGTGGCCGCCCTGTACGCGCTGCTGCGCGACGTCGCCGGCACCCGGTTCACGCCGGCCGCCGCCGCCCGCGACACCTACCTCGGTGACGACGACACCGAAGCCGTCGGCCGCGAGGAGCTGCAACGTCGTCTCGCCGCCGGGGACGTTGTCGCCGTCGACGTGCGCCCGGCCGAGGAGTACGCCGCCGGGCACATCCCCGGCGCTGTCTCGATCCCGCTGGACCAGCTGCCCGACCGGCTCGCCGAACTGCCCGACGACGTCGCGGTCGTGGCCTACTGCCGCGGTGCGTACTGCGTGCTGGCCCACGACGCCGTCCGCTTGCTCACGGTCCGTGGCCGCCGCGCCGCCCGGCTGACCGACGGGATGCTCGAATGGCGGCTGGCCGACCTGCCCGTCGCGGCGTGACCGACCCGGTCGTCCTCGACAGCGGCGACCGCCGCTGCGTGCTCCTGCTCATTGGCCCCGGTGGTCCTCGCCGCGACCGGCGAGGGGCGGAGGCGCCGGCCGGAGGGCGTCGTACCGTCGGGTTCATGGACCGACTTGACTGATTGGTCAACGACGGCTAACTTTTGACCGAGCAGTCAAGCCGGGGGTGGCTATGGCCAAGGGGACGCGGGAACGGATCGTCGCGGTGGCGCGCGATCTGGTGCATGGCGCGTCGCTGGCCGAGGTGAGCACCGAGGACGTCTGCAAGGCTGCCGGTGTTCACAAGGGCAGCCTTTATCATTTCTTCCCGTCCAAGGAGGCTCTCGGTGGAGCGGTCCTGGACCACAACTGGGACATGATGCACGCGGTGCTCGACGAGGCCTTCGCCGCGGATGTGCCGCCGCTGGAGCGCATCGACCGCTTCGTCGACAGTTTCGGGCGGATGCTCTCGCTCATGCGGGAGCGGTTCGGCGCCACGCCGGGCTGCCCGCTCGGGGGCCTGGCCGCCGAGGTCGCCGGTCACGGCGAGGAGGGCCGCGCCCGAGCCGGCCGGGTGCTGGATGGCTGGATGGGCTACTTCGCGACGGCCATCAGTGAGGCGAAGGGGCGCGGCGACGTGCCCGCCGACATCGAGTCCACCAGTGCCGCGACCCGCGTGCTGGCGCTGATGCAGGGGCTGGCGCTGCTGGCCAAAGCGCACGACGACCCGAGTCTTGTCCTGCTGGCCAAAGCCGACATCCGATTGCTGCTGCGGGCGTCTCGCTGAGCATCGCTCAGTGACGTGCCCGCTTCTTCATGCCCGAAGAGTTGACCGATCAGTCAAATACCGAGGAGATTTTTGTGCCATCAACAACCACCACCGCGGGCGAGCAGTACCGGTTCACCCGGTTCCGCACCGCCCTGCTGCTCGACGATCTGACCTTCGACCGGGACGCGCCTGCCCCTGGCGACCGGGTGCCGGCTTTCGACCTGCCCACCGTCGACGGCGGCCGGTTCACCGACGCCGGCCTCGGCCCGCTGCCGGTGCTGCTGGTCTTCGGCTCCCGGACCTGCCCGGTCACCGAGAGCGCCGGGCCGATCCTGAACGCGCTGCACCGCGACTTCGGTGACCGGGTGCGGTTCGTCCTGGTGAACACCCGGGAGGCGCACCCGGGGGAGCGGTTCGGTCAGCCCGGGACCGTGGCGGACAAACGGCGTCACGCCGAGGAGCTGCGGCGCCATCACGGGGCCGGCTTCGAGGTGGCCGTCGACGATCTTGATGGTGGCCTGCACCGGGCGATGAGCCCGAAACCCAACTCGGCGTACCTGCTCGACGCCGGCGGTGTGATCCGGTTCCGCGCTCACTGGGCCAACGACGAGCGCGGCCTGCGAGCTGCGCTGACCGCGGTCGCCGCCGGACAGCAACCACAGCACCCGCGCAGTCGCGCGATGGTCGGGCCACTGCTGCGCGCGGTCGGCCATCTGCCCGCGGTGGTGAGGTTCGCCGGTGGCCGGGTGGAACGCGACATCTGGGTCGCCGCGGCGCCGCTGGCCGTACTCGGCCGTGTCTCCCGGCTTCTCGGCCGGTTGCCGGCGGACCGTCGCGGTCCGATCGCGGCGGTACTCACCGCTGCGGTCACAGTGCTGGCCGTGGCGTTCGCCGTGGCGGTGGCGCGATGACGGTGCGTTCCGGTCGGGTCAGCGTGCGTGCGATCCCGGTGGCAGGCCGGCACTCCATCAACGCCTACCTGCTGCTCGGTCGCCGGCCGATCCTCGTGGACGCCGGGATTCCCGGCAGCGGACACCGGATCGTCGACGGTATCGCCGCTCACGGGGTCGACCCGGCCGACCTGGCGTTGATCGTGCTCACTCACGCCCACATCGACCACTTCGGAGCCGCGGCACACGTCCGCGAGGTGACCGGCGCGCCGATCGCTGCCCACCGTGCGGACCTGGAGCCGTACCGGGCCGGGCGGGCCCGCGAGCCCTATCTGCCGACCGGCCCGTTCGGTGCGCTGCTGAGCCGGCTGCCCGCGCTGCACCGCACCACCCACGCGGTGGAGCCGGATCTTGTGCTCGACGGCCCGCAGCGCCTCGACGATCTCGGCGTCGCCGCCCGCATCATGCCCACGCCCGGCCACACCGCCGGGTCGGTCTCCGTGCTCACCGATGACGGTGACCTGGTGGCCGGTGATCTGATCGCCAGTTCGTTCCTGGGGGCGATCACCGGCCGGCCGGCGAACCCGCCGTTTCACGACGACCCGGCGGCGAACCTCGCCAGCCTGCGCGCGATGCTCGACCTCAACCCCGGGTCGCTGCATGTCGGCCACGGCGGCCGCCTCGACCCGGGCAGGGTGGCGCGGTGGGCCGGCCGGGAACAACGACGCCTCGACCGGCTCGCCGCCCGTGGCCGGATCCGCCGGCGCACTGAGCCGCGTCAGGCAGGCTGATCAGGCGACCGGGACGAGGAAGCCGAGCCGCTGGTCGGCCATGCCGGGGGTGATCTCGAGGAGGTCGGCGTCGCCGATCAGGGGTGCAGCGACAGCTCCTCACGCGCCTGACCGACCCACCCCTGCGTCAGCGACCACCGCGCCAACCAGGCCGGCACCACCGAGATCAGCTCATACATGGCATCGTCGAGAACAAACGTCCGCACGAACAACCCGAACGAGCCCGGCCGGTTCGAGTACGGCTGCTGGGCGATCAACGACCGGACACCGCCGCCCGGCAGAGCATCGTCCGGCTCCGTGACCAGGCAGGGCCAGTCAATGTCCAGCTCAGGATCTTCGGGCAACCGCGCAACGAGACCGAGGTGGAAGCGGACCTCGTCCAGGAACGACGCGGGCACGTCCGGCCGCAGGCGCAGCGAAAGCGTCCACTCGTAATGCAGGCTCACCGGCTTCTACCCGTCCGCTGCAGCGATGGACTCCGGGGGTTCAGCGCGCGCGGCGGTAGTGCATGGCCACCGCGCCGTTGCGGAGCGGCTCCGCCGAGAGCAGCTCGAGCCGGCGCGTGCCGGGCAGCCCGCCCTCGTGCAGCGTCGGGCCGTGTCCGGCGATCCTGGGATGGACGAGCAGCTGATACTCGTCGATCAGGTCCAGCCGGTCGAGCCCGGTCGCGAGCTTGCCGCTTCCGAGCAGGACCCCGGCCGGGTTCTCGTCCTTGAGCTTCTGCACGCCCTCGCGCAGATCGCCGGCGACGTGGTGGCTGTTGGCCCACGGGAAATCCTTGCGCGTCGACGACACCACGTACTTGGGTTTGGCCTGCAGCTTGACCGCCCACTCGCGCAGGGCCGGCGGCGCCTCCTCGTCGCCGCGGGCGACGGCCGGCCAGGCGCTCTCCATCATCTCGTAGGTGACGCGACCCCACAGCATCGCCCCGCACTCGTCCATGAGCCGGGTGAAGAAGGCGTGTGTCTCGTCGTCGGCGATCCCCTCCTGGTGGTCGACGCAACCATCCAGGGTGAGGTTGAGGCTGAAGATGAGCGGTCCCATGGCCGGCGAGTCTAGCGCCCCTACAGGACCGCTACTCGCGCTCAGAACCAGTGCCACCCAGATGACGACCTCTATCTCCGGCGGACAGCGCCGGCGGCGGTCAGGCAGGCCGGTGGCAGATGGAACCAGCGCAATGTTTCGAAGCCCGGCGGGAGCCCGGTGGCGCCGTCGTCGACGTCGTCGGGGTGGTCGCTGATCACCTCCGCGGCGTGGCGTAGGTAGCCGCCGAGGACCTCTTCTCCGGCGCTGGCTTGCCGTGCGGGGCCGGCCAGGGTGCCGTCGGCGGTGTAGTGCAGGTCGGCCAGGCGCACCGGCGCTCCCGGTGCGGCGTGACGGTGTCGCCACAGGCCGGTGTGCGGGTCGAAGTGGTAGTCGGCGAGCAGTCGGTGTCCGCCGACGGCGATGAGGTCGACGGCCTCGATGAGGTAGTCGGCGACGGTGTCGGAGATGAAGTAGTTGAAGTTGATGCGGACCCAGCCGGGTTTGATGCCTTCGCAGCCGTGGCCGATCTCGTCGCGGAACGCATGCGAGTGTGTCGCGTCAATGCCCAGCAGCCGGTGGCCGTAGGGTCCGGCGCAGGAGCAGCCGCCGCGGGCCTGGATGCCGAACAGGTCGTTGAGCAGCGCGACCACGTAGTTGTGGTGCAGGTACCTCGCGCCGTGACGGATCCGCAGCGACACGATCGACAGCCGCGGTGCCCGGCGGTTGCCGAGCACCTCGATGTGCGGGTCGGCGGCCCAGCGGTGCAGCGCACGCCGCCACAGCCGTTGCTCGCGGGCCGCGATGACCTCGGTGCCGACGGCCTGTTTGAGGGCGAAGACGAGGCCGGCGCGGATCGACTCGACGATGGCGGGGGTGCCGCCCTCTTCCCGGGCGACCGGGTCGTCGAGGTACCGGTGCCCGATCGGGTCGACGAACGCGACCGTGCCGCCGCCCGGGGTGGTGGGCACCCGGTTGCGGATCAGGTCGCGCCGCACGACCAGGACGCCGGGTGTCTGCGGGCCGCCGATGAACTTGTGCGGCGACAGGAACACCGCGTCCTTCCCGTCGGGCACGCCCGGTGCGGACGCGGCCATGCGGATGGGCACGTACGGTGCGGCGGCGGCGTAGTCGAAGAATGACAGCGCCCCGTGGGTGTGGAGCAGCGCGGCGATCGGGTCGGTGTCGGTCAGGATGCCGGTGACGTTGGAGGCGGCGGAGAAGCTGCCGATGCGCAGCGGCCGGTCGGCGTACCGCTCGAGTTGGGTGGCGAGGTCGGCGAGGTCGAGGTGCCCGTCCGGGTCGGCGCCTATCTCGACCACCTCGGCGTAGGTTTCCCGCCACGGCAGTTCGTTGGAGTGGTGCTCGTAGGGACCGACGAACACCACCGGCCGCTGCTCGGCGGGGATCCGGTCCAGCAGCCCGTACCGGCGGGCGGGGCCGTCGGGCAGCCGCAGTTCCAGGATGCCGACGAGTTTGTTGATCGCGGCGGTGGCGCCGGAGCCGCAGAAGATGACCACGTGCTCGTCGGTGCCGCCGACGGCGTCGTGGATGAGGCGTCGCGCGTCCTCGCGGAGCAGGCCGGTGGCCAGGCCGGTGCCGGAGGACTCGGTGTGGGTGTTGGCGTACCGGGGCAGCACGTGGTCGCGGATGGCGTCCTCGATGAAGTCCAGCGATCGTCCGGAGGCGGTGTAGTCGGCGTAGGTGATCCGGCGGGGCCCGTACGGGCCGTCGAGGATCTGGCCTTCGCCGATGATCCCGGCCCGGATCCGTTCGATCAGAGCCGCACCGGTTCCGGCCGGCGTCCGCGCTTTCGGCGTTGTCATCTTCGCGCCCTCGGTCCTTGTCAGCATGTCACCGATCCGAAACCGGACTCCCCTCATCAAATACCTACCGGGGTATCGACGGCAGAGACCCCGGTCCCGGCCGGCCGGGCCTTTCCGCCCCTCATGGCCGCGGAGCCTGCCGCACATCCCCGGCAAGAATACCCGCGGGGGTATGCTTACCGGGTGATGATCCGTCCGACGAATCCGGCCATCGGCCGGCCCGACCAGCGCCCCGCGCTGACCCGCGACATGGAACGTGTCCTCGCCGTGGTCGCGCACCCGGACGACGAGTCGTTCGCGCTGGGCGCGGTGCTGGACCGTCTCGTCGCCTGCGGGATTCCCGTATCGCTGCTGTGCTTCACCCACGGTGAGGCGTCCACCCTGCACGGCCGCGCCGGCGACCTGGCCACCATCCGCGACACGGAGCTGCGTACGGCCGCGGCGGTACTCGGTCTCGACTCGGTGGAACTGCTCGACTACCCCGACGGTCACCTCGACCGGCACCCGCTGGATCACCTGGCCGGGCAGGTCCGCCGGCTGATCGCCGCACAACACCCGAGCCACCTGCTCGTGTTCGACACCGGCGGGGTCACCGGCCACCCCGACCACCAGCAGGCCACCCGGGCCGCGCTGATCGCAGCCCGCGCCACCGGCCGTACCGTGCTGGCCTGGACCCTTCCGCACGACATCGCCGACCGGCTCAACGACCAGTTCGGCACCGCCTTCGTCGGCCGCCGGCCGGACGAGATCAACGCGCGGCTCAGCGTCTCCCGCACCCGCCAACGACGGGCGATCGTCGCCCACCGCAGCCAGTCGCTGCACAACCACGTGCTGCACCGCCGCTTGGCGCTGCTGCGTGACCGTGAGCACCTGCGGGTGCTCTACCAGCCGAACCAAGGAGAACCGCACATGTCGTACGCCTACACCACCCGCCTCCCGCAGCCGTTCTCCGCCGCTGTCGTGGACCGGGTCCGCGCCGCGCTGAAGGATCAGGGTTTCGGCGTGCTCACCGAGATCGACGTCCAGGCGACCCTGCACGCGAAACTCGGCGTGGCCATGGAGGATTACCTGATCCTCGGCGCGTGCAATCCGTCGCTCGCGCACCGCGCCCTGGGTCTCGACCCGGAGATCGGGCTGTTGCTGCCCTGCAACGTCGTCGTCCGCGCCGACGGAGCCGACGCCACCCTCGTGCAGGCGCTGGACCCGCAGACCATGGTCCAGGTCACCGGCCGGACCGAGATCCAGGAGATCGCCGACGACGCCGCCGTCCGGCTGCGCGCCGCCCTGGACCAGCTCAGCCGCTGAACGCCGGCAGAGCGGCCAGCAGGTCGCGCAACTGCCCCGCGGTGGGTACGCGGCCGGCGAGCACGACCTGCTCGTCGACGACCAGCGCGGGGGTGGACATCACCCCGTAACCGACGATGCTCGGAAAGTCGGTGACCTTCTTGATCTCGGCGGCGACGCCGAGTTCCTCGATGGCCTGGCGGGTGGCGCGTTCCAGGGCCACACAGTTGGCGCAACCCGGGCCGAGCACTTTGATCAGCATGAGAATCTCCCGAAGGGTGAGCCTCGCGGTCAGGCGAGGATGAGGTTGAACAGGTAGCCGACGGCGACGATGCCGGCGGCGGTGACCGCCACGAAGGCCGCCAGCAGCGGGGGTTTGAGGACGCGGCGCAGCAGGATGAGCTCGGGCAGGCTCAACGCGACGACGCTCATCATGAACGCCAGCAGCGTGCCCATCGGCAGTCCCTTGTCGTGCAGCGCCTCCACGAGCGGCATCACTCCGGCCGCGTTGGAGTACAGCGGCACCCCGACTACGACGGCCACCAGAACCCCGAACGGATTGTCCGGCCCGGCGTAGCGGGCGAAGAAGTCCTGCGGCGCCCACCCGTGGATCACCGCGCCCAGTCCGATGCCCACCAGCAGGTAGGGCCAGATCCGGCCCAGGATCGACCGGACCTCCTCCCGGCCCATCTGGACACGTTCGCGCACCGTCAGCCCGGCGGTGGAGTCGATGACCTGCCCGCCCAGGCGGGTCTCGAACACGAACGGCTCCACCCAGCGCTGCACGCCCAGCCGGCCCAGCACCCAGCCGGCCATCACCGCCACCGCCAGGCCGGCGGCCACGTACAGCCCGGCGACGCCGGGGCCGAACATGCCCAGCAGCAACGCGATCGCGACCTCGTTGACCAGCGGGCTGGCGATCAGGAACGACAAGGTCACCCCGATCGGCACCCCGGCGGCGACGAACCCGATGAACGCCGGCACCGCCGAACACGAACAGAACGGGGTCACCACGCCCAGCCCGGCGGCCATCACGTTGCCCACGCCCTCACGCCGGCCGCCCAGCAAGGCCCGGGTCCGTTCCACGCTCATGTACGAACGCGCCACGGTGACCACGAAGATGATCCCCACCAGCAGCAGGACGATCTTCACCGTGTCGTAGAAGAAGAAGTGCAGCCCCGATCCCCACCGCGATTCGGGATCCAGCCCCCACCACCGGTACACCACCAGGTCCCACCACGGCCCGTTGACCCGGTACGCGGCCAGCCACACCGCGAACACGCCGGCGCCGACCGCCGCACCCGTGGCGGGGCGCCGCCATCGCGAGACCGGGCTTTCCGCGGGGACGATGTGCTCACTCACCGGGCCACCTCCTGGTCCGCCGCCGGATCCGAGCCGGCGTATCCAGGCGTGGGAAGGGCCCGGTGAAGCTGCTCCAGCACGTCCGGGACGATCGTGTAGTCGACCCAGGTGCCACGCCGGTCGGCCCGTAGCAGTCCCGCCTCCCGCAGCACTCTCAGGTGGTACGACAGCAGACCGGCGGACACGGCCGCGACCGGCTGCAGCTCACACACGCACCGGGTGACCCCGTCGCTCAGGAACACCAGCAGTCGCCACCGCACCGGGTTCGCCACCGCGCCCAACAGGTTCGCCGCTGCGACGGAGTCTGCTTCAAGAAAAGTTTGACCAGCCACGTCTCGATCGTGCGCCCGGGCCCGGCCAGGTCATCAGGGTCGAAGGTCAGCATTGTGGGGTATGTCGACGCCCCTGGTTTCCGCTGCTGCCGGCTCGGGGCGGCTCAGGTCGCCTCTTCGCGCGGCGAGCAGCGTTCGTGCGGTGAGGCCGGCGGTCAGCACGCTGACCACGCCCAGGGCGAGCGCGGCGGCGGGCCGGTATCCGCTCATGCCGGCGTGGGCGGCGGCTAGCAACGCCGCGGTCAGCGCGGCGAGCGGGAAGGTGTACGCCCACGCGGACAGCGCGAACGGCAGCCTGCTGAGCCGGCCCGCCTGCACCGCGAGCAGGAGTGCCTGGAAGGTGGCCAGGTGCAGCAGGATCCGGGCGGCCGGGTCGGTGACGGCTCCGCCGAGGTGCAGCCAGGACAGGTACGCCACCGCGGGTGGGGCGATCAGGATGGCCAGGGTCGGTGCGAGCCGTGGGGGGAGCGGCCCGTGCAGGAACAGGCGGTTGAGGATGACCGGGAGCAGGGCGAGCCAGTAGCCCACGCCGACGGCGAAGAAGAACCAGGACACCTCGACCGGGGCGTGGGTGGTTCCGGCGAGCGGGACGACGAGGTTGCCGACGACCGGGATGAACCAGGCCGGGTGGACGTGACCGGGCTCGAAGCGGGGGTCGCCGATCCACACCCGCAGCACGTGCAGGGTCAGGACGAGCTGAGTCAGGCTGCCGGCCCACCACAGGATCGCTGACAGCGGCCGGGACGCGTCGAGCAGCGCCGCGGCGAGGATGATCGCAGAAACGGGGATGGTCGCGGTGAACGCCAGCATCACGGGGTGACGCCATTCCCGGCGCACGGCGTCCGGGTGCCGGAACGCTTTGGCGGCGTAGGCGGTGCCGGTGACGGCGAAGGCGCTGAGGGCGGTCCAGGCCAGGATCCGGCCCGGGAGCGGCGAGATGGCGAAGGTGCCCGCGGCGCGTCGCCATACCAGTGCGGTCCCGCCCAGCCCCATCACCGTCGCGAAGACGCTGACCGGCAGGTGGGCCAGCCCGCCGGCCCGCCGGGTGAGCGTGCCGCCGGTTGGTGCCGGTGCCACGCCGGTGGTCACGAGGGCACCCCATGGTGGTCGGCCGATGGCAGGTCCGACGGCCGTGCCGCCGGCCCGGGCGGCACGGGCCCGGGGATCTCCGTCGGCGGCGTCGGGTGGGCGTCCCGCGAGGTCTCCGACCGTCGGTGCCGGCGGGTGAGCGCCCAGGCGGTGCCGGCGGCGGCGAGCGCGGCGGCGCCTACCCACAGGATCGGGTTGGTGGAGAGGCCGGAGGGCAGTTGCTGGGCGAGGACGAAGACGCCCATGACGGCCACGAACCAGCCGAAGGTCTTGCGCAGGATCACCTCGGGGATCCGTCCGGCGAGCCTTCCGCCGGCGAGGCTGCCGAGGATGGCGGCGGCGGTGACGGCGGCGGCGAGGGGCCAGTTGATGTGCACGGTGGAGAGGTATCCGGCGAGGCCGGCGAAGGATTTCATCGCGATGACCAGCAGGGAGGTGCCGACGGCGATGGGCATCGGCAGCCCGCCGAGCAGGGCCAGGGCGGGCACGACGAGGAAGCCGCCGCCGGCGCCGACCAGACCCGTGACCAGGCCGACGATGACGCCGTCGGCGATGACGTGCAGCACGGGAAGCTCGTGCGGAACGGGCTTTCCGGGTTTCGGCCGGCGGCCACGGATCATCGCGATCGAGGTGGCGAGCATCATCAGCGCGAACCCGGCGAGCAGGACGGTGCCGGGGATGTAGGCGGCGAGGCGCCCGCCGGCGTAGGCGCCGGACATGCCGGCCACCCCGAAGATCAGGCCGGTTCGCCAGCGGACCCGGTGGGCGCGGGCGTGCGGGATGACGGCGACGGCGCTGGTGGCGCCGACGACCAGCAGCGAGGTGGCGATGGCCTCTTTCGCGGGCAGGTCGGCGACATAGACCAGCAGGGGGACCGCGAGGATGGAACCGCCGCCGCCGAGCAGGCCGAGGCTGACACCGATGCCCACGGCGAGCACAACCGTGAGCACGACCGTGGCGGTCACCGCCGGGCCCCTGTCTCGCGCAACTGCCCGACGATGGTGGTCAGGTCGCAGCTCGCGGTGCCGCGGTTGTAGGGCAGCTTGGCCAGCAGCATGCCCATGGCACAGGTGTTGGTGAGCGCGGCGACGGTCAGGCCCGCACCCATCAGCGCCGCGACCCACTGCAGGCCGGGCAGCAGCAGGGAGCCGAGGACGCTGGACAGCACGATGACGCCGGCGACGAGGCGGACCTGCCGTTCCAGATCCCAGCGTGACCGGCCGCGGTTGACCGGGGCGTCGGTGTGCTGCCAGGCGAGCATGCCGCCGTCGAGGATCTTCACGTTGGGCAGGCCCACCTCGGCGAGGGTCTGCCCGGCCTGGGTGGCGCGGGCGCCGGAACGGCAGACGAGCACGACCTGGTCGTCGAGGTGGGCCCGCAGCTCGGCGCGGTGCTCGCGGAGCAGGTCCAGCGGCACGTTGTAGGCGCCGGGAATGTGCGCGGTCTCGAACTCGCCCGGCGTGCGCACGTCCAGGACGCGCAGGTCGCCGCCGGTGGTGAGCAGGTCCCGCAGGGTCGCGGCATCCACGGTCGTGGGGTTGGTGAACTCGGGAGAGGTCATGGCTCCTCGTTCGGCTCGGGTTTCGGGCAGGATGGGTCGGCCGGACCGGCCTGGGCCGGTCCGGCGCGGGTCCGGGCGGGTCAGCTCGCGGCGAGGGTGAGCAGGCCGTTGGCGCGGGCCTGGTCGAAGTCGTCGTCGACAGCGACGACGTGGCGACCCCCGGCGGCGAGCAGCGACGCGGCGACGGTGGCGCGGTAACCGGCGGCGCAGTGCACCCAGATCTCGCCGCCGGGTACGTCGTCGAGGCGGCGCAGCAGGTCGTGCAGCGGGATGTGCAGGGCGCCGTCGATGTGCGCGCCGGCTCGTTCGAGGTCGCGGCGGACGTCGAGGACGGTGACGTGCCGGTGGTGGCGGATCAGGGCGAGGTCGGCGAAGGTGGCCCGCGGGATCGTGGCCAGGTCCTCGCCGCCGGCCCACTGCTGCGGGGTGCCGGTGGCGTGGGCGGCGGGCCGGTCGATGCCGATGCGGACCAGTTCCCGCTGGGCCTCGGCGATCTGGTCGGGGGTTTCGCCGAGCAGGGTCAGTGGTGTCCCCCACGGGATGAGCCAGCCGAGGTAGGTGGCGAAGCTGCCGTCGAGGCCGAAGTTCAGCGTGCCGGCCAGGTGGCCGGCGGTGAACGCGACCCGGTTGCGCAGGTCGACCACCCATTCCCCGGCCGCGATGCGTTTGCGCAGTTGCTCGGCGTCGGCCCGCTCCGGCGGGGACAGGTCGGGTGCGGCCGGGCCGGCGGTGTTGGCGGCGGCCATGTGGGCGTAGTAGGCGGGCCAGGCGTCCAGTCCGGCGAGCAGTTCGTCGACGAAGGCCTCTTCGTCGCGGGTGAGCGCCGGGTTGATCAGCTTCTCCGAGCCGATGGTGGCGGTGTCAGCCGCGCTCTGGGTCGCCGAGCAGAAGCTGCCGAAACCGTGCGTCGGATACACCGCGGCGCTGTCCGGCAGCTCGCTCGCGAGGCGGTGGGCGGAGGCGTACTGGTGCCGGACGAGGGTGTGGGTGTGGTCGGGGCCGAGCAGGTCGGGCCGGCCGACCGAGCCGTACAGCAGCGATCCGCCCGAGAACACCGCCACCTGCTGCCCGTCGTGGTCGAGGGCGTAGGACAGGTGGGTGAAGGTGTGTCCCGGGGTGGCCAGGACACGTACGTGCATGTCCTGGCCGACCGTGATGATGTCGCCGTCGCGGACCGGGGTGCGGTCGAAGGTGACCGGGTCGTCGGCGTTGACGTGGTAGGCGGCGCCGGTCGCGGCGGCGAGGGCGTACCCGCCGGTGACGTAGTCGTTGTGGATGTGGGTTTCGAAGACGTGGGTGATCTGGACGCCTGCGCCGGTGGCGAGGGCGAGGATCCGGTCGATGTCGCGTTGCGGGTCGACCACGAACGCGACCCGGCCGTCGTGGACCAGGTAGCTGCGGTCGCCCAGGGTGGTGGTGTCGATCGGCAGGATGTGCGGCACGGTGGTGAGCTCCTTCGTTGACGGTCAGGCGGCGGCGTGCATGCCGCGGGTCACCGGGTGGCCGGAGTGGATCCATGCCCCGGTGCCGCCCGCGACCGACCAGGCGTCGATGCCGGCGGCGATGAGGTAGCCGGCGGCGGACAGGCTGCGGTTGCCGCTCGCGCACACGACGTAGACCGGCGCATTGCGCGGCAGTTCGCTGACGTGGGACGACAGCTGCCCGAGCGGCATCAGCCGGGCGCCGGGGACGTGGCCCTCGACGTACTCAAAAGGCTCACGCACATCGATCACGAGCGCGCCGTCGCGGTGGGCGGCGGCGAAGCTCCTCTGGTCAATCTCGCGCATCTGGGCTGTTCTCCTTCTCGGTTCGTATACCCCCGGGGGTATCTACTCTCCACGATAGCGCGGCGATCGGTGGTCGTGTCAACGTCTTCCGGGAAACCTCACGCCCGGCCGCGGAGCAGGCCGTGCCAGTACAGCTGCGGCAGGGCGTATCTCTTGAGCAGGTACATGTCGTAGCGGGGGCGCATGGTGTCGATGACCGGGAAAGTGGGTCGTGGGGTGAGGGTGTAGTCGAACTCGGCGAGCAGCATCCGGTTGTGTGCGGTGACCACGGGGCAGGAGGTGTAGCCGTCGTAGCGGGCGACCGGTGGTGCGCCGCGGCGGGCGGCGAGCACGTTGGCGGCCACGACAGGCGCTTGTTTGCGGATGGCTGCGCCGGTCTTCGACGTCGGCAGGTTCGCGGCGTCGCCGAGGGCGAACACATCCGGCCAGTCCGGGTGGCGCAGGGTGTGCCGGTCGGCCTTGAGATAGCCGTACGGGCTGTCCGGGTCGGCGAGCGGGCTGTTGCGGATCCAGTCGGGGGCGCTCTGCGGTGGTGCGGTGTGCAGGACCTCGAAGTCGAGTTCCTCCTTGGTGCCGTTCGCGGTGTCGAGCAGCACGGCGCGCCGGTTCGGGCCGTCGACCTCCACCAGCTGGGTGTTGTGGCGGACCTCGATGCCGTAGTCCGCGGCGACGCGTTTGAGGACCCGGCCCCAGTCGGGCTGGCTGAACATGGCCGCGGTGGGCAACACCATGATCAGCTTCATCCGGTCGGCCAGGCCCTGGCGGCGCCACCAGTCGGCGGCCAGGTAGGCGATCTTCTGCGGGGCCCCGGCGCACTTGATCGGGCCGGGCGGGGTGACGAAGAGCGCGGTACCGGAGCTGGCCTGCTGGATGAACTGCCAGGTCCGTGGCGCGAGATCAACCCGGTAGTTGCTGGACACCCCATCGCGGCCGAGCGTCTCGGCGAGACCGGGTACGGCGTCGAAGTTGAGCTGGATACCGGGCGCCAGCACGAGCTGGTCGTAGCCCACCGTGGTGCCGTCACCGAGCGTGACGGTGTGTGCGGCGGGATCGATACCGACCGCCCGGTCGCGGATCCAGGTGACTCCCCGGGGCATGACCTTCCCCTCCGGCCGCACCGTCTCGCGCGTGGTGGCCTGGCCGGCGCCGACCAGCGTCCACAGCGGCTGGTAGTAGTGCACGTCGGAGGGCTCCACGACGGCCACGTCGGCGACTCCCGCTCGGCGCAGCCGGGCGGCGACGCTGATGCCCGCGGTGCCACCGCCGACGATGACCACGTCGTGCCGGGCGGCGCTCATCGGTCCGCTCCCCGGTCGGGCACGGTCGCCAGGCGCCAGTCGATGAGCTTGAGGTCCTGATCGGCCAGCCGCGCGTCCAGCGCCGCCTCGGTGGTGGGCGCACCGAGCACGACGTCGTCGCCGGGCCGCCAGTTGGCCGGACAGGACACGCTGTCGCGATCAGAGGTCTGCAGCGCGTCGATGAGGCGGAGGATCTCCGGGATCATCCGGCCGGCATTCATCGGGTGGTACCGCACCGCCCGGACGGTCTGCTCCGGATCAATGACGAACACCGCCCGCACGGCGGCGGTCTGCGACGTGTTCGGGTGCAGCATGCCGTAGGCGCGGGCCACCCTCATGTCGAGGTCGGCGATGATCGGGAAGGGGATCCGCACGCCGAGTTTGTCGGTGATCGCCTGGGTCCCGGCCAGGCGTACTCGTCCGTGGGTGCTGTCGGCGTCGAAGTCGGGTGCCGGGTCGCCGATCCGCGGCAGCGCGGCCGGCGCTGCGACCTGGGAATCATCGGTCATGGTGACGTTCAGCTCCTCGCAACAGTCCGGGGGTGGTCAGGCGGTGGCCGGCTGGTGGGCGGTTTGCCAGGCGAGGTAGCCGCCGAGCAGGTCGGAGACGTCGGGGTGGCCGGCGTGGCGCAGCAGGCTGGCGGCGACCGAGGAGCGGTAGCCGCCCTGGCAGGAGACGACGACGGGCCGGTCGGTGGGGATCTCGCCGAGCCGGTTGGGTAGCTGGGCGAGGGGGATGTGCATCGCCTGGTCGATGCTGCCGGCGGCGACCTCGCCGGGGTTGCGCACGTCGAGCACGACCGGTGGGTTCCCGCCGGCCAGGGCGGTGCGCAGTTCGGCCACGGTGAGCCGACTGGCCCGCTCGATCTGGTCGGGCATGGTCAGGAAGGCGGCCTCGGGCTCGCGCAGGTAGCCGGCCACGTTGTCCAGGCCGATACGGGCGAGCCGGGTGACGATTTCCTCTTCCCGGTCCTGGGCGGCGATGATCAGGATCCGCTGGTCCGGCTTGACGACCGTGCCGGCGGTCTCGGCGAATCGCCCGTCGGCCGGCACGTTGAGTGAGCCGCGCAGGTGCCCGGCGGCGTAGTCGGGGGCGTCGCGGGTGTCCAGCACGACGGCGCCGCCGGTCCGGGCGGTCAGGAATTCGTCGGTGGTCAGCGGGGTCGGCGGGTTGCCGGCGTCGAACAGGGCATGGTCGCGGCGGTTGAGCACGGCGTCATGGACGAAGTAGCCCGGTGCGGCCGGTTGTCCTTCGGTGACCATCGCAAGGAACTGCTCGGCCGGCATCGGGGTGCAGGCGTAGTTGGTGGCGCGTTGCTCGCCGATGGTGGAGGCCCGTTCGGTGGACAGGTTCTTGCCGCAGGCCGAGCCGGCGCCGTGCGCGGGGAACACCCGGACCGGGTCGGGCAGGGCCATGAGTTTGTGCTGCACGCTGTCGTAGAGCATCGCGCCGAGTTGCTCGGCGGTGTGGCCGAGCGAGGCGAGCAGGTCCGGGCGGCCGACGTCGCCGATGAACAGCGCGTCGCCGGTGAGCACCGCGTACGGCACCTCGTCGCCCGCGTGCTCGTAGACCAGCACGCTGATCGACTCGGGCGTGTGGCCGGGGGTTTCCATGATCTGCAACGTGACGTCGCCGAGGCTGATGCGCTCGCCGTCGGCGAGCTTGCGGATCGGGTAGTCGGCCTCGGCGCGCTGCCCGTAGCCGATCCAGGCGCCGGTGGTCGCGGCCAGTTCCAGGTGGCCGGCGATGAAGTCGGCGTGGAAGTGGGTGTTGATGACCGCCTCGATGGTCAGGCCGTGTGCGGCCGCGTCGGCCAGGTATTCGGCGATGTCCCGGCGCGGGTCGACCACGATGGCGCGGCGGGTGTTCTCGTCGGCGATCAGGTACGAGGCCTGGGACAGGCAGTCCAAGTAGTACTGGGTGAAGATCACGTGCGCCTCCACGGCATCCGGAACGGGTGAGCCCTACCCGACTGAGCATACCCCCCGGGGTATGCGGAAGGCGTGCCGCCGAACGCCTCTGATTCTCGGGACCAAGGTCCCGCCGCTCCCGTCCCTAAGGATGATGCCGGTCGTATACCCCCGGGGGTAGCGTTGGTGGTCGGAACATCGGGGTGAAGGAGTGCGTGATGCAGGTCGACGAGACCGCCACCGGCGACGTGATCAAGCGGCTGCGCCGGGCCGAGGGCCAGATTCGCGGCGTGATCGGCATGTTGGAGGAGGGCCGCGACTGCGCCGAGGTCGTCATGCAGTTGGCCGCGGTCTCCCGGGCGCTGGACCGGGCCGGCTTCAAAATCATCGCCAGCGGTCTGCAGCAGTGCATGACCGCCGACGAGGGCGAGGACCAGAGCGCCAACCTGGAACGGATGGAGAAGCTGTTTCTGTCCTTGGCCTGATCGGGGCGGTTGGGTCGCAAGTGCGGGCCGGTGGGATCCTGGATCCCACCGGCCCGTCGCGTGCGGGAGTGTTCAGCGCTTGGCGGCTGCGGCCTTGGCGGCGATCTTGGCGCGGACGTCGTCCATGTCGAGATCCGCGACGGCGGCGATGACCTGTTCCAGTGCCGCGGCCGGCAGTGCGCCGGGCTGGGAGAAGACCGCCACCCCGTCCCGGAACGCCATCAGGGTCGGGATGGACGAGATGCGCAGTGCGCCCGCGAGTCCGGCTTCGGCCTCGGTGTCCACCTTCGCGAACACGATATCCGGGTGCCGGACGCTGGCCTGCTCGAAGACCGGCGCGAAGCGCCGGCAGGGGCCGCACCAGCCGGCCCAGAAATCCACCAGGACGATGCCGTCGCCGGTCACCGCCTGCTCGAACGTGTCGGCTGTCAACGCCACTGTTGCCATCTGAAACCCTCCTCGACAGATACCCCCACGGGTATATGGTCCAACGCTACGGCGGCGCCGAGGTATTCCGCCCGGCCTGATGGTCCCGTCCTGAAACAGGACTTAGTCCCCTACGGGGCCGCCTGATCTGTGGATACCGTGGGGGGTATCAGAGATCAGTGGGAGGTGGACGCGATGCGACGGTTGCTCGTCCTGGGTGCCGGCACGGCGGGCACGATGGTGGTCAACAAGCTGCGTCATCGCCTGGCCGGCCCGGATTGGCAGATCACCGTGGTGGAGCCCAGCGAGGCGCATTTCTACCAGCCGGGTTATCTGTTCCTGCCGTTCGGCATGTACAGCCCGGAGCAGGTGGTCAAGCCGACCCGGCCGCTGGTCGTCGACGGCGTGGAGTTCGTCCGGGGCGAGGTCGCCCGGGTGGTCGCCGAGGAGAACCGGGTGCTGTTGTCCGGCGGCCGGTCCCTTCCGTACGACTATCTGGTGATCGCCACGGGCGTGAGTCCGCGGCCGGACCAGACCCCGGGCCTGCTCGACGGCGGGCAGTGGCGCCGGAGCATCTTCGACTTCTACACCTACGACGGCGCCCTCGCGCTCGCCCGGGCTCTCGACGCGTTCGAGGGTGGCCGGCTGGTCGTGCACATCACCGAGATGCCGATCAAGTGCCCGGTCGCGCCGCTGGAGTTCGTCTTCCTCGCCGATGCCTACTTCCGGCAGCGCGGCATGCGCGACCGCGTCGAGCTGGTCTACGCGACACCGCTGCCCGGGGCGTTCACCAAACCGATCGCCGCCGCCCGGCTGGGGTCGATGCTGGACGAGCGGAAGATCACCGTCGAGCCGGACTTCCTGGTCGAACGCGTCGACGGCACCACGCTGGTGTCGTACGACGAGCGGGAGATCCCGTTCGACCTGCTGGTCACCGTGCCGCTGAACATGGGCGCCGACTACGTCGCTCGTTCCGGGCTGGGCAACGAGCTGAACCTGGTGCCGGTCGACCGGGGCACCATGCTCGCCAAGGCGTACGACAACGTGTTCGCGCTCGGCGACGCCAACGACATCCCGACCTCCAAGGCCGGGTCGGTCGCGCACTTCGCCGTGGAGGTGTTCGTCGACAACTTCGTCGCGTACGTGGCCGGCAAGCCGATGACCGGGCGCTTCGACGGGCACGCCAACTGCTTCGTCGAGTCCGGTGACGGCAAGGCGCTGCTGATCGATTTCAACTACGACACCGAGCCGTTGCCGGGCCGCTACCCGGTGCCGGCCGTGGGCCCGTTCCGGCTGCTCGACGAGGCGGCCGTGAACCATTGGGGCAAGCTCGCGTTCCGGTGGATGTACTGGAACGTCCTGCTCCCCGGACGGCCGATTCCGCTGCCGGCGCACATGTCGATGGCCGGCAAACACATCCCGACCTCGGAGGAATGAGACAAGCCATGCCTGTGACCACTATCGCCGGTCGTACGGTCCACGTTGATGCCGAAGGTTTCCTGACCAGCTACGACGAGTGGGACCCCGACCTGGCCGAGCAGCTCGCCGAGCAGATCGGCATCGGCCTGACCGACGCGCACTGGAAGGCGATCACGTTCCTGCGGGAGGACTACGCCGCGCAGGGCGAGACGGCCACGCTGCGCCGCGTGTCCACTGTCGGCGGCATCGGCACCAAGGACCTGTTCGCCCTGTTCCCCAAGAAGCCGGCCAAGAAGATGGCCTACATCGCCGGTCTGCCCAAGCCCCACGGCTGTGTCTGAAACGGGAGTACTGCCATGACCACTGAAGCCGTTCCGGCGATCGTGCCGAACTTCGACGACGATCAGAACACCGACCGTAAGCTGGCCATCATCTGTTCCAAAGGCACCCTGGACATGGCCTACCCAGGTCTTGTCCTGGCCAACGCCGCGCTCGGTGAGGGTGTCGAGACCCACCTGTTCTTCACGTTCTGGGGCTTCGACATGATCACGAAGTCGCGGATGGGTGACCTGAAATTCACCATGCTGGGTAACACCGCCACCCACCTGCCCCAAGGGATCGGGGGCCTGCCCGGGATGACCGCGCTGGCCACCCACCAGATGAAAAAACAGATCGCCGACGTCGGCGTGCCGGAGGTCCCCGAGTTCCTGGAGCAGATCGTCGCCTCCGGCGGCCACCTGTGGGCCTGCCGGATGTCCGCCGACATGATGCACCTCGCCAAGGACGACCTGTACGACGGTGTCGAGGACATCATCAACGCCGCTGACTTCATCGAGAAGACCGCCGGCGCCCAGCTGCTGTTCATCTAGGAGATTGTCATGACCAGCGGAGAAGTGAGCGTCGGCCACATCGACGGCGACGTCTACGAGATCCACGTACGCGGACATCACCTCACCGTCGACCAGCCTGTCGAGGCCGGCGGCACCGACAAGGCGCCCACCCCGACCGAGCTGTTCGCCGCCTCGCTCGCCGCGTGTGTCGCCTTCTACGTCGGCAGGTACCTCGACCGGCACGGCGACGACCGCACCGGGCTGCGCGTGCACGCCGACTTCGACATGGCCACGAACCGGCCCGCCCGGGTCGCCGCGATCCGGGTCAGCGTCGACCCACCCGTGGGCTTCCCCGCCGAGCGCATTCCCGCGCTGACCGCGGTGGCCGGGCACTGCACCGTGCACAACAGCCTTGTCCAGGCGCCCGAAGTGACCGTCACCGTCGGGTAGGAGGCGTGAGATGGACATCGACCAGCCGCACTCGCGGGCCGTGAGCCGGCGGCTGCGCCGCGCCGCCGGCCAACTGCGAGGGGTGATCGGCATGCTGGAGTCAGGCCGGGACCACGAAGCCGTTCTGCTCCAGGTCGCCGCGGTGTCCCACGCCGTGCACCGGACCGCCTACCTGATCATCGCGGACCAGTTGCGGCAATGCACCGCTGACGGGGACCGCCGGGGTGTGACGCTCGCCGAGGTCGAGCGAGCATTCCAGAATGTCGGACAACTCCGGAACACAGGCAGCTGAGGAGGTCACCAAGCCATGTCAGGTGCGGTTCTCGTGGTCGAGGACGATCGGGAACTGCGGGAGGTCGTCCGCCGGTACCTCGAACGCGCCGGCCACGCCGTGCACTCCACCGGCTCCGGTGCCGAGGCGCTGAGCCTGCTGGACACCGGCGGCATCGACCTGATCGTCCTCGACCTCGGCCTGCCCGACGTGGACGGGCTGGAAATCCTGGCCGCCGCCCGCCAGGGACGAGAGGTGCCGGTGGTGGTACTGACCGCGCGCAGCCAGGTCGAGGACCGCATCGACGGCCTCCGCCGCGGCGCCGACGACTACGTCACCAAACCGTTCAGTCCCACCGAACTCGTCCTGCGGGTCCAGGCCGTCCTGCACCGCACCCAGGGCACCAGCGGCGCGGCCGAGGCGGCCACGTACGGCGGCGGACACCTGCGGATCGACGACACCCGGCACGAAGCCCACCTCGACGGCGTCGCGCTGGAGCTGACCCCCACCGAATGGGGGCTGCTGACCGCCCTGGCCGCCGCCCCGGGCCGGGTGTTCTCCCGCTACGAGCTGGTCAACCGGGTCCGGGGGTACGAGTTCGCCGGCTACGAACGCACCATCGACTCGCACGTGAAGAACCTGCGCCGCAAGCTCGGCGACAACGGCGCCGACATCGTCGAGACCGTCCTCGGCGTCGGATACCGCCTCGGGTGGTCCCGTGACCGCTGACCGGTGGTTCCTCGGCCCGCTGCGCAGCCCGCTCGGCCGGCGGCTGCTCGCCGCGTTCCTGTTCGTCGCGCTGTCCTCGGTCGCCGTCCTGACCGCCGCGGCCCTGGTCGGCACCGCCCGAGGCCTGACCAGCGCCCAGCAGAGCGACCGCCGGCAGGCCGCGGCCCGCACCGCCGAAGCCGTGGCCGCCGCATACCAGCAGGCCGGCGGCTGGGCCGGCGCCGACCTGAGCGCCGCGTCGGCCATCGCCGGCGCCGCCGGCGCCCGGCTCGTCGTGCAGGACGACGATGACCAGATGGTCTGGCCGGGCCGGGGGATGGGGCCGGGAATGAGCGGAATGCACGCCGCCGCCACCGCCGCCGTGGTCGAGGCCCCCGTCGTCGCCGGCGCACAGACCGTCGGCAGCGTGCGGCTCGCGTTCACCACGACCGCCACCGCCGGGCGGGCGGTGGCGTGGTCCTGGGTGCTCGGCGCTGCCGCCGTCGCGCTGCTCACCGCCCTGGCAGCCGCCGGCTATGTGACCCGGAGATTGACCCGGCCCCTGCAGGCTCTCACCGGCGCCGCCCGCCGGTTCGCCGCCGGGGAACCCGGCGCCCGCGCGGCCACCGGCGGTCCCGGCGAACTCGGCGAGCTCGCCGACGCGTTCGACACCATGGCCGACGACCTGGTCCGCGCCGACCAGGTGCGCCGCAGCCTTGCCGCCGACGTCGCCCACGAACTGCGCACACCCCTCGCCGCGGTGCAGGCCGGCCTCGAAGAACTCCGCGACGGCCTGCGTGAACCGGACACCGAACGCCTCGCCGCCCTGCACGACCAGACCCTGCGCCTCGGCCGGGTCGTGCAGGATCTCGCCGACCTGTCCGCCGCCGAGTCCGGCGCGCTGTCGCTGCACCGCACCGACACCGACCTGGCGGAGATCGCCCGCACCGCGCTCAGCGCGCACGAGGCCCCCCTCGACGCCGCCGGCCTGCACACCGGCACCGACCTGACGGTCGCGCTGCCCGTGCACGCCGACCCGGACCGGCTGCACCAGGCCATCACCAACCTGCTCGCCAACGCCGCCCGCTACTGCCGCCCCGGCGACCGCGTCACCGTACGCGGACACCGCAGCGGCGAGTTCGCCGTCCTGGAGGTCGCCGACACCGGCCCCGGCATCCCCGCCGACGAACTTCCACACGTCTTCCAACGGCTCTGGCGCGGAGCCCGGGCCCGGACCGTCGCCGGCTCCGGCATCGGCCTCGCCGTCGTCCGCGAACTGGTCAACGCCCACGGCGGCACCGTCTCAGCGGCCTCACCCACCGGCGGCGGCACCACCATCACCATCCGCCTCCCGCTCGCCTACCCGGATCGGTAGGTCGCCGCGCCACCGCGGTCGCTGCCACCAGCTACGCCCGGTGGGAACGCCGCGAACGAGTCGTCCAGCTGGGCGGGTCGCTCCCACCGTCGCCACTACCCCCACCCCCACCTCCAACCCGGTGGCTGGTCGCCGGCTTTGCCACCGTGCTGTGCCTCACCGCGCTCGGCGCCATTCCCTGATCTGAACGCGGGCCTCAGGAGACCGGCCGGCCGCGCAAAACGCGGCGGCGGGTATTACCCCGCCGCCGCGTCTGACGTGCCCTGTTACCGGGTGGACCAGTTCTGGAACGCGGCCAGGTGATGTTGCGAGGCCGCCCGCAGCTGGGTGTAGACCTGCGTGACGTCGGGGGCGCTCAGCCCGTCGAGGGCGGCGGTGAGGTCGGCGATGTCGGTCTGCTCGACCGTCACGCCGGCCCGCAGGGCGGCGGCCTGGCCGGCCTGGCCCTGTGCCAGCAGCTTGTCGTAGGTCGCCTGCACCGTCGGGTCGCTGAACTGCCCGGCGGTCTTGCCCGCCGTCGGGTCGGCGACGCCGTACCGGGTGAGCAGGGTCCGCACCGCGGCCAGGTGCCGGGTCTCCGAGGCGGCGATCCGGTCGAAGACGACCGCGTCGTACTTGCCGGCGAACGCCGTGTACAGGTCGTGCGCCAGCTTCTCCTCCTGCGCCATCGCGATCAGCGTCGTCTTCTGCTGCTCGGTGAGGGTGCCTTTCGCGGCGGTGATCGCCGGGTCGAGGCACGTGCCGTCCCGGGCGCCGGCCCCCATCATCCCGGAGCCGCCCATGCCGTGGCCGTTGCCGTACCCGTTGCCCATGCCGTAACCGGAGCCCATACCGCCGCCGGACCATCCCGGCCCGGGGGTTGCCGCCGCCACCGGTAGGCCGGCGAACGGACCCGCCCCGGCCAGCGCCGGTGCCGCCACCACGATCCCACCAAGGCCGAGCGCACCCGCGGCCACCAGAATCGCCGTCCGGCGTGTCGTCGTCCTCATCGCTTCCTCCACTCATCGATCTGGCTGACACCCCTACCGTGACGCCGCGCTGTGCGGGCCGGATGTAGCCGATGTGGGGAACGCATGGAGACCCGCTTCCTGCGGTTGTTCAGCCTCAGCGCAGCCCGTACGCCATCCGGCTTTCGGCCTCGATCTCGATGAGCCGGTTGTACTTCGCGACCCGTTCGCCGCGTGCCGGGGCGCCGGTCTTGAGCTGGCCGCAGCCGGTGCCGGTGGCCAGGTCGGCGATGAAGGTGTCCTCGGTCTCCCCGGAACGATGGGAGACCATCTGCGCCCAGCCGGCGTTGCGGCACAGTCGCATCGTTTCGAGGGTTTCGGTGATGGTGCCGATCTGGTTGACCTTGATCAGGGCGGCGTTCGCGGCCCGGCGGGTGATCGCCTCGGTGACGATGGCCGGGTTGGTGACCAGCAGGTCGTCGCCGACGATCTGGAGCCGTTCGCCGAGGCGTTCGGTCATCCGGATCCAGCCGTCCCAGTCGCCCTCGGCCAGGCCGTCCTCGATGCTCCACACCGGGAATTCCTCGATGATCGCCTGGTACCGGGCGATCATGTCGTCGCTGCTCAACCGTTCCCCGGCGACGTGGTAGGAGCCGTCGCGGTAGAACTCGCTGGCCGCCGGGTCCATGGCGATGGCCACGCCGTCACGGCCCGGGGTGTAGCCGGCGTCGGTGATCGCGTCGACCAGAGCGGTCAGGACGTCTTCGGGGGCGTCGATGTCGGGTGCGAACCCGCCCTCGTCGCCCAGACCGGTGGCGAAGCCCTTGTCGGCGAGGCGTCGCCGCAGCGCGGCGTACACCTCCGCGCCGGCCCGGACCGCCTCGGCCAGGGTGGGCGCACCCACCGGGGCGATCATGAACTCCTGGAAGTCGAGCCGGTTCGGGGCGTGCGCACCGCCGTTGACGACATTGAAGTGCGGCACGGGCAGCCGCGGCGTCACCCCGTCGGGGGTGAGGTAGCGCCACAGCGGCACCCCGGCCGTGGCGGCGAACGCGCGGGCGGCGGCCATCGACACGCCGACGATCGCGTTGGCCCCCAGCCGGGACTTGGTGGCCGTCCCGTCCGCATCGATCATCGCCTGGTCGACGGCCGCCAGGTCGGGAAACGCGCGTCCGCGCAGCAGGTCGGCGAGTTCGCCGTTGACGTTGCCCGCCGCGCGCAGCACCCCCTTGCCGGCAAAGCGTGCCGGGTCGTTGTCGCGCAGTTCGACGGCCTCGCGGCTGCCGGTGGACGCCCCGGACGGCACCCCGGCGCGCACACTGCTGCCGTCCGGCAGGCTCAGCGTGACCGCCAGCGTCGGCCGGCCGCGGGAATCGAGCACTTCCACGGCGCGCAGGCCGGTGATGGACAACGTCATGTCACAGCTCCTTGATAGGGCGATGTTTCGACCATGGCTCCCGCGGCCGGTTCGTGTCCCGGGTCCAAGGTCCCGTCCTATGAGCCCTCCTGGCGCTCGGCGTTGCGTGGGCTCAGGGCCACAGCGCATCGGCAACGGCGATGCCGCAGAACGCCGCGCCGAGGCCGGCGCCGATGCTGGCTGCGACGTTGAGTACCGCGTACGCGCGGACCCGGTCCTCCAGCAGCCGCACGGTCTCGTAGCCGAAGGTGGAGTAGGTGGTCAACGCGCCGCACAACCCCGTACCCAGCAGGGCACTGACCCCTCCCGGCACCTCGTGCAGAGCCGCGCCGCGGATCAGGACGCCGAGGATGAAGGAGCCGACGACGTTGACGGTGAACGTCCCCCACGGAAAGACCGAGTCGTGATGCGCCTGCACCGCCCGGTCGGCCAGATAGCGCAGGGGAGCGCCGACGGCGGCGCCGAGAATGACGAGCAACGCGGTCATGGCGCGGTCTTCGGTGGGCGTCCGACGTAGCGGATCACCTCGACCGGGTCGATGATGACCAGGCCCTCGGTGACGAGCTCGTCAAGCTGCGGCAGGAACGCGCGGACTCGGTCCTGCTGGTCGACGATGATCACCGCGACGGGCAGATCCTCGGACAGCGACAGCAGCCGCGTCGTGTGGATCCGCGACGACGCACCGAAACCCTCGATGCCGCGCAGGACCGACGCTCCCGCCAGCCCGGCGACGTGCGCGCGGTGCACGATCTCGTGGTACAGCGGCTTGTGGTGCCAGACGTCGTCCTCGCCGACAAAGATGGTGAGCCGCACGGCGGGCCCTTCGATCTTCATGACTGCGCCTCCTCGCCGCGACGGCGGTCGCGTCTGCTGCGATATCCGCGGGTGATCAGCCGGGTCAGGGTGATGCCGGCATACACGGCGGCCAGCGCCGCAGCGAGTGTGGCCGCGAGATACAGCAATCCCGTGCGGGCCGCGCCGGCCGCCACGAGTTGCTGGATGTCCGCGGTGTAGGTCGAGAACGTGGTGTACCCGCCGAGCACACCGACCCCGAGAAAGGGACGGATCAGCCGGTGCGCCGACCACACCTCCGTGATCATCACCATGAGGATCCCGATGAGGAAACAACCCGAGACGTTCGTGACGAAGGTGGCCCACGGGAACTGCCCCGGCGAGTGCGGCCACGCGGTGGCCAGACCGTACCGGCCGAGCGCCCCGAACGCGCCGCCGGCGGAAATGGCTCCCAGCACCGACCACGGCGCCCGCACCATCTCCCGGCGCTGCCGGGCGACGTGCAGATCGACGTCTGAGTCCATCGGCAGTCGAGTGGTCTGCGACATCACGAGTCCCCCACCAGTGGCGTGCAAGCTGGCAGGGACCGTTGGCGGATCTGCCGCGGTTCTCCCGTCGCCCGGGACGGCGGGCCCCACCGCCGCGAGGCTCCGAGAAACCTCACGGTCACTGTACAACCGCCACCAGGCGGCCGCGGGGCTGGAGAAGCCCAGGTCACCAGGTCAACGTCAGGTCTCTGCCCTTCCTTGTCGCGGGCGGCGCGACATGGTCGCCGCCGTGACGGATAACATCCGGAGGATGAAGGCCATCATCTACCGCGACAACGGCGGTACTGAGGTTCTCGAACTTGTCGACCGCGAGGTGCCGGAGCCGGGCCCGGGCGAGGTGCGCGTCCGCGTCGCCGTGTCGGGCGTCAACCCGACGGACTGGAAGACCAGGTCCGGTGCGACCAACCCGAAGCAGTTCGCCGAGGTCGTCCCGCATCTCGACGGCGCGGGCACGATCGACGCGGTCGGCGGCGGCGTCGATCCAGGCCGGATCGGCCGGCGCGTCTGGGTGTTCATGGCGGCGGCGGGCCGGCCGACCGGGACGGCCGCCGAGTTCACCGTCGTGCCGGCCGCGCAGGCCGTGTCGCTGCCCGACGGGGTGGGCTTCGACCTGGGCGCCTCGCTCGGGGTGCCCGCGCTCACCGCGCACCGGGCGCTCACCGTCGCCGAGGACGGACCCCGGCGGCTGCGGCCCGGCGCGCTCGACGGCAAGGTCGTCCTCGTCGCGGGCGGTGCCGGAGCGGTCGGGCACGCGGCGATCCAGCTCGCGCGGTGGGCCGGCGCCACGGTGATCAGCACCGTCAGCGGGCCGGAGAAGGCTCGCCTGGCCCTGGCCGCGGGCGCCCACCACACGATCAACTACCGCGAGGACGCCGCCGCTGCGGAGATCCGCGAGATCGCCCCGGACGGCGTCGACGTCATCACGGAGGTAGCGCTCGGTGCGAACCTCGCCCTCGACCTTGCCGTGCTGCGGACGCGGGGCACGATCTCGACGTACGCGAATGACGGTGGCAAGCCGGTTGAGCTGGACGTGCGGCAGAACATGATGCTGAATACCCGCTTGCAGTTTCTGGTGTTGTACACGGTCGGCCCGCAGGCGCTCGCCGCGGCCGCCGAGGACGTGTCCGCCGCGGTCGAGGCCGGTGCGCTGCCGGTCGGCGCGGAGCACGGCCTGCCGCTGGTCCGCTTCCCGCTCGAGCGCACCGCCGACGCCCATCAAGCGGTGGAGAACGGCGCCGTCGGGAAGGTCCTTGTCGACATCACTGCCTGACGACACGATGTGCAACCGCTGACCTGGGGCCGGGTGTATCCGGGCATGCGGCGAGGTGCAGCCGCTGGTGGATCGTGGTGTGTGGTGAACTGGGTGGGTGCAGATGCGTCCTGCGGAACTGGCGGCGATCCGGGCCGGCGACGTCGACGTGGCGTTCCGCCGGTGGGAACGGCCACGGGTCAGGGTAGGCACCCGGATGCGTACCGCGGTCGGACTGGTCGAGGTCACGTCCGTCGACCGCGTACCGGTGAGGTCGCTGACCGCCGCAGACGCCCGCCGGGCCGGCGCGGCGTCGCTGGCGGCGCTCCGCCACGGGCTGGACCGCGTCCACCCCGAGCGGCCGGTGTATCGGATCGGGCTACGGTACGCGGGCGTCGACCCGCGGCACGCGCTGCGGGAGGCGGTGCCCGACGCCGCGGAGATCGACACGATCGTCGGGTGGCTCGACCGGCTCGACCGCGCCTCGCCGACCGGGCCGTGGACCCGGGCAACGCTCCTGCTGATCGACGAACTGCCGGCCACCCGGGCGCCCGACCTCGCGCAACGGATGGGGCGAGACACCCCGTCGTTCAAACAGAACGTGCGAAAGCTGAAGGAGCGCGGCCTGACCGAATCGCTCGACATCGGATACCGGCTCTCGGCGCGCGGCGCCGCGGTCCTGGACCACGAGGGTCATCCCCGGTCGGCCCGGGGCCGGCCGGCACCGGAGCCGGGCATTCCGCTGCCACACCTCGGCGCCGCCGCGACCCGTGCGCTCACCGCGTACGGCGTGGTCCGGCTCGAGCAGGTCGCCGGCCTCAGTGAGGCCGAGGTGCAGGCACTGCACGGAGTCGGACCCTACGCCCTGGGCCGCCTGCGAACGGCGATGGACACGGCCGGGCTGACTTTCCGCGGCGATCGTGGCGCCCCGCCGCAGACGTCCTGACATCCGGTCGCAGGCCGCCACCAAGAGGGGCAGAAACGATTTCGCCTGACCACGACGCCCGTGCGCGGTCATGCCGATGACAGTGCAGCGTTCCGTGACTCCAGCTGAATGTCCGCAGAACGTGAGCAGCCCAGAGCGGGGGATCTAAAAGGATACTTTGACGTGCGGTGTTGCCGGCTGCCGCCGGGTAGTCCAGAGTAGGCGAGTGGACGACAACGGGGGACAGCCCGGTGATCGCGAAACCTCCGTATTGCGAGTCCGATACCTGGTAGCGGTGACCCTGCTGACGCTACCGGTGCTCCTGCTGGCCGTCTGGCAATGGCGACTCCTCGTGCACTGGTGGGAGCACGATCTGCAGGGCACAACACAGATCGGTCCATTTTCCGTCAGAGACTGGGCCCGGATCGGCAAGGTCGCACAGTTCGTGGCCGGTCTCACCGTCGTCCTGGATGTGATCGGGCCGGAACGGATCCTGGCGGTCGGTGCGGAGATCAGGAAATACCGGCAGAACGTTCTCGACGCGATGAGTGACCTCAAGGGATCCCACCACGTCGCGGCCCAGTCGAGTGAGCTGTTCCGGAGCCTGATCGAGACACGGGGTGAGGGCGATGGGAGTTATCTGTGGCATTTTGAGTTGGCCGGCCACGGTCCGCCGAGGGCAGTATTGCCCTCTCTTGCTCAGGACAGTCTCGAGGAATGGCACAAGGCGGCTGCCGAGCGATTAGGCCGCTCACATACCTGCGATGTATCTCACGAGTCGTCTGCATATGCCTGTGATTGGCAAGTCGCAGTCGCGCAGGAGGAGGCCGACCGATATCTGGAGGAAAGCGTGCCGGGCCTCATCAGCGAGGACCTTGCAGACCTCCGGGAACGGGTCTCCGCAGCTTATCTCAAGATGGCGGCCGGATCCTTGGTCGCTAATGTGGTCATTGCGCTGGCGATAGAAGTCGTCCTGTCCGAAACCGTCTCGGCATCGCTGGCCTGGCTGCTGACGTTCGGCTATGTCACCGGGGCGGTCCTGCTGTTCGGAATCTTGGCCGTGACCTTTCGTGAGCGCCCGCCGACCTCGCAGTGGGGCACTCTGCCGCTGCGATTCTATCTGTGGGTCCTGACGGCGCCGGCAGCGTATCTTCTGCAAAAGTGCGGGGCTGCCCTCGGCCGCTACCACGAGGGTCAGATGGTCAAACTTGCTGCACTCGGAGTATTCGGCCTCGGGTGGCTGTTGGACTTCCTGGCCGCCTGACCAGGCGCGGTCCGGCTCCGGATCAGACGTCCGTCTCGACCCGGCCAATGTGTGGCCCGGCAGGACTACACCTCCAGCAGGGTCCCTTCCCTCGGCCTCGCTCCTGCCGTGGGCCGAGCTGCCCGAAGCGTAGGCCGCTGGCGAAGGGCGATGGTACCTCGTTCCAGCGCATTGTCATGCCGATGTGAGTGCGCGCTCTTCTGCTCCGGAACGGACAGCGCTTAACCTAAACGCGGCCGTGAAGGCCATCGGATGACCAGCCCGATATTCATGATCCGCATCGCGGGTGGAGCGAGCGGCGCGAATTGGCGCGTCACGGCCTGATTTGCGAGGTATGTCGCAAAGCGAACGTGATGGGGAAGGAGAATTGTGGCAACCGACCTGCAATGGCACGTGACTGTCGAGATCACCCCCACGAACGCCTCGGTATTCCGCTGTGGAAACGCGACTGCGGCGCCGCTTCCCAATGCGATCTGGGTATCCGGTGTGTTAAGCCTTCGGCAAGGCGCCGGGCTGCATTTCATCAGCCGCAAGGATCGTCGACTCGGCAAGCAGATAATGGTGTTGAGGGTCTCGCCACAACTGTCTGCCTCCAACGGGGTTGTGGAGCTGAGCAAGCGATTCTTCTACTGCGAGATCTCATTCTGGCGGCATGGCACGCCAGTCCGGGGTCGCATGTCGAACGCAGCGGCTCGCGAGATGTTTGCTGCCATCCGGGACCGCAGGTGAAACTGAGCTACCCGCTCGCATTCTAATTCCGATCCGAGTCCGCTGGAATGGGCGCCGAGAGCCACGCGATCAAAGCTCACCGCGTGAGGCTCCCGATCGGGACAGACGCCGCCAACAACTGAGGGATTCAGCAGTTGTATGGTATGAGTGACTGCGCATCCCACGGCAATGCGCTCACCTGGAATTTGAGACACTTTCCCTGCTTGACGTAATAGCGTGCGAGGAACCCCAAGCTTTGCCGAAGGACAATTATGGCCCCCACGATGGGACCTGGCGCTGACGGCGTGTAGGAGCCATAGGCAAAGTTGTAGCTCTCAGCACGGTTCAGGTACAAAGTGCAGCGAGGCCATCCACAGTGGACCGTTGCCGCGTCGGCTCGCGTCGGGCTGGCGGCTTGGCTGACCGCAATGAAGGAGACAGCAATCAGGAGAACGGCCAGAATTCGAACTAGAAGCACCCGTAAAGCATCCAGCCCTGCCGGACTCTGCCTCGGCACCGCCTTGGAACCGTTGTGCAAAGATCGCCTTGTCATGTGTGGTGACAACCCACTTCCAAATAACCGAGGTGCTAACCGTAACCGGCGGCGGCGTTACGATCCGGTCACACGTTCGGGTGGTTCCTGAACAGAAAAGCCCTCTCGATCAACGCGAAGAAGGTGAAGGTTACGAGACTTCGTGATGGAAGTTTCCCGATAGAGACGCTTCCTCACGTGTAGCAACTAGGCGGTCGTCCACAAGAATGAGCGCGATCATCTGCCGCCGAGCGTGCGCACCGGCTGATGACGTACCGTCGCACTCGGGGGTCGGCGGTTGGTGGGCCAGCGCCTTGAACTGTCGAGAATCGGATCCCGGCAGGTGGGCCGCTACGCTGCTGCGCGTGAGTTACGACCTGTACTTCTGGCCGTCCGGGGCGGCCAGCAATCCTCGTCGGCTGGCTGAACGGCTTGCGGATGAAGAGGCCGGTGACCTCTTGCTGGATGAGAGAGTGCTGTCCTTCCGCACGGAACTGCTGCGCCGCTGGCCTGACCTTGCCGACAGGATCGCTCCGTGGCATCACGATCTGGGTATGCGGCAGCCATGGAGTCGCACGGACCTCGCTGATCGGTTCGTCGGGGTGACTCTGCCGTATGGCTGGGCAGACATCAGCGCACTCCCTGCGCTGGCCGGCGCGTTCGGGCTCGACTCCTATGACCCGCAGGTGGAACAACTGCTGTCGACTGGGGCGCGGCCGCGAGACAGAGGAGTGCTCGACGGCGTGGCGCAGGTCGGTGGCTGGGTTAGCGAGGAACACGTCGTGCGGCTGCTTCGGCAGATCAGCACCTACATCGGCTACGCCTATGACGATCTGGACGAGGCGGCACTCACCGGTGCGCTCGAAGACACGAATGACGAGGCAGCCGATGGCTGGTTCGACTACCCGCTGTCAGGTACGCCCCCGCTGATGATCCTGCTGGCGCAGTCACCGGGGAGTGCAGTGGTCAGCGTCCGCGTCGAAGGCGCCATGGATCTGGTCCTGGCCACACGGATCGAAACGCTGCTCGACATTTTGTAGGGATTCGCGGAGCAGAAGCGGAGCCTATCCGGATCTACTGCCGTCTGGGTATTTCTTTGACGTCCTCATTTGCCGCCGACATTGCGCGATCGGGTGTCGTCGTCAGCGCCGATCGGGCGGACCAGTCTCGTATCCGCCAGCTCAGTCGAAGGGCGCCCGGCGGGGAGGGGCTGACTCTTGCCATCGGTTGCTGCGCTTGACGGCAAGCCAGCTCGTGAGGGTCGGTACCAGGGCAGACACCAGGTGCTCGCCGAAGACACAGAGCGTCTGCTCCCAAGGATGTCCGAAGGTCCCGGTGCTCATGTCCTCGGTGAGGAAGATGTAGTAGTCCCCGTTCGGGAACACCGTTGTGGGCCATTGCTGATCTGACTGGCAGGCGAACTGGTGGGGCCAGAACCGGTACGTCTGGTGCTGCCAGTCGAGCACGACAAGGCTGCTGTCGGGGTCGAGCACTCGGGTCAGCGCGAGCAGGGCGAGACTGTTGATGGCGTCCGCGCCGGCGGCGAACTGCGCGTGGCTGCCGGCGAAGATTGGTGCGAGGTCGACGGTCACCGACGGTCGGGGCTCTTCTATCGCGGGCCAGGATCGCATGCCGGGCCGGAAGGCGAAACGCTGTTGGAAGGGCGCCCAGTACGTGTCGTCGGTTTCCATGGGGATCGGTTCCCAGGCAGGCCGAGTCGATGTAGTGGTTTCGTCCAGACGGTCATTGACCCCATGGACTGAAGTTCCACCTTCGAGCCGGACACCTTGAAACCAGACAGTGGTCTGGGGGAAGGATGTCCCGGTGCCCCGCCCTTCGAAGTATTCCGAGGA
>NZ_JBITLX010000041.1:0-61429 GCF_044465625.1 Actinoplanes sp. NPDC049599
CATCCGAACTCGACACTCAGATGATCACCGAAGGGCTGCGAGCCCTCATCTCCGGGCCGGATCGGTCAGCGCACCCCGCTTAACTTCGAAGAGCCAGTCAGGTGCAGCCTGACATTACGTAGATCGGCGCGGTCCGGCCGAGTCTTGCGGATCGATTTCAGCGCGGACAGGGTGTGGCCGGCGCCTTCGCGGCGGCGGTTGACACCCCAGAGTTGATCGTCGTCGATGCTGTAGCCGTGGAAGTAGCGGATGCCGCGCGCGATGGTAGGTCGCTGGCACCCGGTCCGGATGCCAGCGCGGTGCCCCAGCCGCGGCCGTGGTGCGGGCGGATCGACAGAGGCCCGAACTGGTCGAACGCGAAACAGTGGGCCGGGAAACCTGGTGGTTACTTCCTCGATCCGGTCGAGTTTGGCGTCGAAGTCGGGGTCCCTGGATTCCTTCCGGGTGCGGGTCCGTCGCCTGCTGACCTCGTTACGGCGCAGGATCTGCCGCAGCCGTTCCCGGCCGACGATGGCCGTCGCGACGATGAACGCCTCATCGTCGTAACTGATCCGGCGGGGACGGCCTCCCGCCCACTGAGGGTCCAGAGGGCGAAGACCGATCTCGCACCGTTGGACCCACTCTGGTCATCGCCGCTTTCGCGTTCCTTGCCGCGGCGACGCCAGTCAGCAGTGCCGGCCCGGACGGTCTGATCGCGATCATCGTTGACCAGATGCGCCGACTGTTCCACTGCGTTCAGCGGACTCACCGGGGCGATCATGCCGACTGCTTCGGCCGCGCTCGGCGCGTCCGCTGATTTCGTACCGCGACAACGCCGGGCCGAGCTGTTCACATCGACTATTTCAGAGAGCATGCCGGTCTGGGACGGGTTATCGTCAGCGACATGGACACCCCGGCAGGACGGCGGCCGGGACGGGCGGTCGCGAGATTCGCGGTGGTCATCGCCCTCGCGGCACCGGCATCGATCTGTCCGGTCGTCAGCACGGCATCGGCCGCCCCTAGTGGCAGCGGTAGCCTGCAGGCGCAGTTGCTGCCGTCTGTCTTGACGCTCGAGTCCGGCGACGCCGCCGTGGTCGATGTTCTCCTCACGAACACGGGGACGGTGGCGGCTAAGGTCGCGAGCATCGACCTCGTTGCGCCCAAAAGGGTCACTGCGACCCGGGAGACGGAGGCGTCGCTGCCGGTCATCCCGGCCGGCGGATTCGCCCGCGAACGGTTCCGCGTAGTGACCTTGCCGGGGCAAGGAAGCGGTGACCTGGTGGCATTCGTGGCATACCAGCAGACTGGCTCGATCCACCGGATCGTTACCGCCACGCTGGCAATCAAGACGGGCGTCGCCGCGCAACGCCCCGAGGTGGCGTTCGTGGCATCGCCACCGCGGATCAACGACGGCCAGGCGCGCACCGCGGTTGTACGCGTGACGAACCCGACCCCCTTTGTCTATGTTGACCTGGTCTTCGTCGCACTGAACAGCGATGACGTCGACGTGGTCGTCGAGGAGGTCCGCTCCCCGTTTACGCGCTGCCCCGCCAGTCACGCCTCCACCTCCCGTCCTGTGCTGGTCTGCCTCGAAGCCCTGCCGCCCGGTGCCTCCCGCCTTCTCGACGTGCGCCTCCGCGCCCACGACCGCGTGCACACGGGCAAGCAGGTCGTCGGCGTGTTGCTGTCCGGCACGCAGGCCGAGCGGGCCGGGGAGCCGCCGGTCAGGACCGACGCCACCGGCACCGCGGAAGTCGAGCTCGCCGTCTTTGGCGTCGACGCCCTGACACCGTTCGGCCTCGGCACCCTGTTCGTCCTGCCGGGGTTGCTGGCGGTCGTCGTCTTCCTGCTGCTCACGCGCTACGTCTATCCCCGCAATCCGCAGGTGCCCGACACCATCGAGATCCAGGATCTGCGTGTCCTGCCGTTTGTAGTGCCGTTCGCGGCCGTGGCATATCTGGCCATCTGGCTGGTGATGGGCCGGGACCTCACCGACAAGCTGGGCACGTTCGACGTGGCGTGGCTCCTGGGAACCGGGTTTCTGGTCGGCGTTCTGGTGTGGGCCGCAGTGGCGTCCGTTTTCTACCGGCGCAGCGGACGCAAGCAGTTCACCGTGGGCGACTCGCCCGAGACGGTGCTCAAGCGTCTCGATGCCTGCAAGGCTCGGCTGACGCTGCCCGAGGTGATCGCGGGCAACGCGCGCTATCTGCTCCTGGCCCGAGCTGCGGGCGACCGGTCGACCGTGGCGTGCGAAATCATCTACCAGCACTCCGCCGGAGCGACCAGGGAACAGCGTTCGGAATTTCGCGCCGCCGTGGACCGCGACGACATCTCCGCCGTGCGGAACAAGGTTCGACGCGGGGAGGTGGTGATCAAGTGGAGGCTGCCCACCGGCGTCGCCGAGGTGAACATGGCCGACACCCAGGTCAGCGGCGACAAGCCGCTGCTGGTCGAGGAGTAAGCGGCGCGGGCCGGCCTGCAAAGGGCCGGCCCGCCGATCCGCCTGCGGCACGCCGAACACGTCGGCGCCCATGGTCAGGATCAATCGGACACAGCTTACCGCAAGGGGAGTGACATGCTGCACAAAGTCTCTGTGTCCGTCGGCCGGACGTGGCGGTACGCCACCGACGATGCGGCGTCGGTCGCCGATGACAAGGCCGGCTACCGGCACCAGATCGACACCCTGAAAGGAGGACCCGGCCCGGACGGCTTCGGCCTGCCCTGGCCGCGCTACCGCAGCACGCTGTGGACCCGGATGTTCAACGGCACCTATCAGGACATCCCCTCTCGTGTGCTGGTGCCGTCGTTGATTCCGCTGCTCTACGAGGAAGCAGTCGCCGATCTGCCGCAGTCTCGAGGACCGTGCTCGGTCAGCGTCTTCCGTCACCCGTTCGCGGTAAGCACGGTCATGCATATCGAGCTGGCGCCGATCGATCCGTGGCCGGCTGCCGCGGGCGCCGCAGAGCTCTTCCGGACGCTGCTGGAGACACCGTTGCCCGGCAGCGGGCAGGTGCGCGACGGCGTCGCCCTCAACACCCTCCCACCATTGCCGACGGTCGATGCCGACGGCCGCGCTGCCGGGTTCGAGCAGGCAGGGTCCTTTGTCATGGTGTCCGCATTGCACCAGCAGGCACCCGATCCCGGTGCCCTGGCGTCCGCTCTGGCCACGCTGTTCGAGGACAGCGGGGGCAACGGGGCCGTTCCTCTCCGCAGCCGTGGGGGCGCCATCGACGTCCGCGGCGAGGTCGTGGGGCTGGTGCTGCCCGGCGATCTTCCCCGGGCTGGGCAGCGCCTGCGGTGTCTGCACCACAATCTCGCCACGCTGCTCGCGTACATGCAGAATCTTGCGACCTTGACGCCGTCTTCGTCGACGTTGGCGACTCGGTGGTTCCAGACTCGTGCCGCGACGCTGCTGAACCATCTCTACCGGCGGGCTCCGCTGCCGGAGACGAACAGTATCTATCGATCCAGGCTGGCGGAGGCCTGGATCAACGGGCGCAGCATCGCCCCCTCCATCAACGCGCTCGCGCGCGATCTGCCGCCGTTGCCGGAACCCGCTTAGCGGAGGGCCCGGGCGATGTCGCTCAGCGGTTGCTGGTGGATTCCGGCGACGTCCGCGAACGCCGCCCACCATCCGTCGTCGTCGTGCCAGTCGGTGGCGACGTGGATTCTGCAGCCCGCGGCAAGCAGGGCCTCCACCTCCGCCGTGAAGTCGATCCCGTATGGACATTCGTCAACCGAGTGAGGTGGCGCGTCGGTGATGACGACGAGCGGGTGCGGGCCGATGTCCGCGACGAGCTCCCGACAGCGAGACATGGCGTCCTCCAGCGCCTCGGGAATGTCCCCGCCGTCGCAGGACGGCTGAGCAGCCACCGCGTCGGCGAGGTCCGCCAGCTCGGCGAAAGGGCCGAGTTTCCGGACCAGCAAACGTTCGTGTGCGCCGTGGTCGCCGTAGAGGACGGCGCGGAACTCCTGGACGGAGGTCCAGTCGCCGTGGGCGGCCAGGACTTCCCAGATCTCGTCGCGGACCCCCGCCATGCTGCCGGTGACGTCCACGACGAGCGTCACGGCGGACACACCAAGGGCGAGGCCGGCCGGTCGCAACGCAAACTCCACCGATTCGCCGAAGGAGCTCGGCACGTTGCCTGGCCGGAACTGTGCCCCCAGGTGGATGCGTGTCCACGGATCACCGTGGTTGGCCGAGGAATCAACCTCGGCTTGGAAGTCACAGTGGTTGCACACCCAGGTGACGACGGGATGCAAGCCCTCGGCATATTTGCGGGCCACGCCGAGAGCGGTGCGTTCTGCGGAAGTCGGCCGGCCTCGACGCCCCCGCGTCGGCAGGTCAGCGATCATCTGGTGCCGGTCCTTCGCCTCCACGACGAGTAGGTCGCGCGGGGTCGGGCCTACCGTCGACACCGTGATGTCGGGGGTCTGCAGGCCGAGGCCGGTGATCCGTTTCGGCTCATGCCAGACTTCGAGAGACAGATTGGGTTCATGGGGCCGGCTGAGCCGGGCGACCGGATCTTGGGCCGGGCTGAGGGTGAGCCGCCAGGTGCCTGCAGTCTCGGCCAAGCCGGCCAGCTCGACCTCCCAGTTCGCCCGCTCGGCGGATTCCAGGGTGGCGCAGAGCACCCACACCTCGTACAGGAGATCGCGCCGCTGCCAGAGTGGCAGATTGAGGAACTCCTCGACGATCTCGACCAGTTCCTCGGCCGGAAGGCTGCCGGTCGGCTGGAAGACGTCGCCGGCCAGCCACGTCGCCGCCTCGTCGCAGGCTGTGCCGAGCCGTTCTAGCCAGGCTCTCAGCCGCTGGGGGTCGTTGAGCAACGGCTCCAGGTCGCGTCGCTGTCTGGGTGGCCAGCGCTGTTCGCGCCACATCGCGACGAAACCTGCCAGCGCACTCATGCCGGTGCCTCGGTCAAAGCCGCGGTCCGGAATGGTCACCGGCTGGGTGGCGTCGCGAAGGCCGACGACGCTCGTCACCTCGACGCCGCTGATGAATCCTTCTTCGACTCGAGTGCCGAGGACCCGCCCGGCGCGGAACCGCCGTAGATCGGATTCCAGCAGACTCAGACGATTTCGCTCTGCGCCGGCGGGAAACAACTGAGGGGCGGCGTCTTCGGGGTCGGCGTCCAGAAGCGTGCTCAGCTTCATGGTGTACCCGCGCAGCAGTTGCGCGGCCGCGGTGATCAGGCGGTCGGCTGCGGCGACGGTCGATTGAACGGTTGCGATCACGTCGGCGAGCCCGTCGGCGACGGCGGGCTGGATCCATGCCAGGTGCAACACATCATCGGGCAGCCGGATAGAGCCTTTTGTCTCGTCGCTCACGCCGAGCGGCCACCTGCCGTAGAACTCGCCGTTGTCCGACAGGATGAAGCTGTCGACGGCTTTCTCGTCGACGAGCCCGATCGGGATGGTGGACAGTCTCTTCGCCAAGCGGCGCGCCTCTTCCACGAAGGCCGGACTCAAAGTCAGATGCTCCTCGGCGACGTCCCGACGTTCGAGTCGAAAGGTCTCCGATGTGCCAGTCGTGGTCGCGGCATGCCGGGCGAGGCGCGCATACACCTCGTCCACCATCGCCACGAATCGACCGCCGCAGCGCATGACTGCGTTGAGCAGCGCGGCCGCGCTCGGAGTGGCCTCGGCAAGCCGCCGGGCGGACTCCTCTCGCAGCGCCGTTTCCCGGCCCGGAGTAGCGGCCGGGAACAACGCATTCAACTCTCCGAAGTCGATCCCGAACGCCGCGAACAACTCTCCGATGACGTCGCCCTCGTGCTTGCGGGAACCGACCTGCAACGCCTCGACGATCAGCGCAGCCAGACGGTGGCGCAGGTCAAGGGTCATGCCCTCAAGCTATCCGAAAACTCATGGTCAAGGCCTTCAGCCGCCGATGGGGCTAGACCCGCGTCCATACCGGAGTGCTGCAGCGAGTTGTAGTTGTCGTCGCCGGCCGCGGTACGGCTTGTCCTCGGCACCCGCTACGTCATGGTTTGCGCCGTCCTCGGCGAGGGCAGCACCCGCTATCAGCACGGATATCTGCTGTGGTCCGACGAGCCATTCACCGCCTCGGTCGTGGCCCTCTGACACGACGGTCAGGTCAGATACCACCGGGCGATCGGATGTTCCGGGTCCGGCCCGTAAACCAGCCGTTCCGGTTGCGCCGCGGCGGCGAAGACCACCGTGCGTTCCTGCGCGGCTTCGACGAATCCAGACGAGCATTTCTCAACGGCGCGTACCACCGAGCCGTCCCGGCCGAGCAGCGCGAAGTCGCTCGGTGCCAGACCCGCCGCTCCGCGCGTCACCCGCACGGACACGGCAACAGTCAGCAGGGGGCCTGCCGCGCACGGGCCCGTTCCGGCGGTGACCCGCCCTGGTGTCACAGCCACTTCGGCATCGCTGTTGTGCAGGATCGCGGTTTGGCCCAGGGACAGATTGAGCGAGTACGGATCACCGGCCCGCAGGGCGTCGCCGAACAGCAGTTCCGCGGCCTCTTCCGCCGCGGCGTCGCGCTCGGCGTCCAACGCCGGGTCAGCACCGATGCCCGCCGGCTGCGATGCGCCGGTCGCCGCCGGCGCCGCGAACGGATTCGCCGGTTGGTCTGCCCGCAGCATTGCGCCGACCGCGACCGCCAGGAGCGTGAGAACTACGGCGATCAGCAGCACGGCCGTAATGAGCACCGGGCGGTTTGCCGCCGGTCGGCGTTGCTGATCGACGTCCCAGTCCTCCACGGAAACCTCCAAGATCGTCGATGACCTCGGAGATTGTAGAGCAGTCAGGTGCGTCCGGAGACTCCACCGCCCGAGGCGGCGAATCGGAATTCCTCGTTCGCCCGGACGAAGTCGTCCATCGCGGCGGACAAAGTCCAGGCCATGCAATCGAGCGCCCGGAGCAGCCGCAAGTCGCGGCATTTGTACCCGACAGAAACCGCAGACTCATCTGCCGTCGGCAACGCGCGAGAACCCAGATGCTCAGCGCGAAGGATGGCTGCATAATGCCGCCGGGCCGGTTATTGCAGCACTCAAGAGTCGAAGGTCGGGCACCCACGGACGACTCGAAGGTGCGTGGGTTCAAATCCCCTTCGACACCTGCACCTCCCGCCGCGTGCCGGTGATAGATCCCGAGGCCGTGCACCCTGCGTGCAAGCGATCCTGGTAGCCGAGATGCGGGCGGTGAAGTGAGCCGACGACGTCGGGCGGCTCGCTCAGGTGGTGGCGCCTGCTGGGCTCGACTCCTGCGGCATGGCTGTCCAGCTCGCCAGCAACGGCAGTACCCGCGCTGTGGGCGAGTCGGGTTCGACGGTGTAGACGACCAGGCGCTGTTCCGGATCGTGTGGCCCGACGACCGACTCGATGCCGAAGGTGAGCGGTCCGGCGGTCGGGTGGGCCAGGTGCTTGGTCAGCGAGGTGCGGAAGGTGACCCGCTGGTCGTCCCACCATTGCGCGAAGTCGGGATCGTTCCGGCGTAGTTCCTGCACCAGGTCGACGAGGCGACGATCGTCGGGGTGGCGTCCTGCCTCGTAGCGCAGCGCTCCGACTGCGGCGGGGGCGAAGTCGGCCCAGTTCACGATCCGCACCCGCGCGTCGGGGTCCAGGAACAGCCAGCGCGCGAACGACGATCCCGGCTCCAGCGCCGGACCGAGCACCGCGCTCAGCAGCCCGTTGCGGGCCAGCACTTGTGAACGCCGCCCCAGCAGCAGCACCGGGATGTGGCTCAGCGCTCCCATCAGGCGCAGCATCCCCGGGTCGGGCCGTTGAGCGACCTCCGGCGCCGCCCACCGTCGGTGCGAGGTCGGGGCGGCCAGGTCCCGCAGGTGTGCGCGTTCGATCTCGTCGAGCTGCAGCGCCCGTGACAGTGCCTGCACCACTTCATCGGTGACGGTGTGCTGGCGTCCCTGTTCCAGGCGGCTGTAGTGGTCCGGGCTCAGCCCGGCGAGCACGGCCAGTTCCTCCTTGCGCAGACCCGGAACCCGCCGGGGGCCAGGGAAGGCCGCGATGCCGGCCTGGGCCGGCGTCAGGCGGTCACGCCGGGACCGCAGGAACGCCCCGAGGGCAGCACGATCAGCAGGCACCCACCCAGCATAGGAGCCGACCGCGACGCGCACCTGGTCACGGGATGACCAGGCAGGACGCGCCCTGGTGCGGGCTGCGCGTCTCGGGTGAGGTAGTGATCATGACCGTCATCGAGACTCCTTCCGAGCAGATCCGCACCGTTCTGATCACCGGCTCCACCAGCGGCATCGGTGCCGCCACCGCCCGGACCCTGGCCGCGCAGGGATGGCGCGTTGTCGTCACCGGCCGCGATCAGGACCGCGGCGCGGCTGTCGTCACCGACATCGAAGGCAGCGGCGGACAAGCCGCCTTCGTCCCCTCCGACCTGACCGGCCCACCCGAATCGCTGCGGGACTTCGCCCGCGCCGCCACCGAGGCCGCCGGTGGGCGACTGGACGCGGTGGTTCACAACGCCGCCGTGTGCCCGGCCGTCGACACGGTGAGCCTTACCGACACCGATCTGGAGACCACGCTCGCGGTGAACATCCGCGCCCCCCACGTGCTGACCGCGGCGCTGGCCCCCGTGATGGCCGAACGCGGCCACGGCGCGATCGTTGTCATCGGTTCCTGGATGGCCCACGTCGGGCACCCCTTCGTCGGGCTGTACTCCGCGACCAAGGCCGCCGAGATCCAGCTCGCCCGCAGCTGGGCCGCGGAGTTCGGTCCCCGCGGTGTGCAGGTCAACACCGTCTCCCCCGGAGCAACGCGTACCCCGATCAACGCAGCCGACGGCGACGTGATCGCTCACATGACCGCCGGCACCCCTGCCGGACGCCCCGGCACCCCCGAGGAAATCGCCGACACGGTGGCGTGGTTGCTCTCCGGGCGCGCCGGTTACATCCACGGCACAGAGATCGCCGTCGACGGAGGCATCACGACGGCCCGTTCCGCTTAAGTCCTGCGATGCAGGCCCGTGCACAGGGCGCGCTGATCAGCCGCGAGTACTCCAACCGACGTCACGGTCATGCTGCTGTCGCAGCGTGGCCGGCGTGCCGATGTTCGGCGACGGCAACGGGGGCGAGGCTTCCCGGGCCACGTGCACCGCGCTGTACTTCGATGGCACGAGCGTGACCCCGGTCCGCCTGCCGCCGTCGACCCGCGCGACGTCGGGCCGGCCGCTCCACGGTCGCCGTTCCGGTAACCGTGGAGCGGCCGGCCCGGCCGCGCCGCGGGCTGACGGTCCGGTCCGGGTGCGGGGTGCGGGCGATCACCGAACGGTACGGGTGAGCAGCCCGGCCGGATGCGGAACGGCTGGACGACGGGGCCGGCCGTCCCGTCTCACTTGGGAGGCTCGGTGCCCGCCTGCTCGCTGACCAGGTACTCCGCGTACCAGTCGGGCCAGTTCTCGTCCGCCTCGCCGGTGCGCTGCTCGTGCTCGCCGTGCGCGGCCGCGGCCCGTCGCAGCGCGGCGGCGAGGTCTTGCGCCGACGCGTACGTGGTCGCCCCGGGATCGACGCGGCCGGGCAGCCGGCTGGTGACCTCCTGGAGCAACCAGCCGTTGCCGTCCGGGTCGGTGAACGCGGCGAGCGAGTTGTAGGTGGCGCGGTCGGGCGCGGGCCCGCTGTCGCGGCCGTCCGGGGTGTTGTGGAATATCTCGCCGACCTGGACGCCGCGCCGGGTCAGGTCGTCGCGGGCGGCCTCGATGTCGGAGACGACCAGGAACAGCCCCTGCGCCGAACCCGGCGGGACCGCCGCTGTGCCCGGGGTGAAGTGGATCGAGCAGGGCGAGCCCGGCGGGGTGAACTGGATGGCCCGGTTGCCGCCCAGGACGAAGTCGGCGTCGAGCCGCCAGCCCAGGCCGGCGTAGAAGGCCTTCGCCCGGTCCAGGTCCGCGACCGGGAGGGTGATCACCTCCAGCTTCAGGTCGGCGCTTTCACGATTGTCCGATGTAGCCATCGCGGCCTCCTCTGTGGTGTCCAGAGACCACCGTGTCACCGCACGCATCCCCGGGCCAGGGGGTCAGGCCGGGCCGAATGGGCGCATCGTGTCTATGCCCACGGCGGTGACCGCCAGGGTCGTGAGCCGCATCGTGAAGCGGCCGCCCAGCGCGTCGACGGCGGCGCCGACCGCGCCGAGGATCTCGGCCGTGCGGTCCGCGGGGAGCCGGGTCAGGCCGCCGGTGGTGGGCAGCAGCGCGAGCCACTCGTCACGCGTGTAGGTCCGCTCCGAGTCGAAGAGCCACTCCTCGGGCTCGCCGAATCTGCCGGTCTCGCGGAGCCGGGCGGCGACCTGCGCGTAGCCGGCCCGGTACGTCTCCAGTGGCCGCCGGGCGGGCCCGGCGGCGAACGGCGCGTCCGGCACCAGCCGCCGGTATGCCGCGGCGAACGGCTCGGCCACCTCGGCGGGTGGCTCGAACACGTGCCCGAAGATCGTCAGCCGCCCGGACGGACGCAGCACCCGGGCCGCTTGCGCCGCGCCGGCGACCGGGTCGACCCAGTGCCACGACTGGGCGGCGATCACCGCGTCGAACGTGCGGCCGGCCGGCTCCCAGTGCTCGAATCTCGCCACCTCGACCGGCAGGCCGCGGCCCCGGGCGAAGGCGGCCATCCGCGCGTCGGGCTCGACCCCGAGCACCGTGCAGCCGGCGGCCTGGAACTGCCGGGCGGCGATGCCGGTGCCGCACCCCACGTCGAGCACGCGGGGACCGGGACTGCCGGCGACGATCCGTGCCACCAGGGCGTCGGGGTAGCCGGGGCGGGCCCGGTCGTAGCGCTGCGGGTCCGTGCCGAACGACTCGGCGAGCTGCCGCGCCCGGTGCGGCTCCGGCGGCTCCGGCGGTAAAGTGGGCATGCGCCCACGCTAATGGGCACATGCCCACTAAGCAACCTGCCGAGGGGACGTCCGAGTGCCGACCGGGGTGCACCTGCGCGACGCGCGCCAGCAGTTGTTCGACGCCGCCGAGCGCGTGCTGCTGCGAGCCGGGCCGTCCGGGCTGACCAGCCGGGCCGTCACCGACGAGGCGGGCTGCGCCAAGGGCGTCCTGCACCGGCACTTCGCCGACTTTGACGACTTCCTCGCCGGCCTCGTGCTCGACCGCGCCGCGCAGCTCGAGACGCGGGCCGGCGCGCTGCGTGACTCCGCCGGCACCGGCACGCCGGAAGACAACCTCACCGACGCGCTGACCGCCCTGTTCGGACCGGTGCCGCTGGCGATCATCCCGCTCATCACCTTCCGCGACGAGCTGCGCGCACGGCTGCGGCAGGCCCGGCCCGGTGGCGGCATCGCGATCCTGGGGCAGGTCACCGCCGCGGTTGCCGCCTACCTGGCCGACGAGCAGGCCCGGGGCCGCATCACCGCCGGCGCCGACCTCGAGTCGCTCACGTTGTCGCTGGTCGGCGGCGGGCATCTGCTGTTCGCTGACCGCGAGGCCGGCCCGCCGGCCCCGGCCGCCGTGCACCGGTTCGTGACGACGGCGCTCGCCGACGTGGTGCGACGGCGCCTGCCCTGAGGGCCGCGTCACCGCTCCCGGGTCTGCCGGTGCGCCAGAACTTGTTCTTCAGGAAGAGCCCGCCGCCCGCAGCCGGGGCGACGGCGATGATAGGCCGAGGTGCTTGGTGCGGCGAGCGGCTGAACCGGTCGGAACAGGTCGTTCGTTACGGTGGGAGCACAGGAACGACCCGGGTCGCCGCACGTCGTTTCCGCCGCGCTCCGACCCGGGTCGTGATCCGTCAGTTCTTCTCGCAATCGGTGGTGAGGGCGAGGAGGAGCACGATGCAGGTGTCGCCGACCGCGGTGTTCGCGCCGCCGTCGAGCAGGTCGGTCACCTCGTCGAACTCGTCGTAGACGCCGGGTACGTCGTTGCCGTCGAGCCAGTCGTCGCCGGCGCCGCCGTACATCTTGTCGACGCCTCGGTGGCCCAGCAGCGTGTCGTTCCCGCCGTTGCCGTAGATCCTGTCGTTGCTCTCCCGGCCGTCGAGGTAGTTCGCCTTGCCGTTGCCGACGAGCCGGTCGTTGCCGTGACCGCCGAGCAGGTCCTCGACGTCGGCGCCGATGGTGTCGCCCTCGCCCTTGCGGCCGTCGTCACCCTTCTTGCCGTCGAGGTCGAGGCTCACCGCGCTCGTGTAGTGGGTGTATCCGGCCGAGTCGACCCCTGAGCCGCCCAGGTAGCGGTCGGCGTCCTTGCCCGCGTGCTGCCGAGAGTTGAAGTAGTCGTTTCCGGCCTCGCCGTAGAACTTGTCGTTGCCGGTGCCGTTGGTGAAGCTGTCGCTGCCCGTGCCGCCCCAGGCCGCGTCCGTGCCGGAACCGTCGTCGAGCGAGTCGTTGCCGGCGCCGCCGTAGAGCTTGTCGGTGCCGGCCTCGCCGTACAGGGTGTCGTTGCCGCCGCGGCCCTTGAGGACGTCGTTGCCGGAGCGGCCGTAGAGCCGGTCGTGGCCCGGGCCGCCGGTGAGCTTGTCGTTGCCGGAGCCGCCGTCGGCGGTGATCGGCAGGTCGGTGTTGTTGGCGATCGTGTCGGCGCGGTCGTAGGCGTAGACGCGCAGCCGGGTCGGCGCGCTGGCCGGCGTGCAGCGCGCCTTGGTCTTGTCGCCCTTGACCCGCTTGCAGCCGGCCCCGACCCTGATGGCGACCCGGTCGTCGACCGTGATCGTGTTGCCCTTGCGGGTCAGCGTGATCTTGCTCTGCTTCCCCTTGGCCGTCTTGTACTCGACAACCGTGCCGTCGACGACGGCCAGCAGACCGGCCTTGCCGACGGCCTGCGCCGGCAATGCGACCACGGAGAGCGACGCCGAGACGACGACGGCCGCGGTAAGGGTCACGGCGGCACGCAGCCGCCATGGAGCCGGTGGCATATGGATCCTTCCCGTTGGAGTTCCATGCGCCCGCAGTATAGAAACGGGTCGCAACGTCGACTCCAGAATGGACAAAAGCGGTCAGGCGGGCAGGGCGACGACGGCGTCGAGGCCCGTGGGTTCGGCCTTGTCGAGCCGGGTCCGGCCGCCGCTGGCCGCGGCGAGCTTGTGTACCAGCGCGAGTCCCAGCCCGGTGCCGCCCTTGGGTGCGCCCGGCGCGCGCCAGAACGGCTGCAGGGCCCGCGCGCGGTCTTCGTCGCTGAGCCCGGGGCCGGCGTCGATGACGTGGAGTTCGACGGTGGTGCCGTCAAGCTGCCAGGTGACGGCGACGGTGGTGCCGGGCGGGGCCACGTCGAGTGCGTTGGCGATCAGGTTGTCGAGGATTTGTTCCAGGGTGCCCGGGATGACCTGGGCGGTCACCTGGTCGGGCCCGCCGGCCGTGAGAGTGACGCCGCGGTCCTCGGCCACCGGCCGCCAGACGGCGGCTCGGGCGGTGACGGCGGCGCTGATCGGCACCGGTTCGGCGGGCGCGGCCCGGTGCTCGATGCGGGTCATCGCCAGCAGGGCGTCGACCAGGGTGGCGAGCCGGTCGGCCTCGAGCAGGGCCGCCCGCAGGTTGGCCGCACCGTCGGCGGCGATGGCCGGTTCCAGGTTCTCCAGCCGCAGCCGTAGTGCGGTCAGCGGGGTTCTGAGCTGGTGGGAGGCGTGCCCGACGAAGGACCGCTGCGCGGCGATCAGTTCCTGCAGGCGTACCGCTGTGGCGTTGAAGGTCTCCGCCAGCCGGCGCAGTTCCGGCGGGCCGGTGGTGGTCGATGCCGAGGTCGTGGCGCCCTCGGCGAGGCGCCGGGTGGCGCGTTCCAGGGCCCGCACGGGCCGGCCGATCCATCGGGCGAGCGCGAGCGCGATGAGCGCGCCGCAGATCAGTACGGCCACGCCGACGCCGGCGAGCAGGAGGTGGAACTGGTGGATCCGGGCGGTCAGCGGTGCGCTGGACACGCTGACCTGGAGGGCGCCTTGCGACGGTCTGCCGGGATGGATCGGCACGGCCACGGTCATCCGGCCGGCGTCGATGGCGCTGATCACGGGGGTGTGGTCGGTCAGCACCCGGCCCAGGTCCGGTGCGGCGGAGCCGTCGGTGCGGGTGGTGGCCACCGTGCGGCCGTCGACGCCGACCAGGTCGATGCGGGCGTTCCACCGGCGCGCGGCGTCGTGGACCAGGGAGTGGGCCTGGCCCGGGGGGTTCGTGCGCAGGGCGGTGTCGATGAACGCGGCGAGGGTTTCCGCGTCGTGTTCCAGCTGGGCCAGGGCGTGCTGCTGTTCGCCGCGTTGGTAGACGTAGCCGAACGGCAGCGCCAGGCCGGCCAGCACCACCAGGGTCAGCGACACATACGTCAACAGCAGGCGGCGGATCACAGGCATCGGTACGGGTGGCCCGGCCGGGCGGGTTCAACCATCTGACGGTTCGCTCCGTATCTGTAACCACGGGGATCTTGCTGGTCGAGGAGGCATGGTGCGGGTTCTGCTGGTGGAGGACGACGAATCGATCGCCGAGCCGCTCGCCGACGGTCTGCGCCGGTACGGCATCACCACCGACCGGGTGACCACCGGCGCCGAAGCCCTGAGCGCGCCGCTCGGCGATTTTGTCCTGCTGGACCTGGGGCTGCCGGACATCGACGGCATCGACGTGTGCCGCCGGCTGCGACAGGTCAGCGACGTCCCGATCATCATGCTCACCGCCCGCGGCGACGAGACCGACCGCGTCCTGGGGCTGGAGATCGGCGCCGACGACTACCTGCCGAAGCCGTTCAGCACCCGCGAGCTGGTCGCCCGGATGCGCGCCGTCGGCCGCCGCACCCGCGCGGCCGTCCGCGAGGTCGCGGTCCCGGAGAACCGGCTCGGGCCGCTGACGATCGACGAACGCACCCGGCAGGCCCGGCTGGCCGGAGCGCCGCTGGCGTTGACGCCGAAGGAGTATCACCTGCTGACGCTGCTCGCGGCGGACCCCGGAGCGGTCGTGGACCGGCGCCGGATCCTGGAGACGGTGTGGGAGCCGAACTTCTTCGGCCGTGGCAAGACCCTGGACTTCCACGTCGCGACGCTGCGCCGCAAGCTCGGCGATCCGCGGTGGATCGAGAACCGGCGCGGAGTCGGGTTCCGGCTGGTCGTCCCCACCGACGGCGGGTACGGTCCGCCGGCCGGCCGGACGGGGTGAGCCGCCCGGCGGACGCCTCACACCGGCTGCGCCGACAGCCGCCCGTCCTGATGGCCGACCAGCAGCCACGGCCGCCGACCGGCCTCGATCACCGTGATCGCCGCCGGCTCGACGAACCGCGCCAGCCGGCCGTGGTAGCCGGCGGTGGCATAGCCGTGCCGGTCCAGCCGTGACCCGCCGGACACCGTGAACACCGACCCGTTGATCACGACACCGTGGTCCACGGTCTCGGCGGCCGGCACCGACCAGCGCGCCACCACCCCCTCACCGACCGCGATCTCCTTCAGCCCGCCCGTACCGGCCACGAAGATCCGCTCGTGCTGCACCCACAGCCGTTCCGGGAACTCGCCCTGCTCCATCCGCCACCGCGTCGCACCCTCGGCCGTGGTGACGCGCAGGTCACCGCGGGGTCCGGCGACGGTCCGGCCGCCGTCGGGCAGGTAGGCCGCGGCACGGGCCGGGCCGTCGAACAGGCCGAGGCGCCGGCCGGTGCGGGCGTCCAGCTCGACGGCGCCCCCGTCGGTGGCCACCAGCACCCGTATCCCGGTGGAGTCGGCGGTGATGCTGTGCGCGCGACACGGCAGGCGGGAGTGCCACTGGAGCCGTCCGGCGGTGTCCATCCGGAACACCTGGCCGTCCGCGGTCGTGGCGAGCACCCCGCCGGGCACCGCGGCCAGCCGACGGGTCGGGGCGAAGCCGGTCGGGTGGTGGTCCTCGACGACCAAGGTCCAGCCGATGTCGCGGAACAACCGGACCACGCCGACACCCGCCTCGGTCGCCACATACGCCGCTGCCGGGTCCTCCACGGCCGGCTGCACGTCGCCCACCGGGTGAAAGCCCAGCCGCGCCGTCACCACAACCGGCACCTCGCCGGACGTGTCCGTCTGGGCAACGGGGAGGCCCTCGCCCAGGATCGAGAGCACCGCGCCGGTGGCCGCGTCGACCGTCGCAGCGCACAGCCACGTACCGCGGACGAACTGCACCACGTAAACCCGCTTGCCGAACTCGTACGCGATCCGCACGCCGGCCATCCGGCCGCCGCCGGCCTCTCGCAACGCCGCATTCACCGCCCGCGCGATCTCCGCGGCTGACCACGTCTCCTGAGTTGCTGTCTCTGCCACGCCAACCTCCAGCCAAATAGCCGTACGCAGCAGAAGACGTGCCGTCGCGGAGCCCGGATTCCCGCCCGGACGAACCCTGCGCAGCTCCTGGACAATTCCTGTACGTACGCCGATCCGGGCCGCCGCCGGCACGCAACAGGCAGGAAATGGCCAGGGAACAGCCAGGCTTTCCCCGGCACCCCGTCTGCGCCGCCCGGTTGCCCGTACTGCCGGACGTCAACCGCCGCACGGTGACGTCAGGTCCGCCGAGGCGGCGACTACAGCAGGTGGAGGACTCGATGCGCAGAAGTCTGTTGGTCGCGATCACAGTTGTCGGCGTTGCCGTGCCGTTGAGCGCGGGCACCGCCCTGGCGATGGCCGGCGACGACGCGGAACGGCGGAGCACCTCGGCCGGGTTCGAGCTCAACATCGACCCGGACCTGGACGCGAAGTTCGGTCCGCGGCCGGTCAACGCCGTACGGGCAGCCGAGATCGTGGCCCAGCGGTTCCCCGGCGCCCGGGTGGTCGAGGCGGAGCTTGACGAGCGAGCAGGCGGACCGATCTGGGAAATGGAGTTCCTGCTGCGCGGCGACGAGCGTGAGGTGGACGTCGACGCGGTTACCGGCGCGATCCGCGGCGGCGACGACGACTGATCAGCCCATCCGTCCAGGCGGCCGGCCCGCACTGGACGCGTGGCCCGTGGTTGTCCAGTCGTTCTCCATTCCCCGTTGAAACACTCCGATCGCCAGCCGGCTGAGGACGATGGAGTGTGGTGGGTGCGGTGAGTCAGCTAGTCGAGCGTCTGCGGCGCCGGTCCGAGGCGAACGCCCGGGAGGTCGCCGGCGAACGGGTGGACGACCGGCTGGCCCCGCGGCTCGGGGCGACCGCAGCGCCGCGGCATCTGGTGTGCGTCCTGCGTTTTGCCGCTGAGCCCGGCGCGTCCCGGGAGGCGCGCGAGAAGGTCGTCGAGTCGCTGGGCAGAGCCGACCCGATGCCGATGACGTGGCTGGGCGCCGAGGAGTTCGTGTTTCTCCTTCCGGGCGGCACCGATGACGAGGCGACCGAGCAGCGGGCGGCCGCCCTGGCGCGGACGGTCGCCGCCGAACTGCGGCAGCCCTGCTCGGCCGGGATGGCGCACGGACGCACCGGCGAACTCGCGGAGGCCCTCGAGACCGCTCGCCGGATCAGCGGGGTGGCGCCTCCGGCGAACGTGCGCCAGCAGCTCTACACGGTTGACGACCTGTTCGTCGAGGTCGGCGTGGCCGCGGCGCCCTGGCTGGACGACTGGCTCCGCGGCTACATCATGCGCCTGCGGCCCGGCCCGGACCTGCTGCTCACCCTCGACGTCTACTTCCGCAACGACATGAGCCGGCTCGGCACGGCGTCGGCGCTGCACATCCATCCGCGTACGCTCGACTACCGGCTCCAGCGGGTGCGCGAGCTGACCGGTCTGGTGCCCGGCTCCACCCGGGGCGTACGCATCCTCAGCGCCGCCGTGACCCGCGCGCTGGGCGCGGGATGGTGCTGAGCCGCCACCCGAGCCGCGCGGATCACCCGCACCTCCGGTCAGGTCTTGTGGGTCAGGGTCGCGCCGGTCCAGAAATCCTCCAGCACGGCCGTGACCGAGACGTGCGTTATCACGCAGGTAAAGCCGGACACCTTCAATCCCGTCACCTTGAGCGGCACCACGGTGTCACCTTCGACGGTGCCGTCCTCGCCGAGCGGATAGTCCCGCACATCCAGGGCGGTCGCCGACCGGTGAAGGTGAAGTGTCGACTCGCCCCGGGTGCAGACGGCGTCCACGCCCGCGGTCACCTTGACGGAAATGGTGGTTGCCTCCGCCTCCAGCGCCACCTCCACCTCGCGGAAAGCAACGGTGGCGACGGTGCCGTCCCAACCGGCATCGGTGTCCTCCGGTACGAAGTGTGCCCCCTCCGCAAGTGCCGCGCTGGAATGGCCGATCAGCAGCATTGCCGCGGCCACCATTGTCGACACCGCGCCCGTGGCGAATCTCGCCAGCACGCGCCGTGAAACGTTGGTGGTTGATGTCGGAGAATTCGCGGTGGAATACACGTCGGCCCCCTTCGGCCAAATATCAGGGTGAACACGAGGGCGGCCCGACGAGGCCCGGCGGCGACCGGTCCCGGTATCTGCCCGGAACCGATCACCGCCGAGAGCCTGCCGGGAATCGCCGGTCAGAGCTCCTCGAAGTCGACCGGGACGTCGTCGCCGTCCTGGTCCTTGGCGCCGCCGGAGGCCCCGTTGACCACCGTGAAGTCCTTGGTCGTGCCGTTGAGCTGCAGCCGCAGCGTCTCGAACCCGATGCGCAGGGTGGACACCCCGTGCAGCGCGGCCGCCGAGACCCGGAAGGTGATGTCGATGGTGACATCGATCAGCTGCTCCTGGCGGAAGGTCTCCTTCAGGACGCTCTGGCTGGCGTCCTTCTTGAAGCTGAGCGCCCACACCTTCCAGCCGGACGACGCCGGAAGGTTGTAGACCTGCCACAGGCTCCTGAAGTTGTAGGTCCGCAGCCGGCCCTGAATGCGTCCCTCGAGATCGAAGCCCTGCGACTGGATCGTGATGTTCTGCAGGGCGCTGAAGCCGTGGAACGCCGTGATGTTGTCCTCGGCCGCCAGCTTTCCGACTCGGGTGTTCGGCAGGATGACTGTGAACTCACCGTTGGTGACGTCGATGACCGACGAACTCGGCGGGCTCGACGAGCCGACGGCGCCGGCCGGGCCGGCGACCGCCAGCACTCCGGCTGTGGCGAAGGCCGCGATGCTGGCGGTCATCGCCACTGCGGTCCGGGCGCAGACTTTCCACACACGATTGCGCATGTCCCCCTCTTTCGTTTCCGGTGTGCGGCAGTCCCGCTGGGTCCTTTCCCTTTCTTCAGGGGATTGCCGTCGATGGATGTGAATCTAATTGCCGGTCGAGCCCGGCGTCTTCGTGATTCCTCACCAAAGAGCAAGCCGGTCCCGGCGTGTCGCGGATCCTTATGCCGCCGCTACAGCTCGGCCGCTTCAATGGCGGCATGAACGACATCGCATCCGGGTCGGCACCGCCCCGCCGCACGCGCAGGATCGTGCTCCTGAGCCTGGCGGCCCTCGGCGTGCTGGGCGTCGCGTTCGCCGTGCGGCGGCCGCTGCTGATGTCCGCGCCGCGGTGCATGGCCGGGCACTGGCACGGCTGCTACGACACCGAGAACGGCGTGCTGCTCATGATGCTGGTGGGGCTGCCGGTGGCCGCTCTGCTGGTGTGGGCGCTGACGCGCCTCCGGAGTGCCGGCGGTGACCTCTCGGCGTGGCGGATGTCGCTGGCCGAGGTGGGCATGGTCTACGGGACGGTGCCGCTGGTGTGGATCACCATGATGCCGGGCCCGGGTGCCGGCGTCGTCCCCGGCCGGGTGAGCCTGATCCCGCTGCGGGACCTGCTCACGATGGGGCCCATCGGGATCGGCGGCAACCTGCTGATCTTCGCGGCGCTGGGGTTCTTCGCCCCGCTGCGCTTCGCGGCGCTGGCGTCGGTGCCGCGGATCCTGGCGCTGGCGGCCGGCTGCTCGGCCCTGGTCGAGCTCGCCCAGTACGCGCTGCGGCTGGACCGGGTGTCGTCGGTCGACGACGTGCTGGTCAACGCGGCCGGCGCGGTGCTGGCCGGGCTGGCCTCGCGCCGCTGGTGGCGCAGCGCGGCGGAGACGCCGTCGGAACGGCCCCGCCCCGCGCCGGCGACGGCGGACTGAGCCGTGGGTCGTCCGTGGCCGCGGACCGGTCAGGGGGCCGGTTGCTCAGGGACGAGCAGCCAGCGAGCAAAGCAGCTCGCGCCGTCGAGTTCGGTGTAGGACCGGGCTTCGACCCGGTACCTGGTGCTGCGGGTTTTGACCAGCAATCCCGTGTCGGCTGCCCGAGCTGGTGCTCCGTGTTCCGCGGGTGCACGGCCCGGCAGCGCCGGCCGCAGCGTCATCGAATATTCGCCCGCGCCGTCGCACGCGGCGCTGAACACGGCCAGCTCACCGCTACGGACGTGGATCGTGGTTCCGGGATCGTCCGAGTCGCCGGGGTAGCGCAGGGCAGCGGTCAGGGTCTTCCGGTAGTCGTCGCCGGAAGCCTGAATGATGGCGATGGAGCCCTCGGGCGACTCGAAGACCTCCATCCAGCTGTCGTCGCGGACCACTCCGTCGGCCCCGACGACTGCGGCTGTGTGTTCGCCGAGCGAGATGCCGGTCTCCTCGGGTCCGAGGTCGACGATTCGATCGAAGTACTCGTCCTCGCTGAAGCCGAGCCAGAGGTGCCGGACGGCGGCATCGACGGCGAGATACGGGTCGCCGTTGGTCCAGAGCCGGCCGAGATGGACCCAATCGTCAGGCATGGCGCGAGTATCCGGCAGAACCCGCTGCGGACTGACGCCGGGAGTTGGGCTTGCGGTCCGGCCCGGCGCGTTATTCACATGCGTCGATTTGCCTGCTAGCGTCACGTCGCGTGGTTGCGTGACCACCCGATGTGGGGAGGATCAGGTGAGAACAGCCATCCGTCGAGGCGCCGCCGCTGCGGGCGCCGTTGTCCTGTCGGTCCTCGGGTTGACCACCGGTGCGCAGGCGGCGCCGGCCGAGGCTGACGTTCTCTCGGTGGCCGGGGCCGAGGTGGTGCCGGACAGCTACGTCGTTGTGCTCAAGTCCGGCAAGGTCGCTCGCACGGTTGCCGCCGAGCATGACGCGACCGTGCTGCACACGTACAAGAGGGTTTTCAACGGGTTTGCGGCGACCATGTCGGCGCGGCAGGCGCGGCAGGTGGCCGCGGATCCGGACGTCGCGTTCGTGCAGCCCGACGTGATCCACCGGATCTCCGCGACGCAGACCAACCCGCCGTCCTACGGCCTGGACCGCATCGATCAGCGTAACCGTCCGCTGAACCAGGCGTATACCTACAGCACAGCTGCGGCGAACGTGCACGCCTACATCATCGACACCGGCATCCGGACCACCCACGGGGACTTCGGCGGGCGCGCGACCAGCGGATTCGACGCGGTCGACGGCGGCGCCGCCGACGACTGCAACGGCCACGGTACGCACGTTGCCGGCACCGTCGGCGGCAGTGCCCACGGTGTCGCCAAGGGCGTCCAGCTTGTCGCCGTGCGGGTGCTCAACTGCGAGGGCAGCGGCACCACCGCGCAGGTCGCCGCCGGCATCGAGTGGGTGACCGCCAACGCGGCCAAGCCCGCCGTCGCCAACATGAGCCTCGGCGGCGGCGCGGACACCGCCCTGGACAATGCGGTACGCGCGTCGATCGACTCCGGCGTCAGTTATGCGATCGCGGCGGGCAACGGTCTGTTCGGCATCTTCGCCCTGGACGCCTGCACCCAGTCGCCGGCCCGGGTCAGCACCGCGATCACCGTCTCCGCGACCAACAGCAGCGACGCCAAGCCGTCCTGGGCCAACCGCGGCACCTGCGTCGACGTCTTCGCCCCCGGCATCAGCATCACGTCGACCTGGTCCACCAGCGACTCCGCCACCAACACGATCAGCGGCACCTCGATGGCCACCCCGCACGTGGCCGGCGCCGCCGCGCTGTACCTGGCCGGCCACCCGGGCGACACGCCCGCGCAGGTGCACAGCGCCATCGTCAGCAACGCGACCACGGGCGTGGTGACGAGCCCCGGCTCCGGCTCGCCGAACCGGCTGCTCTACACCGGCGCCTTCTGAGTCCCTCTTTTGCTCAGCGCGGAGCCGGGTGGGATCCCACCCGGCTCCGCCGTTCCCGTCCGGTCAGCCCAGCGCGGCCGCCTTGCGCAACAGCACTGAGCGTTCGCGCTGGTTGGCGCACAGCCGGGCGGCCAGTTCCAGCTCGGCGCGCGCCTCCGGTCGGCGGCCGAGGCGGGACAGCAGCTCACCGCGTACCGTCGGGACCAGATGGGAACCGGGGAGCCGGTCCGTCGCGATCAGCTCGTCCACGATGGCCAGGGCCGGCGCCGGGCCGGAGGCCATCGCGACGGCGACGGCCCGGTTGAGCTCGACCACCGGCGAGGGCGCCACCCGGCCGAGCGCCTCGTAGAGCACCACGATCCGGTCCCAGTCGGTCTCCTCGACCGACGGCGCCGCCGCGTGGGTGGCGGCGATCGCGGCCTGCAGGCCGTAGGGCCCGAGGCCGCGGGGCGACGCCCTGGCCAGCGCGGCCAGCCCGCGGCGGATCGCCGAGATGTCCCACCGGCGGCGGTCCTGGTCCTCGAGCAGGACCGGCGAGCCGTCCGGGCCGGTCCGCGCCGGGAAGCGCGCGGCCGTCAGCTCGCACAACGCGAGCAGACCGTGCACCTCGGGCTCGGCCGGTTGCAGCGCGGCCAGCGTGCGGGCCAACCTGATGGCCTCGTACGCGAGGTCGGGGCGCAGCAGCCGGTCACCCGACGTGGCCGTCGACCCCTCGGTGAAGATCACGTAGAGGACGCTGAGCACGCCGCCCAGCCGTTCCCGGCGCTCGCCGGCCGGCGGCAGCTCGAACGGCACCCCGGCCGCCGCGATCGTCTTCTTGGCCCGGGTGATGCGGGCCTGCACGGTCGGCACGGGCACCAGGAACGCGCGGGCGATCTGGTCGGTCGACAGGCCGCCGACCACGCGCAGGGTCAGCGCCACCCGGGCCTCGGGGGAGAGCACCGGGTGGCAGCTGATGAACATCAGCGCCAGCACGTCGTCATCGATCCGGTCGGGATCGAGGTCGTCGGCCACCTCCGCGTCGGCTGCCGCGTCGGCCGCCAGCAGGGCGTACCGGTTCTGCAGGGCGGCCCGGCGGCGGATCGCGTCGATCGCCCGGCGCCGGGCCGTGGCCATCAGCCAGCCGGCCGGGCTAGCCGGGCCGGCGAGCGGCCACGACACCAGCGCCTCGGCCACCGCCTCCTGGGCCGCGTCCTCGGCCAGCCCGAAATCGCCGGTGAACCGGGTCAGCGCGGCGACGATCCGGGCCGACTCGATCCGCCAGACGGCCTCGACATCGGCCGTGCCCATCACGGCCGGCCGGTGCTCGCGCGGCCGGCCCGGTCGTCGACGATCACTCGTCGACCTGCGGAACCTCGTCGCTCCCGGGCACCCGCCGGACCTCGATCCTGGCGCCGGCCGCCACCGGGACACGCTTGGCCCACTCGACCGCCTCCTGTTGCGAGGCGACGTCGAGCATGAAGAAGCCCCCGAACAGCTCCTTGGTCTCGCCGTACGGCCCGTCCGTGACCACCGGGGTCTCGCCGCTGAAGTCGACCACGACGCCCTTGGCCGGATCGTCCAGCCCCTCGGCCGCGAGGAGGACGCCGGCCTTGATCATGTCCTCGATGAACTGCCGGGTGGTGGCCATCATGGTGGTGATGTCGGCCATCATGGCCGCGTTCGACTCGTCGGTGCCCCGCATGATCAGCAGGTACTTCGCCATGGCGTTCTCCTCATCCGGCGGGGCCGGCTCTCGGCCCTCGCACCCACAGGTCGAACGAGCGGGCCGCGGATCGACACGGCCCCGGGCCGGGTTTCTCAGGTCGGAGCGGCTCGGGAGCTCATCGTCGCATCTTGGCGGGTGGCGACGTGCTCCCGGCCGTCGGCTGCGATCATGGGAGGATCCGTGGAGTCCGGACGGAGATCGTTGCGGGGCCCCGGGAGGCTTGTGGTGAGTGCGGACAACAGCGCGGATCTGTCCGTCACCGTCGGCGATGGTGTCGCGTTGCTGGAGATGCGCCGGCCGCCGGCCAATCACTTCGACGAGCTGCTGATCGGACGGCTCGTGGACGCTGCGGCAGGTCTCGACGACGATCCGGTCTGTCGGGTGATCGTGTTGGCGTCGCAGGGCAAGCACTTCTGTGCCGGGGCGGATTTCGGCGGCGGGGACTTCGCGCGGGATCAGGTGGCTGCGGCCGAGCGGTTGTATCGGCGGGCGGCTGCGCTGTTCGACGTGCGTACGCCGATCATCGCGGCCGTGCAGGGCACCGCCGTGGGCGGCGGTCTGGGGTTGGCGTGCGTGGCCGATTTCCGGGTCGCCGAGCCGTCGACGCGGTTCGTGGCGAACTTCGCGCGGCTGGGTTTCCATCAGGGTTTCGGCCTGAGTGTCACGCTGCCGGAGGTGGTCGGTCGGCAGGCCGCGGCCGACATGTTGCTGACCGGCCGCCGGATCGGCGGCGAGGAGGCGGTACGGATCGGGCTGGCCGACCGCCTCGCCGAGCCGGGCCGGCTGCGGGAGACGGCCTTCGAGCTGGCCGCCCGGGTCGCCGCGTCGGCGCCGCTGGCGGTGCGCTCCATCCGGGCCACGCTGCGGGGGGACCTGCCGGCCCGGGTCCGGCGGGCGCTGGATCACGAACTCGCCGAACAGAAGATCCACTGGGCGACCCGGGACAGCGCGGAGGGCATCGAGGCCAGCCTGCAGCGACGCACGCCGGAATTCCTGGGCGAGTAGACCGTCAGGCCTCGGTGGTGGCGCCGACGTTGAACGGGTTGAAGCCCCAGACCTGCGAGCCGGAACGCGGGACGATGAAGGCGTACCAGTCGTCGCCGAGCGGCTCGATCACGGCGTCGCGGGCGGTGTCTCCCAGGCGGGGCGGCGGTCGCACGCCGGGCGTGCACCGCACCAGACCGGAGAAGTACGACATGCCGCTGTCCTCGGTCACGTACGTGACGCAGCCGCCATGACTCCACACGGCCGAGAAGTGGTACAGGCCATGGCTTGCGCCGAGCGGCGCCGTCGCCAGCTGCTCCAGTCCCGAACGGTGCAGGGGGAACAGCACCCGGCCGACCACACCCGAGCACGCCACCACCATCGTCACGACGGACACCACCGGCACGGCCAACCGGACCGGCCAGGACCGGCCGGCCAGCGACGCCAGCCAACCCACGGCGGCCACCGCCCACAGGACCATGGCCACCCACAGCCAGGTCAGGTAGCCGCCCGGCAGGACTACCCCGTACAGCAGCGCGACCGCCGCTACCAGGGCGAGGACGATCGGCCACCAGGTGCGGGCTCTGCTCACGGCTGAGACGCTACGCTGCCAAGGGCGCGGCGAACGTCTGTGCCGCTGTCCTGGATGGGGCCGTTGCGTTCCGCTGGCCTGCCTTTGCCGACTGCGGGAAGGCCGGTGTCGCAGTGCGCGATCTGCGAAGCTCGAATCCGGGAACCGCGCGGTATCGACCTCTTCCTCGGCCTGCCCGTCGTGCACGATGATCGGTTTTCCGCCCATCGTGACGCCCACCGGCCGAGCCGATTCGGCCTGGGTTATCAGCTGCCGGACGAGAATCAGCCGTACCTGTCCGCGCGCGTTCGGGCACGACGGCGCTGGAGGCCGCAGCCTTCCCGCAGATCTTGGTGAGCTAAAATCACCGGGCACCGTGCTCCAGAAATGGCGAAAGTCGAGCGTGCCCTTGCCCGCATGGTCCAGGTCTGCGCTCTTACCTGACGCTGCGGCGGGGTCGACGCGATGACCGTTCGCACGATGCGAGCCGCCGGAGAGCGTTCCGCCGAGATCGACATAGGTGCGTGGCAACCCAGTACAGCTGCGTGTGGCCCCGCGTTGTCGTCCTGCCGCACAGACCGTGACGGCCAGCACCGCCCGGATCAGGTGTTCTCGTGGAGGGTGATGACGATGCCGATGCCCGGCGGGCGCTTGATGCGCAGGAGCCGCAACAGCCCGCCGCCGATGCGGGCGGAGACGTAGCGGCGCTCCAGGAGGCGGCGTGCGGTCTCGGTCTCCGAGGCCGGGAGGAGGGTCGCGGTGCCCCGGACGGGGCGGGCGTCCGGGGCCACCTTGCCGCGGACGTCGCAGGCTACGACCTCGACCTCGGGGTTCCTGCGGATGCGCTTGACCTTCCAGGCGTCGGCCGCCGAGACCGTTGTCACGGTGTTGCCCTCGGCCACGTGCCAGACCGGGGTCGGCACCGGGGTGCCGTCCTTGCGGTACGTGGTCAGGCTGATCTGCTTGCTGGCGGCGATCCCCGCGGGAACGGTCATGGCGACTCCTGGGTTGAGGTGCGGTAGCTGGGCGCACCTCATGCCTACCGCAAGGTCGCCTCGGGCGGGGGAGTGCCGGAGATCAGGACGAGATGTGCTGTGCCTTCGTGGCGGCCCAGCTGGCGAGCAGGTCGAGCGCGTGCTGCGACGGTGATCCCGGCTCCGCGGTGAAGACGACCAGGGCCAGGCCGGCGTCGGCGGGCAGCTCGAGGACCTCGTAGGCCAGGTCCAGGTCGCCGACGACCGGGTGGTGCAGCCGCTTGCGGCCGGTGCGGTGCAGGCGGACGTCGTGGCTGGCCCAGCGGGTGCGGAACTCCTCGCTGCGGGTGGCCAGCTCACCGATCAGGTCGCTCAGGCCTTTGTCGTACGGGTTCGCGCCGGCCGCCGCCCGCAACACGGCGACGGTATCGCGGGCGGTCGCATCCCAGTCGCGGTAGAAGTCGGCCGCCCGCGGGTCGAGGAACCGGAACCGTGCCGGGTTCGCCGGCTGCGCGGGGCTGTCGAACAGCGGCGCGTTCAGGGCCCGGCCCAGCCGGTTGGCTGCCACGAAGTCCCCGCGGTTGTTGCTCACCCACGCCGGGGAGAGCTGGCTGTCGAGGATCTGCTGGATGATCGGGCGGACCCGCTGGGCGGCCGGCTTGCGGCGCAGCGTGGCGCCGGCGCGGGTGGCCGCGCGGGCCAGGTCGAACAGGTGGGCCCGTTCGGCCTCGTCCAGCTGCAGGGCGCGGGCGACGGCGTCGAGGACGCTGTCGGAGGCGCCGTGGATGGTGCCGCGTTCGAGCTGGGTGTAGTACTCGACCGACACCCCGGCGAGCTGCGCGACCTCACCGCGGCGCAGCCCGGACACGCGGCGGGTGCCGGTGGTGGTCAGGCCCGCCTGTTCCGGGGTGACTTTGCCACGGCGGGTGACCAGGAAGTCCCGTACCTCGCTGCGGTTGTCCATGTGTCCCACGCTACGAGCCCCCACGCGGGTTCGGCGGATCGGAGGGGGGTGCTGCCGGCACCCCTTTCCGCAGGGCCTCCCTGGTTGCCGGGATCGCGGGTTGCATGGGAGGCGATTCATGCCCCTGTCGCGACAACGAGAAGGTGCTCAATGTCAGACAACAACAGCCGCCGCCGTTTCCTGGCCGGCGCCGCGGGCGTCGCCGCCGCTCCCGTGGTCGCCGGCCTGCTCGGGCCCGCCGAGGCCGCGCAGGCTTCCAGCCGTCCCGCCGGCAACGGCGCCCCGGCCCGTACGGCCACCACGCTGACCGGCCGCCGCCGGCTGGGCCGGCTCAAGGTCTCCAGCGTCGGGCTCGGCTGCCAGACCATGCCCGGCAACCTGTACGGACCGGTCAGCAGCCGCGCGGACATGGTCAAGATCATTCGCAGCGCGGTCGACCAGGGCGTCACGTTCTTCGACACGGCCGAGGCGTACGGGCCGTTCGAGTCCGAGCGCATCGTCGGCGAGGCGCTGCGCGGGGTCCGCGACGATGTGGTGATCGCGACGAAGTTCGGCTGGAACATCGACCCGGACACCGGTCAGCAGCTCGGCGGCCTCAACAGCCGGCCCGCGCACATCAGGCGTGCCGTCGACGGCATGCTCCGGCGGCTGCGCACCGACCACATCGACCTGCTGTACCAGCACCGCGTCGACCCCGCCGTGCCGATCGAACATGTCGCCGGCGCGGTCCAGGACCTGATCAAGGCCGGCAAGGTCCGGCACTGGGGTCTGTCCGAGCCGGGCCCGCAGACGGTCCGCCGCGCCCACGCCGTGCACCCGCTGACCGCCGTCCAGAACGAGCACAACCTGCTGTGGCGCGGATCCGAGCAGCAGATCCTGCCGATCTGCGAGGAGCTGGGCATCGGCTTTGTGTGCTGGGCGCCGCTGGCGTACGGCTTCACCACCGGCACCATCAACCCCTACACCCGGTTCACCGCGGGCGACTTCCGGCAGTACGTGCCGCGCAACTCGCCGGAGAACCTGGCCGCGAACATGCCGGTCGTGCAGCTCCTGGGGGAGTGGGCGGTCCGCAAGGGCGCCACGCCCGCCCAGGTGTCGCTGGCCCTGGCTGCTGGCGCAGAAGCCGTGGATCGTGCCGATCCCCAGCGCCACCCGCACCTCGCACCTGCTGGAGAACATCGGCACCGAGGAGTTCGCGTTCACCGACGCCGAGTTCGGCGAGTTCACCGCCGCGCTCGATGCGATCCCGATCCGCGGCGAACGGCTGCCCGCGCCGGTGCTCGCCCTCTCGGGCGTCGAGGCGCCCCTGCCCTGACAAGCCACGAACGGACTGCCGGGCGGGGAAACTTGAGAGGTTGGCTTCAAGGGATGGGCTCGCTGGGGGAGGAACCCCGATGGATGCGATGACCGGACACCCGCGCCGCGCGATACTGCGGGGTGTGCTGCTCGGTGCCGCCGGCACGGCGTCCGGTGCGCTGCTCCACGCCTGTACTGATGCCCCTCCCCCGACAGCCGCTCCGGCTTCCGCCGCGGCCCCGGCTTCCGCCTCGGCCGGACGGAGCAGGGTGCTGCTGGCCTACTTCTCCCGGGCCGGGGAGAACTACTTCAACGGCGGCCGGCGGCGGCTGACCGTGGGCAACACCGAGGTGGTGGCGGGCATGATCGGCCGGTTGATCGGCTGCGACGTGCACCGCATCGAGGCCGCCGAGCCCTATCCCGACGACTACGAGCCGACCGTCGCGCGCAACGTCGAGGAGCAGAGGGCGGACGCCCGCCCGGCCATCGCCAACCCGCCTGCGTCGATCGACGACTACGACACGGTCCTGCTCGGCAGCCCGATCTGGAACGTGCGCGCCCCGATGATCATGACGACGTTCGTGGAGCCCTTCGACTTCGCCGGCAAGACCGTGCACCCGCTCACGACGTACGCGATGAGCGGTCTGGGCACCACCGAGCGCGACTACACCGCTTCCTGTCCCGGCGCGAAGCTCGGGGAGGGCCTGGCCGTGCGTGGCGAGGAAGTCGCCGCCGCCGGGCCCGCCGTCGAGGCCTGGCTGCGTCGCATCGGCCTGCTCACCCGCTGACCAGCCGCCTCGCCGCAAGCCTGTCCGCTCCGCGCCGCGCCCTGGCCGAGGCCGTCCTCGCCCGCGGCGACAACACGCGGTCGCCGTCATCGGCGAGACCCTCGACAGCCCGCGCACCGAGATCGAGACCTGGCGCGACCTGAGCACCAGCACCGACTACGCCGAGGCCTGAGGGGCCGGGGTCCCGGCGGCGGGCGAGATATTTCTCTTCCGCCTTTAAGGCTCTCTTATGAAAGTGCGGGCTACGGTCCTGCCGTCAGCTTCTCCGACGAGCCGATCGAGGTACTCATGCTGCCAGTCATGGTCGCCGACATGGGCGCGGGACGGCGTCCCCGGTCAAACCGTCCGATCCCGCTGCTGCCGGGGCAGAAGCTGGAGTTCCTCCGGCTCGGCCACGCCGTGGTGCTCGGTTTCACCGGCGGCCGGCAGGTGCTGATCGAGACCGTCGCCCACCTGCACGGCCCGCACGGCCACGCCGCCGTCGAGCCCGGCGAGCACCCCTCGGACGCCCTCGCGACGCTGCTCGGCGACGTGGTCCGGACCGCGCGGGCGCGCGACACCGGCGAGCTGGAGATCACCTTCGGCAGCGGCTCGACGCTGCTGGTCGATGTGGACCCGGACGTCGAGTCCTGGGCGGTCGCCGGCCCGGGCGGCTTCCTGATCGTCTGCCTGGCCGGCGGCGAGCTGGCGTTCTGGGGCGACGCGAACGCCGGTCGGCGCGGCTAGGGTCGCTGCCGCGCCGGGCCCGGGACGAGGTCGGCGAGCAGGTGCTCGATCCGGGCTTTGATCTCGTCGCGGATCGGGCGTACGGCCTCGACGCCCTGGCCGGCCGGGTCGTCGAGCTTCCAGTCCTCGTAGCGCTTGCCGGGGAAGATCGGGCAGGCGTCGCCGCAGCCCATGGTGATGATGACGTCGGAGGACTCGGCGGTCTCCCATTCGAGCTTCTTCGGGGTCTGGTCGGTGATGTCGATGCCGACCTCGCGCATCGCCTCGACCGCGGCCGGGTTGATGGTCTCGGCCGGCGCCGAGCCGGCGGAGCGGACCTCGACGGTGTCGCCGGCGAGGTGGCGCAGCCAGCCGGCGGCCATCTGGGAACGGCCGGCGTTGTGCACGCAGACGAACAGGACGCTGGGCTTGCTCATCGGATGTGTCTCCTGGTGGTGTGGGTGGGATCGATCAGCCGGCCGAAGGGTGGTCGGTCTGTCATGGGTGGCCGACGGGTGAAGGCGCGTCGGTGTTGTCATGGGCGACCACGACCTCACCGGCTGCCTGACCCACACCCGGGTAGAGGGCGAGCAGCAACCCGGTGCCGACGATGAGGCCGACGAGCTGGGCGACGATGAAGCCGGGCACCGAGGCCGGGGCGATCCCGGCGAAGGTGTCGGTGAAGGCGCGGCCGATCGTCACGGCCGGGTTGGCGAAGCTGGTGCTGCTGGTGAACCAGTACGCGGCGCCGATGTACGCGCCCACCGCGGCCGGGGCGACCGCGGCCCGGCCGGAGCGGGCGAGGGCGAAGATCAGCAGGAGCAGCCCGGCGGTGGCGACGACCTCGCCCAGCCACAGGTGCCCGGCGGAGCGTTGCTTGCCGGAGAAGTCGACCGCGGCCAGGTCGAACATCAGGTTCGCCAGCACCGAGCCGGCGATCGCGCCGGCGGTCTGGGCCAGGGCGTACCCGCCGAGCTGGGTGCCGGTCAGGCCGGTGCCGCTGCGCCGGCCGAGGAACCAGTCGGCGGCCGAGACGACCGGGTTGAAGTGTGCCCCGGAGACCGGGCCGAAGGTGAGGATCAGCGCGCCGAGGGCGAACGCGGTGGCGACCGAGTTCTCCAGCAGCTGCAGGCCGACGTCGTCCGGCGACAGCGTGGTCGCCATCACGCCGGAGCCGACGACGGCGGTCACCAGCAGCGCGGTGCCGACGAACTCGGCGAGCAGGCGCCGCCAGGTCGCAACAGGGTTCATGAGTGGGGTTTCTCCAGGTGGTGGGCGGGTGCGAGCCGGTCGATGCGCCCGGCGAGCTCGGTGTAGGCGGCCTCGAACGCGGCGTCGGTGTCCGCGCGTACCGGATCGGGCACCGACCAGTGCAGCCGGGGCCGCGCCGTCGCGGTGAGGTCCTCGTGGGCGTTGTCGCAGACCGCGATGATCAGGTCGTCGCCGGTCACCACGTCGTCGACGTGCGCGGTGCCGGCCGGCTGCAGCCGCAGCCCGTGCCGGCGGGCGACCCGGACCGCCCGGGGGTGCACCCGGTCGGCGGGGTGGGTCCCGGCCGACGCGGCGGGCCGGTGGGTGCGGTCGGCCCACAGGGCGGCGGCGAGCTGCGAACGCGCCGAGTTGTGCGTGCAGACGAAGACCACCCGGGCCGGGTCCGGCAGCCGGGGTGGCGTGAGCAGGGCGAGGGTCTCCGGTCGCAGCCGCAGGTACGTGCGGCGCCGGTCGGCCTCCGAGCGGGTGCGTTCCAGCAGCCCGGCCTCGGCGAGAACCTTGACGTGGTGCGCGACGAGGTTGGTCGGCAGCGCCAGGTCGTGGGCGATCTCGCCGGGCGAGGCGTCACCGAGGATCAGCGCGTCGACGATCGCCAGGCGCGCGGGGTCGCCGAGGGCGGCGTGCACCCGGGCCCGCTCGCTCAGGGACATCCGCTCAGTGGCCATTGACTCAATATGTACTGAGCTTTTCGGCGCCGCAAGAGGCGGGGCCGGTTGTTCATCCGATGGTCACCCCGCCGGGGCTGCGGGCCAGGCGCCACGCGGCCGGCACGGACAGGCCGTACATCAGCAGCCCGTACGCCAGCAGGGTGAGGGCCACCGTGGCGGAGGCGGTCGAGGCCACGAAGAGGGCCAGCGACAGGTTGCGGACGGTGGTCGTCATGACGACGGCCCGGCGCACCGCCGCCGGGCCGGGCCGGGGGACGAGCACAAGGGCCAGGCAGGCCGACACGACCGCGGCGATCACCGCGACGGTTTCCCAGCCGAGCTGCGGCAGCCGCCCGGCGCCGGTCACCACGAAGTACGTCACCAGCCCGGCGAGCAGCACGTCCGCGACCCGGCGCGCGCGCCGGTGCACGCGCGCGGCGAGGTCGGGCCGGCGCCGCCGCAGCACCATGCCGACGGCCAGCGGGACCAGCTGGCCCAGCAGCGCGGTGCCGATCAGCAGCAGCCCGCCCGGGCCGGCCGGGAGCACGTCGTGCCCGGCCACCGTCGCCCAGGCCGGGACGCTGATCAGGCCCAGCGGCGCGTGGATGCCCTGGAGCGCGGCGCTGACGGCCAGGTCCCCGCGGGCGTACAGGGTCAGCAGCGCGCCGGTCCCGCCGCCCGGTGCGGCCGCCGCCAGCACGACGCCCAGGGCCGCGTCCGGCGCGAGCTCCGCCAGGCGGGTCAGCGCCACGGCCAGCCCCGGCACGGCGAGCACGTTGAGCGCCACCGCGCCCGCGACCACGCCGGGCCGGCGGGCCAGGGTGCGGAAGTCGGCGACGGTCAGGGCCGTACCGATTGCCAGCATCGAGGCGATCAGCAGCGCCGCGACCGCGACCGTGCTCACCCGCGGGTCGCCGCGTGCCGGGCCGGCCGCAGCGCGCCCAGCACGTGGGCCGCGTCCCGGCCGACGCCGCGCAGGGTGGCCGACGCGAAGCTGCGCTGCCGTTCCAGACCCACAAAACCCAGACCGGGTACGGCGGTCGACAAGCCACCCTCGTGCATCGGCACACCATAGGCGTCGAGCGCCCCGGTGCCGTCCAGGAACGGCAGGTGCGGCCGGTAGCCGGTGGCCAGCAGCACCGTGTCGACCCGTTCGGACGCGCCGTCGGACCACACCGCGCGGTCCCCGTCGAGCCGGGCGAACAGCGGCCGGTGGTCGGGCCGCCCAGCCCGCAGCGCCGCCCGGTACCGGCCGTCGTCGATCACCGGCACCGGCCCCCTGGCCAGCCGCGGCCCGAGCCGGGACGAGTCCAGGCCGGTGCGGTGCAGCCACCAGTGGAAGTCGCGGCCCAGGTACCGCTGCGGCTGGAAGCGCAGCGGCCCGCGGGTGGTCAGGGTCACCCGCGCCGTGGCCGCCAGCTCGACGGCGATCTGTACCGCCGAGTTGCCGCCACCGACCACCAGCACCCGGGCGCCGGCGAACGGTGCGGCGTTGCGGTACTGCGCCGAGTGCAGCACCGTGCCGGTGAAGTCGTCCAGGCCCGGCAGCGCCGGCCGGTACGGGGACCCGAACCCGCCGGTCGCCGCCACCACCGAGCGCGCCCGGACCACCGTGCCGTCCGCCGTCGTGACACCGAACCCGTCGTCGTCCGGCTCGACCCGGGTGACCGGGCTGCCGAACCGGACCTCGGCGGCCAGCCGCGCGGTGTAGGCGGTCAGGTAGTCGACGACCTCGTCGCGCAGCGGGTAGTGCTGCGGGTCGCCGGGGAACGCGAGGCCGGGCAGCGCGGAGTATCCGGCCGGCGAGAACAGCGTCAGGCTGTCGTAATAGGACGGCCAGGAGCCGCCTGGCCCGGCCTGGGCCTCCAGCACGAGCGGCCGCAGCCCTCGGGCGGCGGCGACGTGGGCGGTGGCCAGGCCGGCCTGACCGCCCCCGATGATGACAACGTCCGCGGCACTCATCCGAGCAATGTATCGTCACATCGGAAAAAGACGAAACGTTGTGATGGGGCAGACTGAAACCTGATGACGACACCACCGGCCCTGGACGGGCCCGCCCGGGACTTCCTCAAGGCGCTGGCCAGCGAGACCCGCCAGCAGATCATGACGCTGTTCGCCGGCGGGAAGCAGCTCACCGTCGGCGAGGTGGCCGGCTGCTGCGGGCTGGGCCAGTCGACCGCCAGCGAGCAGCTGGCCATCCTGCGCCGCGGCGGTCTGGTCACCGCGACCCGCGACGGCAAGCTCGTCCGCTACCGCGCCGACCCCGCCTCGATCGGCACCCGGCTGACCGAGCTCCAGGGCTATCTGGCCTGCTGCTGCCCGCCCCCGGAGGGGTAGCCCACCCCGGTCACGCGTGCGCGGCCTCGTCGACGGTCAGCAGGGTGGCGAGCCGCTGCAGCATGCCCGGCCGGGCGCGGTAGTAGACCCAGCTCGCCCGCCGCTCCGCATCGACCAGCCCCGCCTCGCGCAGCACCTTGAGGTGGTGCGAGATGGTCGGCCCGGAGATCTCGAACGCCGGGGTGAGGTCGCAGACGCAGGCCTCGCCGGCCTCGGCCGAGGCGATCATCGACATCAGCTGCAGCCGGATCGGGTCACCGAGCGCCTTGAACGCGTGCGCCAGCGCGGCGGCGGACGCTGCCGGGACGCGGGTCGTGGCCATCGGCGGGCAGCACGGCACGTCGGCGACCGGCGTCTCTGATTTTGACATGCTTCGAGGTTGACAGATATCGAATCCACGTGCAACTGTCGGTTTCGACAGTCATCAAGTTCGACAGACGTCGAACCGAATCGAGGAGTGACCATGACCGAGACCCACACCCGCGGCAGTTCCCCCGCCGAGACGCTCGCCGTGAGCGGGAGCGGCGGTTGTTGCGGCGCCCCGTCCGGGGCGGCGCCGGACCAGCCCGAGCGGAGCGCGGCTCCGTGCTGCGGCACGACGGCCGCCGCCGTCGCCGAGGACTCGTGCTGCGGCGGCGCGGCCAAGGCCGAGGCCGTCGCCGCGGGGCAGGGCTGCTGCGGATAACCGATCCCGGGTACACTTCATCGTTGATCGGCGATTGACGATGAAGGGGTGGACGATGGCAGACCTGCTCGATCGGAGCACCGCGCGGGAGTACGCCTCCTGGTTCCGCGCGCTGGCGGACCCCACGCGGGTGCAGATCGTGGAGTATCTGGCCCGGCAGGCCCGGCCGATGCCGGTGGCGGAGATCGTCGCCGCGGCCGGGCTGGCCCAGTCCACCGTCTCGCAGCACCTGAAGATCCTCACCGAGGTGCGCTTCGTGCTGGTCGAGCCGGTCGGCACGGCCCGGCACTACCGGATCAACACCCGCTGCGTCGACTGCTTCCCGTCCGCCGCCGACGTCGTGATGGGCCGTCCCGCGCCGGCGGGAGCCTGCGCATGACCGCCGTGGTGATCCGGGCCATGCGGGCCGGGGACGCCGCCCAGGTGCTCGCGATCTATCAGGCCGGCATGGACGCCGGCAACGCCAGCTTCGAGCACACCGCGCCCGACTGGGCGGCGTTCGACGCGGGCAAGCTGCCGGACCACCGCTTCGTCGCCGTCGCGGCGGACGACCCCGGCACGGTGCTCGGCTGGGTCGCCGTCTCGGCGGTCTCCTCCCGCTGCGTCTACGCCGGGGTGGTCGAGCACTCCGTCTACGTGGATCCGGCCGCCCGGCGGCGCGGCGCCGGCCGGGCCCTGCTCGACGCGGTGATCGCCGCCACCGAGGCGGCCGGCATCTGGACCATCCAGTCCGGGATCTTCCCGGAGAATGCCGCCAGCCTCGCCCTGCACCGGGCCGCCGGCTTCCGCACCGTGGGCATCCGGGAACGGATCGGCCGTCATGTCGCCCAGGGCAACCGGTGGCGCGACGTCGTCTTCATCGAACGCCGCAGCCCGCACGTCGGCTGACGGCGCCGGGCCGAGGTTCATAGCCGGCTCATAGGCAGCGCATAGTTTCGAGCCTCGGTTTCTCAACTTCCCGACCGATGCTGATGTCATGACCACCTCGACCGCTCCCGCCGCCCTCGCCCCGCCACCCGGCCTCGCCCTTCCGCGGCGCCGGGTGACGCCGCGCTGGTGGGGTGACGCCGGTGGGCTCGCCGCCGGGCTGAGCCTGCTGGTCGTGACCGCCCTGTGGGTCAGCCACGGCGGCGTGCGGCAGGTCACCGGCGGCGGCTCGGACGCGGTGTCGGCGATCGGCCGGCTCACCGGGCTGTGGGCCTCCGACCTGCTGCTGCTCCAGGTGCTGCTGATGGCCCGGATCCCGGTGGTGGAGCGGGCCTTCGGCCAGGACCGGCTCACCCGGTGGCACCGGTGGACCGGGTTCGGCTCCTTCTGGCTGATGATCGGGCACATCGTGCTGATCACCCTCGGCTACGCCGGCGCCGCCCACACCAACGCCTTCGCCGAGCTGTGGGACATGATCCTCACGTACCCGGGCATGCTGCTGGCCACGGCCGGCACGCTGGCCCTGGTCATGGTGGTGGTCACCTCGATCCGGGCGGCCCGGCGCAAGCTGCGGTACGAGTCCTGGCACCTGCTCCACCTGTACGCGTACCTCGGCGTCGGCCTCGCGCTGCCGCACCAGCTGTGGACCGGCACGGACTTCATCGGCTCGGCGGCGTCGACCGCGTACTGGTGGACGCTGTACGCGGTCTCCGCCGGGGCGGTGCTGGTCTACCGGGTCGGGCTGCCCGCCTGGCGCTCGTGGCGGCACCGCCTGGTGGTCAGCCACGTACAGCCGGAGGGTCCCGGGCTGACCTCGGTCTACCTGACCGGGCGCCGGCTGGACCGGCTGCCGGTCCGGGCCGGGCAGTTCTTCCAGTGGCGGTTCCTCGACGGGCCCGGCTGGTCCCGGTCGCACCCGTACTCGCTGTCGGCCACCCCGAACGGCCGGCTGCTGCGCGTGACCGTGAAGGACCTCGGCGACGGCAGTTCCCGCGTCGCGTCGCTGCGGCCCGGCACCAGGGCGCTGATCGAGGGCCCGTACGGCAAGCTGACCGGCGAGACCTACCGGGGCGGGCCGGTGGTGCTGATGGCCTGCGGCATCGGGGTCACGCCACTGTTGTCGCTGCTCGGCGAGCTGAACTACCGGCCGGGTGAGGCGACGCTGATCTACCGCGCCCGGACCGAGGCGGAGGTGGCGTTCCGCACCGAGCTGGAGTGGTTCGCCGCCTACCGCGGGGTGCGGATCGTCTATCTGCTCGGCGCCCGCGCCGCCCGGCCGTCCTGGCTGCCCGGGCAGTTCGCCGACCACGCCGACGCCGACGCGCTGCGCGAGATGGCCCCGCAGATCGCCGGCGCGCACGTCTACCTCTGCGGGCCCGAGGCGTGGACCGACGCGGCCCGCGCCGCCGCGCTCGCCGCCGGGGCCGAGCCCGGCAACCTGCACACCGAACTGTTCTCCTGGTGACTCCGAAAAGGATATGAGCGATGCGACGGATCAGCTTGTGGTTGTTCTCCACCGTGGCGGCCGTGGTGCTGCTGTTCAGCTACCGCACCAGCACCAACACCCCCGCGCAGACCACCGCGGCCCCGGTCACGACCACCACGACCACCACGACACCCACGACAGCCGCCGAGCCGGACCCGACCAGCACCGGGTCGTCCGCGGAGACCGGCTCGAAGACCTACACGGGCACGGTCGCGTCCACCCGCTGGGGCGACGTGCAGGTCACCATCACCGTCACCGACGGCAAGATCACCGACGTCGGGGTGCCGGTCTACCCGCAGGAGAACCACAAGGACCAGGAGATCAACGCGTACGCCCTGCCGGTGCTCAAGCAGGAGACGCTGGCGGCACAGAGCGCGGACATCGACACCGTCTCGGGCGCCACGGTCACCAGCGAGGGCTACCTGGAGTCGCTGCAGTCCGCCCTCGACGCCGCCCACCTCTCGTGACCACCACCGCCGCCCCGCGCCGGGCCTGGGTCGAGCAGATCATGGGCCTGCCGGTGAGCATCCAGCTGCGCGGTGACCGGCTCACCGACGAGGGCGTCGAGCAGCGGGTCGCGGCCGTCTACGCCGAGCTGCGCCGCGTTGATGCCGTGCTCAGCCCGTACCGTGACGACAGTGATCTCTCGGCGTGGGAGCGCGGCGCGCTCCGCCTGGCCGACGCCGATCCGATGCTGGCGGAGGTTGTCGCCCTGTGCGACGAGGCCCGCCGGCGCACCGAGGGGTGGTTCGACCCGCGCGGGCTGCCCGACCCGCGCACCGGGGCGCCGCGCTACGACCCCTCCGGCCTGGTCAAGGGGTGGGCGGTGGAGCGCGCGGCCCGGCACCTCGGCACCCCGGACGGCTACGGGTGGTGCCTCAACGCCGGCGGCGACGTCCTGGTGCACACCCCGGCGGACCAGCCCGGGTGGCGGATCGGCATCGAGCACCCGGACGACCCGGCCCGGGTCATGCGCGTGGTCGAACGCCGTTCCGGCGCGGTCGCCACCTCGGGCAGCGCCCACCGCGGGGCGCACATCATCGACCCGTACGCCCGGCGGCCCGCGGCCGTGACCCGGGCAGTCACGGTGACCGGTCCCACTCTGCTGTGGGCCGACGTTTACGCCACCGCGGCCGCGGCGCGGGGGCCGGAGGCAGTGCCCTGGCTGGAGCGGCTCGACGGGTACGAGGCGCTGCTGGTGACGCGGTCGGGCCTGCTGCGGGTCAGCGCGGGGTGGCGCTGAAGTTGCCGGTCCAGGCCGCCTTCGCGCCGGAGTCACCGATCAGGTAGGTGTCGTAGCCGGCCGCCAGCGCGCTGACCAGGGCGAGCACGGCGACGACCCGGGTGACCGTGACGGACGCCGGCGCCAGGTAGGTGCGCCGCCCGGTCGTGCCGGTCTCCTCGCGCTGCCGCCACCAGATCAGCAGCGCCAGGACGGCCACCGGGAGGGCGACCCACAGGGCCGTCTCGCCGAGTTCGGCGTGGTCGTGCAGCAGCTCGGAGCCGGTGACCCGGTGCTCCAGCCACTCGCCGGAGCTGGTCGTCACGGGGACGAGAACGACCACGAGCACGGACAGGATCGCGTTCGGGGCGGCGAGGCGCCGGCGGGCCGCGGGCCAGGCAGCGGTCAGGACGAGCAGCAGGGCGGCGAGCGGGAGCAACACCACGATGGCGTGGACGAGCAGGATGTGTGCCGGCAGTCCGTTGACGGAGCCCATGAGAGTCCTTCCGAGGCGGCGGGCGCGGGCGCCCGAGGTCTCCGCGAAGGTTAGGGAGACAATCTTGGAGTCTTCCCATCTCCGGCCTGCGAGAGTGACCCGATGACGGACGCTGCGCCGCCCGCGGCGAGGGTGCTGGTGGTCGAGGACGACCGCGAGCTGGGCCCGCTGCTGCTGCGGCTGTTCCGCGGCGCCGGCTACGAGCCCGACCTCGCCCCGGACGGTCAGGCCGGCCTGCACCTGGCGCTGACCCGCCGGTACGACGCGATGATCCTCGACCGGGGGCTGCCGGCCATCGAGGGACTCGACCTGCTGGGCCGGCTGCGCCGGTCCGGCGTCACGGTGCCGGTGCTCGTGCTGACCGCGCTCGGCACGGTGGCCGACCGGGTGACCGGGCTGGACAGCGGGGCCGAGGACTATCTCGTCAAGCCGTTCGAGGTGGACGAGCTGCTGGCCCGCGTGCGGGTGCTGCTGCGCCGGCGTCCCGCGTCCGGCGAGCAGGTGGCGGTCGGCGGGGCGACGTTCGACCTGATCTCCCGGACGGTCACCGGGCCGGACGGCTCGGTCGTGGGGCTGTCGGGCCGGGAGAGTGATCTGCTGCGGCTGCTGGCCCGCAACCCGGCGCGGGCGTTCACCCGGGAGGAAATCATGGCCGAGGTCTTTCCCGACGCCGCCGGTGTCGCCCTGGTCGACACCTACGTGCACTACCTGCGGCGCAAGCTCGGGGCGGGCGCGGTCGGCACCGTCCGGGGTGTGGGCTACCGGCTCGGGCGCGGCTGATGCGCCGGGAGCCGGTGCGGCCCGACCCGGACCAGGTGCTGCTGGCGCGGGCGCGGCGGGTCATCGCCCTGCAGACCGCGGCCGCGATCACGGTGAGCCTGCTCGTGCTCGGCGTGCTCGCGCTGGCCGTGGTGATCCGGAGCCAGGACAGTGCCGCCGCGACGCTGCTGCGCAACACCGCCGCGACCGCGGAGGACGTGGCGGATCCGCCGCCGGACGTGTGGATCTTCGTGGCGGATCCCGCCGGCGGCATCACGGCCACCGCGGACGCACCCGCCGGGCTTCCCGACCGGGGCGCGCTGGACCGGGTGCGGGCCGGCGGGGCGAGCGAGACCACCGGCATCGACGGCCGCGAGGGCGGCTACCTGGCCCTGACCCGGCGGCGGGACGGCCGGGTGGTGCAGGTGGTCATGAGCCGGCACGAGCAGCACGAGGAGCGGGAACGGCTGCTCGGCGCCCTCGCCGCCGGGGAACTGGTCGGCCTGCTCATCGCCCTGCTGTCGGCGGCGCTGCTGGCCCGCCGCGCGACGGCCCCGCTGGTGGACGCGCTGGCCCGGCAGCGGCAGTTCGTCGCCGACGCCAGCCACGAGCTGCGGACCCCGCTGACCCAGTTGCACACCCGCGCCCAGTTGCTCCAGCTGGACCTGCGCTCCGGCGCGGCGGGCGCGGACATCACCGCCGACGTCGACCGGCTGGTCACCGGCACCCGGCACCTGGGCGAGGTCGTCGAGGACCTGCTGCTCTCCAGCCAGCTCGGCCACCGGGACGACGCCCGCGAGCCTGTGGACCTCGGCGCCGTGGCCGCGGACGTGGTCGCCGGCCAGGCCGACCGGGCCCGGGCGCAGGAGGTGGAGCTGGCGCTGCTCCCCGACGCCGGCGGGCCGTCGGTGGTCCCCGGCCACGAGGCCGCGTTGCGGCGGGTGCTCACCGCCCTGGTCGACAACGCGCTGAGCCACACGCCGGCCGGTGGGCACGTGAGCGTCGGCCTCGGCACGGACCACACCATGGTCACGGTGGTGGTCCGCGACGACGGCACCGGCTTCGACCCGGCCGACACCGAACGGCTGTTCGCCCGCTTCGCCCGCGGTGGCCACGGTGACAACCGCCGCTTCGGGCTCGGCCTCGCGCTCGCCCGGGAGGTCGTCACCGGGCACGGCGGCAGCATCGAGGCGTGGGGCCGGCCCGGGCAGGGCGCGGCCTTCACCATCCGGCTGCCCGCGGCGGGCCGGTGATGTCACACCCGCGGCTCGTGGCTCGTCCCCGGGGCATGACTCGAAAAACCTGGTTGCGGGCGGGCCTCGTCCTGCTGATCGTGCTGGACGGCAGCGTCGGCGTCTGGCAGTACTTCTTCCCGCGCTCCTTCTACGACGACTTCCCCACGGTGCGCCTGGACCCGCCGTTCAACGAGCACCTCGTGTCGGACGTCGGCGGGCTGAACATCGCGCTGGTGGGAGTGCTGATCTTCGCGGCGGTGCACCTGGAGCGCCGGCTGGTGCTGGCGGCGCTCACCGGTTTCGGCCTCTACTCGCTCACCCACTTCGTGTTCCACGTGCGGCACTTCGAGCACTTCTCACTGCGGGACGCCGTCGGTGTCGGCACCGGGCTGGGCCTCGAGGTCGTCCTGACGATCGCCCTGTTGGTGCTGGCCGGCACCCTGCCGCGGCGGTAGGGCATCAGACCCCCGTAATCCGGACAGGTCCTTGTCTTGTCGATAGACATCTCTCTATCCTCCCAGAGGAAAGCGCTTTCCTGGCGAACTTCCACCGATCCGGCGCAGCGGCACCAGCGTCCTGCCGACGGCGGGCGGCCCGCCTCGACGGCCCGCGAACGAGCATTCGACGACACAAGGTGAGGCGAGGATGAGAAGAACAGCTGCAGTGCGGCTCTCCGCGGCGGCGGCCACCGTGGCGGCCGGCGCCGCGATCGTGGTGGCGCTGCCGATGACGCAGGCGTCGGCAGCGGTCGGCGGCGTCACCGGCTACGCGACCCAGAACGGCGGCACCACCGGCGGCGCGGGCGGTCAGACGGTGCGGGCCACCACCGGGACGGCGATCCACACCGCGCTGTGCGGCCGGGCCAGCAGCAGCACCCCGATCATCATCGAGGTGCAGGGGACCATCAACCACGGCAACACCGCCAAGGTGTCGGGCGACAGCTGCAACACCGCGGCCGGGGTGATCGAGCTCAAGCAGATCAGCAACGTCACCATCGTCGGGGTCGGCAGCGGTGCGGTCTTCGACCAGCTGGGCATCCACATCCGCGAGTCCAGCAACATCATCATCCAGAACGTGACCGTCCGGAACGTCAAGAAGTCGGGCTCACCCACCTCCAACGGCGGTGACGCCATCGGCATGGAGAGCACCGTCCGCAACGTCTGGGTCGACCACGTCAACCTGGAGGCCTCCGGCGGGGAGTCGGAAGGTTTCGACGGGCTGTTCGACATGAAGGACAACGTCCAGTACGTGACGCTGTCCTACAGCACGCTGCGCAACTCCGGCCGCGGCGGCCTCATCGGCTCCAGCGAGAGCGACCGGACGAACGGCTTCGTCACGTTCCACCACAACCTGTACGAGAACCTCGACTCCCGCACGCCGCTGCTGCGGGGCGGCATCGCGCACATCTACAACAACTCGTACGTGAGCCTCAACGAGTCCGGCATCAACTCCCGGGCCGGGGCGCGCGCCAAAGTGGACAACAACTACTTCCGGAACTCCAAGGACGTGCTCGGCACGTTCTACACCAGCGAGGCCGGCTTCTGGCAGGTCAGCGGCAACATCTTCGACAACGTGACGTGGTCGGCGCCGGGCACCGACAACAACCCCGCCGGGCCCGACCCGGTGTCCAACACCACCGTGAGCATCCCGTACGCGTACAGCCTGGACGGGGCGAGCTGCGTGCCGGCGATCGTCGCCCAGACGGCCGGGGCCAACAAGGGCCTGCAGGTGTCGAACGGCAACTGCACGCCGACCAGCCCCACGGTGAGCCCGACCGTCAGCCCGACGGTCAGCCCGACCGTGAGCCCGACGGTCAGCCCCACCGGCACGCCGACGCCCACGCCGACGCAGCCCTCCGGCACGAACCTGAGCATCGGCGCCGGCTCCGACGGCTCCAGCAAGGCCAGCGGCACCGGGTACGGCAACGTCCGCGACGGCGACCTGAGCACGTACTGGTCGCCGGCCGGCGCCACCGGTGACATCTCGATCAAGTGGGGTTCGGCGACCGCGGTCTCCCGGATCAATATCCGCGAGGCCGCCGGCTCCGCGGGCAGCATCGGCGCCTGGCAGGTCATCAACCACGGCACCGGGACCGTCCTGGCCTCCGGCAGCGGCGCGCGGGTCATCAGCTTCGCCACGACGTCGCTCACCAAGATCACGTTCCGGATCACCAGCTCGACCGCCACCCCCAAGGTCGCGGAGTTCGAGACCTACGCCGCGTAGCGCCGGCGGGAGGGGCTGTCCGCGCGACGGCTCCTCCCGTACGGTCCTGGGGGATGACCATGCGAGGTGTCCTCACCGACCTGTCCGTCCCGCGGTATCTGGCCACCGCGGCCGCCCAGCGCCTGCCCGGCGGCCTCGGCAAGGGCGCAGGCTGGGGATCGTCGGGCATGATCTCGCTGCGCGACGACCTGCCGGTGCCGGAGCTGCCGGAGGCGCCCGGCTGGGTCCGGCTGCGCCCCGAGCTGTCCGGCATCTGCGGCAGCGACACCGCCGTCGCGCACGCCAAGACCGCGCTGGTGCTCAGCGCCTTCTACGCCGCGCGCCGGCAGATCTTCGGCCACGAGATCGTCGCTGTGGTGGACCGGGCCGGCCCCGGCGTCACCGCCGTGTCGCCCGGCGACCGGGTGACGATCGACCCGGTGCTGTCCTGCGCGCATCGCGGGTTCGCGCCCTGCCGGTCCTGCCGCGAGGGATTCCCGTACGTGTGCGAGCGCTTCGACCAGCCCGGGGTGACCCGGTGCCACTCCTCCACGCTGGGCTTCGACGCGACGCTGGGCGGCGGCTGGAGCCAGTACGTGGTCGCACACCAGACCCAGCTGCACCCGGTCGGCGCGATCCCGTCGCACCGCGCGGTGCTGGCCGAACCCGCCTCCATCGCCCTGCACGCGGCGCTGCACTGGAAGCGCCGCGGCGACCGGGCGGTGGTCGTGGGTCCGGGCACCATCGGCCTGCTCCTGATCGCGGCCCTGCGCCGGCTGCACCCCGACCTCGACATCACCGCCGTCGGCCCGGGCGCGTTCAGCCAGGCGCACGCCGTACGGGTGGGTGCCGACCGCGCGCTGGCGCCGGGCCCGCACGTCGTCGAGGCGCTCGCCGAGCTGCACGGCGGCCGGGTGATCCGGCCGCGCCTGACCCGGATCCCCGTCCTGGAGCAGGGCGTGGACGTCGTCTTCGACTGCGTCGCCCTGCCGCAGTCGCTCGACCTCGGCCTGCACCTGCTCCGCCCCACCGGCATGCTGGTGCTGGTCGGCGGCGCCGGCAAGCAGCCGGTCGACTGGTCGCTGGTGTGGAACCGCCAGCTGACCGTGCAGGGCACCGTCAACTCGGGCCCGGAGGCCGCGCTGGGTGGGCGGACCACCATGGCGCAGGTGGTGGAGTGGTTGGCTGATCCGTCCTATGTGGTCGACGGGCTGGTGACCCAGACGTTCGGGCTGGACGACTGGCGGACCGCGCTGCGCACCGCGTCGGCCGGGCCGCGGGCGGGCGCCGTCAAGGTCGCGCTCCGCCCCGATCCGGGCATCCCGCTGGTGTCCTAGATCCGGCAGCCCGGCATCGGCCCGTCTGAATACTGTGGAGTGCCGGTGCGCCACCGTGGGCGCGCGGACGACAGGGGGTCAGGCCGATGTCCCAGACGATGTCCCGCCGGACGCTGCTGAGCGCCACCGCCGCGGTGGTGGCCGGGACGGCGATCGGTGCCCCCGCGGCCGGCGCCGGCCGGGCCCCGTCCGCCCTGCGGGAGCTGGAGGACAAGATCCGCGCCGGGATGGCGAAGTACGGCATCCCGGGCGTGGCCGTCGGCCTGCTGCACCGCGGCACCGAGTACGTCCGCGGCTTCGGCGTGACCAGCGTCGACGACCCGCGGCCGGTGGACGGCGACACCGTCTTCCGGGTCGCCTCCACCACCAAGACCTTCACCGGCACCGCGGTGATGCGGCTGGTCGAGCGCGGCCGGCTGGACCTGGACCGCACCGTCCGCCGCTACCTGCCGGATTTCCGCACCGCCGACCCCGCGGCCTCGGACCGGGTCACCGTGCGGCAGGTCCTCAACCACAGCGCCGGCTGGCTCGGTGACTTCTTCCTGGACACCGGCGCCGACGACGCCGCCCTGGCCCGGTACGTCGCGGGGATGTCCCGGCTGCCCCAGCTCACCCCGCCGGGCGCGGTGTTCGCGTACAACAACGCGGCGATCTCGCTGGCCGGCCGGCTGATCGAGGTGGCCACCGGCACGACGTACGAGCAGGCCCTGCACGCGCTGGTCACCGGCCCGCTCGGGCTGCGGCACAGCGGGTTCTTCCTGGACCAGATGCCCGGCGCCGTGCTCGCCGTGCCGCACGCCAACGACGAGACCGGCGCGCCGATCGCGCTGCCGGAGCTGCTGGCCATGCCGCGCGGCGTGCACCCGGCCGGCGGCCTGATCTCCAGCGCCCGCGACCAGCTGCGCTGGGCCCGCTTCCACCTCGGCGACGGCCGGGTGCCTGGCGGCGGCCGACGGCTGCTCACCCCGCGCTCGCTGCGGGCGATGCAGTCGCACCCGGGTCCGGGCGGCACCCTCTTCGTCGAGCTGGACGGGGTCGGCGTGACCTGGCTGCTGCGCCCCACCGCCGAGGGCCCGGAGGTCGTGCAGCACGGCGGCGACTGGGCCGGGCAGCACTCCGGGTTCCTGATGGTGCCCGAGCGCGGCTTCGCGCTCACCGTGCTGACCAACTCCGAGGGCGGGCCGGGGCTCACCGCCGAATTGTTCGCCGACGACTGGGCGCTGCGCCGCTTCGCCGGGGTGCGGAACCTGCCGGCCGTGCCGCGCGCGCTGTCCGACGCCGCGCTCGCCGCCTACACCGGCCACTACACCGCTGAGCAGATCGGCTTCGACGGCACCTCGGACGTGTTCGGCGTGGACCTGGTCGCCGACGACGGGCAGCTCAGCGCGCGGGTGGGCGGCGTGGAGGGGCTGCGGCTGGGCTTCTACCGCCGGGACTACGTGCTGGCGCTGGAGCCGAGCGGCGCGGACACGCACTCCCGCGCGAACTTCGTGCGCGGCTCGGACGGCAGCGTCGCCTGGCTCCGGTTCGGTGGGCGGCTGTACCGCCGCAACGCCGCGACGACGCTGGGCGCCACCGGCACGCGGCTCCCGCTGCGCCCGGCCACCCTGCCGTACCCCGCCGTCTCCTGACGGGTCCCGGCCGCCCCGCCCGGCTACGACAGCGGGGCGGGGAGCGGCTCGCGGGCCGGCGGCGCCTCGATCGCCGACCTGTCCGGCACCGCCGGGCGCTCGCTGCGGACCGCCGCGATCCCGCCCAGGATCAGCGCCCCGCCCGCGAACTGCAGCGGCGTCAGCTTCTCGCCCAGCAGCAGCCAGGCGAACAGCGACGCCGAGACCACCTCGAGCAGCCCGATGAACGAGGCCAGCCGCGAGCCGAGCACGGCCGACGCGGTGATCCCGGTCGCGTACGCCACCGCCGTGCCGATGACCGCGACCACGAGCAGCGGGACCCACCACGGCAACGGCGAGCCGAACAGCGGCACGTCACCGAGGACAACGGTGAACGGCAGCAGGCCGGCGGCGCCGACCAGCGCGAGCACCATGCCGGCCAGCAGCAGCCCGGCGCCGGCCAGCGCGACCGGCGGCAGGTCGTCGGCGGGGCGGGCGGCGATCACGAAGTACAGCGCGCAGCCGATCGCGGCGCTGAACGCCAGCGCCAGCCCGACCGGGTCGACGGCCTGCAGCGCGCCGGGCCCGATCACCAGCACCAGGCCGCCGACCGCGAGCACGGAGCCCAGCAGCACCGTGGCCCGGGGCGCCCGCCGGGTGGTCGCCCAGGCGAACCCGACCAGCAGCAGGGGCGCCAGGTATTCGATGAGCAGGGCCGTCGACACCGGGATGCGCCGGATGGCGGCGAAGTAGGCGGCCTGGGTGAACGCCACCCCGATCAGCCCCATGCCGAGGACCCGCCACCGCGCCCGCCACAGTGACGCCCACCGGCCGCGGAGCGCGACCAGCACGAACGGCAGCAGCACAGCCCCGGCGGTGAGGGCGCGGGCGGTGACCGCCGCGGCCGGGGACCAGCCCGCCTCCAGCAGCGGCTTGACGAACGCGCCGGAGGTGCCGAACGAGACGCAGGAGATCAGCGCGGCGATCAGTCCGGTGGACCTCGACGACGACTTCATGGCACTCCCCGGTCCGGCTACGTCATGGGCTAAATTGGCTGACGACCCTGACGCTAGGGCGGTCCGAGTGAGGAGTCAACTTGCTTTTTGCCCCTGACACGGAGGAGTCGCTGGCCTTCGTCGTCGCCCTCGGCAACACCGAGGCCGGCGCCTCCCGCAGCGGCGAGGACGAGCTCGTGACCGTCGAGCAGCTCTCCGCCCTGCTGGTCCGGTTCTCCTACTCCGGGCGTTTTGACCACGACGAGGCCGAGCTGCGGGAGGTGCGGCGGGCCCGCGACCTGCTGCGCCGGGTGTGGACCCTGGACCGGGACGCCGCCGTGGAGTCGGTCAACGGGATGCTGCGCGACGCCGGCGCGCTGCCGTACCTGGTGCGGCACGACGGGCTGGACTGGCACCTGCACGCGACCGCGCCGGAGGCCCCGCTGGCCGAACGGATCCGGGTGGAGGCGGCGCTGGCGTTCATCGACGTGATCCGGATGAACGAGATGCGCCGGCTGCGGGTGTGCGCGGCCGACGACTGCGCCGGCCTGCTGCTCGACCTGTCCCGCAACGGGCTCAAGCGGTTCTGCAGCGTGCGCTGCGGCAACCGGATGAACATGATCGCGTATCGGGAGCGCGCCGCTCGCCGGTGACCCTTCCCCCTGTCGGGCAGCCCTCGGTACCGCTACGCTGGCGCCCCGTGATGATCTGGCAGGCCTCCGCGCGAGCCCGATGGACGCTGATCGCCGCCGTCGCCGGCAGCGTCCTGCTGATCGGGTTGACCGTGCTGGCCCTGCGGCCCGACCGGGAGCCGCCGCCGCTGGCCTTCGCCGAGCCGTGGTCACCACCGTCGGCGGCCGAGCCGGCGACCTTCCCCGCCGAGCCGGCCGATCCGTCCGTCCTGCCGATCTCCCCGCAGTCCACTGCCCCGGCGAGCGCCACCGGGACGCGCCCGCCCGCGACCCGCCGCCCCACGACCCGCCCACCGGCTCCGACGACCCGCCCGACGACGCCGCCGCCGGCCGCGCCCAACCTCAGCCTGCGCGGCGACGGGGAGGCCGACGGGTCGACCAAGGCGGAGGGCCGGAGCTTCAAGGACGTCCGCGACGGCAGCCTGAGCACCTTCTGGTCCCCGGTCGGGGTGACCGGGGAGGTCTCGATCAAGTGGCCGGTGCCGGTCACGGTGTCCCGGATCCGGATCCGGGAGGCGCCCGGCGGCGGCCGGATCGGGGCCTGGCAGGTGCGCAACCACGACACCAACGCGGTGCTGGCCGCCGGCAGCGGGGCCGGGACGATCACGTTCACGCCGGTCTCGCTGCGGAAGATCACGTTTGTGATCCGTGGCGCGGACGGCACGCCCCGGGTCGCCGAGTACGAGACGTTCGCCCGCTGATGACGCCGGGCCTCAGCTGAGGCGCAGGGTGGTGAGGCAGGTCGGCGCATCCTTGTCGGTGGTGAACGCCGTCTCGGCCACCTTGCCGCCGGACGAGACACGCAGGGTGCCCTTGATGTCGCGGGGCAGCCAGAACCCGGTGAAGCCGTTGGCGAAGACCGTCCGCTGCTCGTCGACCAGCACCCGGTCGTGCGTCTTGTCGACGATCGTGACCTGGATGTCCTTGCCGCCCAGCTCACCCTTGCAGGTGGTCAGCGAGTGATAGAAGCACTCGTGCGTCTTGTCGACGTACGGGGCGACGGACAGGTAGAAACGGTCGTTGGGGATGGCGAGGCTGAATTCCTGGGTGCCACCGGTGACGATCAGGGCGTCCCGGCGCACCGAGGCCTTCAGGTCGGCCGGCCGATCGGTGCCGCCCAGCCGGTCGAGCCGGTCGATGATCTCGACGGTGGTCTTGTTGTCGAGGCCGTACCTGGCCAGCAGCGCCTGCCCGGCCGTCGAGCTGGCCGAGGCGACCGGCTGCGGGGTGGTGCTGTTCGCGCAACCGGTCAGCAGGAGTGCGGACAGTGCTGCCGCGGCGGCCAGCCTTCTCATGATCGTTCCCTTCGCGTGGCCTCGCCGGTCGGAGTGGCGGGGCGGCCCGATAGGCAGCATCCGGCACCGGAACGCGTTTGGGTCGGGTCGAAAGTCCCCTTTGTTCGGGCAGTCGCGGCGCGGGGCATAGTGGTCCCTTGTGATGGACACACCGGCGCCGACCTGCCCCACCCACACCCGGCTCTACGAGGCCGGCCAGGTGGTGGCCGAGGGCTTCGACCCGCACGAGATCACCGACAAGCTGCGGGCGCACCCCCGGGCGGTGCTCTGGCTGGACCTCTTCGACCCCGACCTGGACGACCTCAAGGCCGTCGCCGCCGAGTTCGGGCTGCACCCGCTCGCCGTCGAGGACGCCGTCCACGACCACCAGCGGCCCAAGCTCGACCGCTATCCCGGGCACCTGTTCCTCAACGTCTACGACGTCGAGGTCGACCTCGACGCGCCCGGGCCGCAGCTGCGCAAGACCGAGATCAGCGTGTTCATCACCGAGCGGGCGCTGATCACCGTCCGCAAGTCGGCGGGCGATACCGCCAAGCTCATCGCGCGCTGGGACGCCGACGCCGGGCTCGCCCCGGACGCCGGGATCGGCTTCCTGGTCTACGGCCTGCTCGACGTCATCGTGGACGGGCAGTTCGCGGCGGCCCGCCGGCTCGACGAGGCGATGGACAAGACCGAGGACGAGATGCTCGAGGAGGGCGGCGCGCCCCGCGCGGTCCGGCTGTACGGCTTCAACCTGCGCAAGACGCTGGCCGCACTGCGCCGCCCGGCCGCGCCGATGGCCGGGCTCCTCGCCGACGTCATGCACGCCGACACCGCCCTGGTCGACGAGCATCTCGCGCCGTACTACCGGGACATCGACGACCACGCCCGGCGCACGCTCGACACCATCGACCACGCCCGCGACCGGATCAACAGCCTGCTCGACGCGGACCTCAACGAGCAGAGCAACGCCCTGAACGACGTGACCCGCAAGCTCGCCGCCTGGGCCGCGATCATCGCCGTGCCCACGGCGCTGACCGGCTTCTTCGGGCAGAACGTGCCGTACTGGGGTTACGAGAAGTTCTGGGGCTTCCTGCTGAGCCTGGCCATGATCCTGGTCTCGGCGACCGGGCTGTACGTCTATCTCAAGCGGCGCGGCTGGTTGTGACATCACCGCGGTGGTCTGCTTCGCTGAGGCCATGCAGAGACTGACGCACCAGGCCCGCCTGGAGTGGCACGGCTCGACGGGGGAGGGCTACCGGTCGTACCCCCGGAGCCACGCGGCAACCGCACCACCGGCCGAGGCGGCCCTGCACCTCAGCGCCGACCCGCACTTCCGGGGCGACGCCACCCTGCTGAACCCGGAGCAGCTGGTGGTGCTGGCGGCCAGCTCCTGCCAGCTGCTGTCGTTCCTGTCGCTGGCGGCGCGCCGGCACGTGAACGTCGTGCGCTACACCGACAACGCGGTGGGCCACCTCAGCGAGGACTTGCGCCGCGCCCGGATCGAGCTGATCGAGCTGGCGCCGGTGATCGAGGTCGCCCCCGGCACCGACGAAGCGCTGGTGCTCACGCTGGTCGGGCAGGCCCACGAGGAGTGCTACATCGCCAACTCCCTGAACTCGACAGTGACCCTCAAACCCACGATCCGGACCGCCACCTGAACCCGCCGCCGGTCAGAAGGTGACGACCGGGTTCCCACTGGCCGAGCCGGCGAGATCCGCTCGTCCGAGGTACCCGGCCGCGCGGCGGGCCGGTCGCCCACCGGTGTCGGCGGCGCTGCCCTTAGGGTGGTGCCCGTGCGTGACATCGCGGTTTTCACCGGGAGTGCCCACCCGGAACTGGCAGCCGAGATCTGTGATCACCTGGGCGTCCCGTTGCTTCCCACCAAGACCTCCCGGTTCGCCAACGATTGCATCGAGGTGCAGCTGCAGGGCAACTGCCGGGAACGAGACGTGTTCCTGATCCAGCCGCTGGTGCCGCCGGTGCAGGAGAACCTGGTCGAGCTGCTGTTCATGCTCGACGCGGCGCGCGGGGCGTCGGCCGGGCGGATCACCGTGGTGCTGCCGCACTACGCGTACGCCCGCAGCGACAAGAAGGACGCGCCGCGCATCTCGATCGGCGGCCGGCTGGTCGCGGACCTGTTGCAGACCGCGGGGGCGCACCGGATCCTCGCCATGACGCTGCACTCGCCGCAGGTGCACGGCTTCTTCAGCGTCCCGGTCGACCACCTGCACGCGCTCCGCGAGCTGGCGCACCACTTCCGTGGCTACGACCTGAGCAACACCGTGGTGGTCTCGCCGGACCTGGGCAACGCCAAGGAGGCCGCGGCGTTCGCCCGGCTGCTCGGCATCGAGGTCGCGGCCGGCGCCAAGCAGCGCTTTGCCGACGACAAGGTGGTGATCAGCTCGGTGATCGGCGAGGTGGCCGACCGCGACGTGATCGTGCTGGACGACGAGATCGCCAAGGGCAGCACCGTCTTCGAGCTGCTCGCCCGGCTGCGCGAGCGGCACGTCCGCAGCGTCCGGGTGGCCTGCACGCACGGGCTGTTCGCCGCGGACGCGGTGGCCCGGCTGTCGGCCGAGAAGGACATCGAGGAGATCGTCTGCACCAACACGGTGCCGATCCCGAAGGACCACCACACCGACAAGCTGACCGTGCTCTCGGTAGCGCCCGCGCTCGCCGAGGCGATGCGCCGCATCCACAACGGCGAGTCGGTCAGCGCGCTGTTCGCATGACATCGCTGGACGCCGTGCTGACCGCGCTGCTGGCCGTGCAGAGGCAGTCGTGGGAGCAGGGCGTCGCCGCGCAGGCCGCGCTGGATCTGGGCCGCGAAGACCTCGCGCTGCTGCTGGCCGAGGCGGCGGTGACCCGGCAGGCGGCGGACGGGCGGCTGGCCGACGTGGCCGAGCCGGGCGCGGTGAACGGGGCCGCGTGCGGGGAGGCGGTGCTGGCGGCGTACCGGCGTACCGGGAATGCGGTTTTTGCCGACGCGGCCCGGCGGCAGCTCGCCTGGCTCGCCGACGACGCACCCCGGGCCGGCGACGGCACGCTGTTCCACCTGCTCGGCGGCCGCGAGGTCTGGGCCGACACGGTCTACATGGTGGTGCCGTTCCTGGCCCTGTCGGGCCGCGCCGACCTGGCCCAGGCCCAGCTGGACGGGCACCGCCGCCGGCTCTGCGCCGACGGCCTGTACGCGGCGATCTGGTCGGAGGAGACCGGCTCGCTGCGCCGGGCCGAGCACTGGGGTGGCGGCAACGGCTGGGTGGTGGCGGCGATAGCGCGGACGCTGCGCCTGGTGCCCGGCTTCCCGGGGCGGGCCGGGCTGGCCGCCCACGCCCGCGAGGTGCTGGACGCCTGCCTGGCGCTGCGCCGGCCGGACGGGCTGTTCCACGACGTGCTGGACGACCCGGCGACGTTCCGGGAGACGAACGCGGCGCAGATGTTCTCCTACGCGGCGTCGGTGGGCGCGGCCGACGGCTGGCTGCCGGGCTCCTACGCGAAGGTCGGCCGGGACCTGCTGGCCGCGGCGAGCCGCGAGGTCGACCGGTTCGGTGTCGTCCGCGGCGCGTGCGGCTCCCCGCGCTTCGACCGGCCCGGTACGTCCGCGGAGGCCCAGGCTTTCCATCTGCTCGCCGCCCGCGCCCGCTCTGCACTCCCGTCCGACGTCGCGGAGGCGCGGACGCGGGCCGGTCAGCTCCCGGACTGAGGCACCGGCTGCGGTCCGCAGAGCGAGCGGATCGCGCCCAGCAGGGTCGACCGGGTGAACGGCTTCTCCACCAGCAGGCTGTTCGCGTCCAGGTGCAGCTGCGGGCCGAGCGACGCCGCGGTGTAACCGGACATGTAGAGCACCGGCAGGTCCGGGTGGTGGGTGCGCAGCGCCGCGGCCAGCTCCGGGCCGGTCATCGCCGGCATCACCACGTCGGTGATCAGCAGGTCCGGGTGGGCGCCCGCGGCCACCTGGGTGACCGCCGTCAGCGCGTCGGTGGCCACCGTGATCTCGTAGCCGGCCGGCGCGATCAGCCGTTGCACGAGCTGCGCCACCTCCGGCTGGTCCTCGACGATCAGCACCCGGCCGATCACCGACGGGGTGCTCTGCCGGTCCACCGCGGGTCCGGTGCGCTCCTCGGCGGCCGGCAGGTACAGGTGCACGGTGGTGCCCATCCGCGGCTGCGACTCCAGCGAGATGTGCCCGCCGATGCCCTGCACGACGCCCGCGGCGGTGGCCAGCCCCAGCCCGGCCGCGGTGGGCCGGGTGGTGAAGAACGGCTCCAGCGCCCGCCGGCGGGTCTCGTCGCTCATGCCGGTGCCGGTGTCCTGGATGACCATGTGCACCAGCCGGCCGGTCGGCGCGCCCTCGGCCAGCTGGCCCGGCTCCACCACCTCGTTGGTGGCCGCCACCCGCAGCATGCCGCCGTGCAGCATCGCGTCCCGGGCGTTCGCGGCCAGGTTGACCAGGGCCTGCTCCAGCGGCCCGCGCTCGGCCCGGACCGGCCAGATGTCCGGCCCGAACGCCAGGTCCAGGCCGATCCGCTCGCCCAGCGTACGGCTGAACAGGCTCTGCACGTCGGTGAGCAGGTCCGGGATCGGGATGACCTCCGGCCGGTTCCCCTCGGTGCGCCCGAACGCCAGCAGCTGATGGGTGAGCGTGCGCCCGGTGCTGACCGCGTCCATGATGTCCTTGGCCATCTGGTGCTGCGGCGAGCCCTCGGCCGTGGTCGTCGCGATCATGTCGGCGGAGCCCTGGACCACGGTCATCAGGTTGTTGAAGTCGTGCGAGATGCCGCCGATCAGCTGGCTCATGCTGTCCAGCCGGCGCAGGTGGTCGAGCTGGCGCTTGAGCCCGCGGGCGTCGATGTGGTCGGTGGTGTCGGTGATCATGCAGAGCACCCGGCCGTGCGCGCCGTGCTCGTCGGCCAGCGGCATCATGCTCATCCGGACGCTGCGCTGCGAGCCGTCCGCGCGCATCAGCCGGGCGCCGCCGACCGTGGAGCGCCCGGCCCGGCACTCGATCAGCCGGCGCATCAGTTCGGCCTGGCCGTGCTCGTCCAGGAAGCCGCGCAGTGACACCCCGATGAGCTGGGCGCGGGGCAGGCCGAGCACCACGCCGATCGGCTCGTTGGCGTAGGTCGCCACGCCGTCGGCGTCGAGCTGCAGCACACCCTCGGGAATGGTCTCCAGCACCCGGCGGTAGCGCTCCTCGCTGGCGCGCAGCCGCTCCTGCGCGCGGGTCGAGGACAGCGCCAGCGACAGCTCACCCGCGATGTCCCGGGCCAGCTCCACCTCGGCGTCGGTGTAGACCGAGCCCGGGGTCGCCCGGATCAGGATCAGGTAACCGGCGTACGTGTTGTCCACGATCACCGGGCACAGCACGGCGGCGTGCACCTCGGGGCGGTGGCCGCCCGGGTCCACGTACGCCTGGTGCCGCGGCCGGGGCAGCTCGGTGAGCGGCTCGTCGCCCTCGCCGGCCAGGACCACCGGCCGGCGGCTGGCGGCCAGCCCGGTGGAGAACTCGTCGTCCGGCTGCTCACCGTCCCGGTCGAGCAGCCGGGCGTACGGCCGGGTCAGCTCGTCGTCGGGGTGGTGGAACGTGATCGGGTCGTACCGGCCGTCGTCGCGCAGCAGCTGGACCCCGGCGCCGTCGCCGAGCATGTCCGCGGCGGCCTGCGCGGCGGTGGCACGGACCGTCGACGCATCCTGGGATGCGCGGCTGAGCGCCAGGGCCAGGTCGGCCAGCGCGTATCGGAGGGGATAAGCCATGACACCCATGTCGTTCACTATCTGCAATCCCGCGAGGCGTCGTGGCCGTTTCCCGGCAAACAAACCGTCCGGCCGAGGGTGATCCCTCCCGTCACACCTGTTCCGCCGCGAACCAGGCTTGAGGACGAGGTCGCCGATCGCGTACACCGGGCACGGACGGCGGGGCCGAGCGCCCGCTCGGCGCGGGCGATCCGGTCGAAGTCCTCCTCCGGCCCCACCGCGGTGACGTTTTCGCTGCTCAAGGGGCATCGGCCTGCGGGAACGACAAGGCCGGGCGGCGGTGACGGGTAGCGCCGCACTCCTGCCTCAGCTGCGAACTCCGACGTCGCGGCTTGCCTATTGATCCGGACAAACAGCATCATTCCGCTCGGTTTGGCGAAGGCTGGCGTTTGGCGAAGGTTGGCAGAGCACCCAGCGGTGGGCGAAGCGCCGCAGCGGCCGGAAGGACACGACCATTGGTGGACCAGGATCCCACGGGCGGCGGCTTACGCCCGGATTCCGACGGCGCGTCGACCCTCGATCTGAGCGGGCGCTGCGTCGGCAGTTCGTACCTGCTCGTCCGGCCTATCGGGCAGGGCGCGACGGGCACGGTCTGGCGCGGCGTCGACCGGTCGTCGGGTGAGCCGGTCGCGGTCAAGCTGCTGCACGGGAGCCTGCTGCGGCAGCCCAAGCTGGTCACCCGGTTCGTCCAGGAGCGCACGATCCTGCTGATGCTGCGGCACCGCAACGTGGTGCGGGTCCGGGACCTGTTCAGCGTGGGGGAGTCGCTGGCCCTGGTGATGGACCTGGTGCCCGGCGGGAGCCTGCGCGAGTACCTGCGGGACAACCACACGCTCGCACCGGGCGAGGCGGCCCGGCTCGCCGCCCAGGTCGCGGCGGCCCTGGCCGAGGCGCACGAGCTGGGCATCATCCACCGCGACCTGAAACCCGACAACATCCTGCTGCACCGCGCGGACGGCCGGCTCGACACCCGGCTCACCGACTTCGGCATCGCCCGGGTGCTCTCCACCCCCAGCCTCACGACCTCCAACGCGGTCGTGGGCACCCCGCACTACATGGCGCCCGAGGCGTTCCAGAGCTCCACGGTGAGCCCGGCAGCCGACATGTACGCGCTCGGGGTGCTGCTCTACGAGATGGTCTGCGGGCGGCCACCGTACGACAGCGACACCGTCCACGACCTCATGCGCCTGCACCTGGCGGGCAACCCCGAGCGGCTGCCCGGCATCCCGGACGCGCTGTGGGAGATCATCTCGGCCTGCTTGGAGCAGAAGCCCCGGCTGCGCCCGACGGCCGCCGAGCTGATCGCCGACCTGAGCGCCGTGACCCGGACGGCGGCGGAAGCACCGGCCCTGTCCCGCCCGGCCCTGTCCCGCCCGGACCGATCCGGCCAGGATGCGGCCGAGCCGTCGCCGGCCGTGCCGTCGTCGCCCGTGCCGTCGTCGCCCGTGCCGTCGTCGCCCGTGCCGTCGTCGCCCGTGCCGTCGTCGCCCGTGCCGTCGTCGCCCGTGCCGTCGTCGCCCGACCCGTCGCCGCCCGACCCTGAGCCGGATCGGCAGGAGCGGGCCGGAGCGCCGTCGCCCGGCGTGGCGCCGGATCGGCCGGGGTCCGGTGGGCAGCCGGGGACGGCGCCGCTGGTCAAGCCGGAGCATCCCTCGCTGGCCGGGATGCGGGTTCCCGCCCCGCGCCGGCGCAACCAGCCCGCGACCTGGCGATGGGGCCGGCCCTGGGCCACCATCGCGGTGGTCTCGGCCGCGATGCTGGCCTCCGGCGTGGCCACCACGGCCTGGCACGTCGCCCGTTCCGCCGGCGATCCGCCGGCCACCGCAGCCGCGCCGCCGCTGCTGCCGCTGGACCGGCCCGCCGGCTCACCCGCCGCCTCCCGGTCCGCGCCCGTCGCGCAGACCACGGCGCCGTCCAAGCCGGCCACCGAGCGCCGGCGCCCGGCCGCGGCGGTCGCCGCTCAGGCCCTGACCCCGGTACGCCCCGCCGCCACCCGCACCAGCAGCACCCGGCCCCCGGTCCGCGAGGCCCGGCCGTACGGCCCGGACGCCTGCCACGAGACGTTCGGGCTGGCCGGCTACACCCCGCTGATGGTGACGCCCTGCCACGCCCTGGGCACCCGGGTCCGGATGCGCGCCACGCTGACCGCACCCACCCCGGGTGAGGGTCGGATCACGCTGGCCCTGCGGGACGTCGGCACCGGGCGTACGGTCGGCGACCAGAAGGTCTGCGCCGGCCTGGTCTTCAGCAAGGCGACACCGGCCCGCTCGTGCGGGCCGGTGACCGTCAGCCCGCCGCGGGGCCACCGCTACCAGGTGGTCATGTCGTGGACCTTCGCCAACGGCCAGCGCAGCCAGCTCAAGGTCACGCGGGGCGACGAGTTCACCTGGTGATCGGTATTGTCCCCGGACTATGCGAAGGTTGCTCGCGGCCGGGCTCGTGCTCGGCGCCGTCGTGGCCGGTCTCGGGGTGGTGCGGGCGCTCTCCGCGGATGCCGCCGTGGTGCCGGCCTACCATCCGTCGAAGCTGACCCACCTCTCCGACTCCCGCCAGGTGATCGTCGTGTCCGGGGTGTCCAGGACGTCGTCGTACGCGACGCTCTACACCTACCAGCTCGGCGCGGACGGCAAGACCTGGAAGGCGCGGTTCTCCGGGATGCCGGCCCGGATCGGTTACGCCGGCTGGGCCTGGGCGGGCAAGCGGGTGCAGGACACCGGCACCACGCCGGCGGGCACCTTCCGGATCTCGGCGACCTTCGGCCTGAAGACCAACCCGGGTACGCGGATGAGCTACAAACTGGCCGACGCCGACGACTACTGGGTCGGCGACAACAAGGACCCGCAGACGTACAACATGTTCCAGCCCTCGGCCTCCAGCAAGCGCACCTGGCGTACCGGGGAAGCGGAACGGCTCGCCGCCTACCCCACCCAGTACGAGTACGCGGCGGTCGTCAACTTCAACCGCCCGGCCGCCGCGACGGTCACCTGGGACGCCGTCCGCAGCCAGTACGTCACCAGCAAGCCGGCCAACGTCAAGCTCGGCTCGGCGATCTTCCTGCACGTCAACGGCGCCGGCTCGACGGCCGGCTGCGTCTCGCTGCGCCGCGCCGACCTGCTCAAGGTGCTCACCTGGCTCGACCCGGACGAACGGCCGCGGATCGTGATGGCCGTGAAGGCCGACCTCGCCAAGGCATGAAATAGAGTCGCCCGTTCCGGCGTTACCACCTACCGTGATCCGCATGTTCGCGCCCGGTCTGCAGCTGCCCGCAGGGTTCACCCTGCCGGTGGCTCCCGCGTGCGATACGCGAATCTGACCCTTCCCCAAGCAGCGGCAGAACCCGGGGAAGGGTAACTGCGCGGTTCTGGCGCGCGTCCCTGGGCAAGGCTCGCGTTCCTCCTTCCGACCCGACCGTTTCTCGCATCCAGTGAGGACACTGAGCAATCATGGCCAAGAGCCAGTTCGTCCGGACCAAGCCACACCTGAACATCGGCACGATGGGTCACGTCGACCACGGCAAGACGACCCTGACCGCCGCCATCACGAAGGTCCTCGCCGACCGCGACCCGGCCGCCAACCGGTTCGTCGCCTTCGAGGGCATCGACAAGTCGCCGGAGGAGGCGCAGCGGGGCATCACCATCACCATCTCCCACGTCGAGTACGAGACCGCCGCCCGGCACTACGCGCACGTCGACATGCCGGGGCACGCCGACTACGTGAAGAACATGATCACGGGGGCGGCGCAGGTGGACGGCGCGATCCTCGTCGTGTCGGCGCAGGACGGCGCGATGCCGCAGACCCGTGAGCACGTGCTGCTCGCCCAGCGGGTCGGGGTGCCGTACCTGGTCGTGGCGCTCAACAAGAGCGACGCGGTCGCCGACACCGAACTGCTCGACCTGGTCGAGCTGGAGGTGCGTGAGCTGCTGTCCGAGTACGGCTTCCCCGGCGACGAGGTCCCGGTGGTGCGCGTCAGCGCGCTCAAGGCCCTCGAGGGCGACCCACGCTGGACGCAGTCCATCGTGGAGCTGCTCGACGCCGTGGACGCGTACGTGCCGGTGCCCGAGCGGGAGCTGGGAGAGCCGTTCCTGATGCCGATCGAGAACGTGCTCACCATCAGCGGCCGCGGCACGGTGGTCACCGGCAAGATCGAGCGCGGCACGCTGCGGGTCGGCGAGCCGGTTGAGGTCGTCGGCCTCGGCGAGACCATCAGCACGGTCGCGACCGGCCTGGAGACCTTCGGCAAGTCGTTGCCGACCGCGCAGGCCGGCGACAACGCGGCGATCCTGCTCCGCGGGATCAAGCGCGACCAGGTGCAGCGCGGGCAGGTCGTGGCGCTGCCGGGCAGCGTCACCCCGCACAAGAGCTTCAAGGCGACCATGTACGCGCTGACGAAGGAGGAGGGCGGGCGGCACACGCCGTTCGTGGCGAACTACCGCCCGCAGTTCTACTTCCGGACCACGGACGTGTCCGGCGCGATCGACCTCGGTGACCTGCCGATGGTCCTGCCGGGCGACACGGTCGACCTGACCGTGCACCTGGGCAAGGAGGTGGCGATGGACGTCGGCCTGGGCTTCGCGGTCCGCGAGGGCGGCCACACCGTCGCCGCCGGCACGGTCCGGGAACTGCTCGACTAGAACCGGGACGGGGCCACTCCTACGGGGGTGGCCCCGTCCGCTATTCGTCCTTCGGCTTGCGGAGCTCCTCCTCGCGGCGGCGCAGGTCGGCCTCCCAGCGCCGCATCATGGACTCGTCCGCGCGCAGCGACTTCAGGAACTCCGGGTCGTCGTCCGGCGCGAGCGGGCCGGACCGCCGCGGCCGCTGGTCCTCGGGAAACCCGCTGCCGGGCCGCCAGGTGGTGCCGTTGCTGAGCTTGACGGCCCGCGCGGGGCGCCCGGCGACGAACCAGGCGATCGCGCCGATCGGCGAGAACAGCAGGATGAGAAATACCCAGACGACCCGGGGCAGGGCCCGGATCTGGAACTCCTCGGCGGAGAGACAGTCGATCAGTGCGATGACGACCAGTGCCAGGTCGATCAGCACGAACAGGGAATAGAGCCGGATCATGGCGAGAGATCCTCCCAGAGGATCGCCGCCCGGGTGACCCCGTCCTGGCCGTCCGCCCCCACCCGAACGGCCGATCCCGGCATGATGGCGGGATGACCGCGCAATTCGGCCCGCACCGCTGGTCGGCGGGCGGCCACCGGGACACCGACCGGCACCGCGCCGAGACGTTCGCCGTGGCCGACCTGACCGGCGCCCGCTTCGTCGACTGCGACCTGACCGGGGTGCGAGTCATCGACTCCTGGCTCGTCGGCGTCGACATCTCCGGCTACGTCGAACGGCTCACCGTCAACGGCGTCGACGTGACCGACTACGTAGCGGCAGAGCTGGACCGCCGCCACCCCGAACGGGTCCAGCTGAGGCAGCTGCACAACGCCGAGGACTTCCGCGCGATGGCCACAACCCTCGCCGGCCTCTGGTCCCAGGCGCTGACCCGAGCCGAACGCCTCCCCGAACCGGCCCGCCACGAACGCGTGGCGGACGAATGGTCGTTCGCGGAAACCCTGCGCCACCTGGTCTTCATCACCGACTCCTGGGCCAGCCGCACGATCCTGGACCAGCCGGAGCCCTACCACCGCATCGGCCTCCCGCAGACCGCCTACGCCCAGACGGACGCCACCAGGCTGGGCATCGACCCCGACGCCACCCCCACCTGGCAGGAGATCCTGGCAGCCCGAGCCGACCGCCAGGCGATCCTGGCCGCCATCCTGGCCGACCTGACCGACGCGGACCTGGGCCGGCCCTGCACCCGCCTACCGGCACCGGGCTACCCGGAAGAGGACCGCAGGGTCGCGGACTGCCTGGCGGTGGTGCTGGAAGAGGAATGCGACCACTACCGCTTCGCCACCCGGGACCTGGCAGTGCTGGAATCCCGCTGAGAAACCCGAACCTGCCACCCTGACAAGGACTCGAGCCCACCGAGCGCGCGGCGGCCGAGTGCGTGGCGGCCGAGCGCGCGGCGGCCGAGCGCGCGGCGGCCGAGTGCGGGGCGGTCACTCCGTGGCGCTGACTTGTGTGGCGCTGACTCGCGGGGCGGTCACCCCGTGGCGCTGACTTGTGTGGCGCTGACTTGCGGGGCGCTGACTCGTGTGGCGCTGACTCGTGTGGCGGTCACACGTGTGACCGTCGGGTGCGTGACTGACCGGCGCGCGGTGTGGTGGCGTGGGTCGCCGGGTGCACGGTGGCCAGTCGTGGTCCGCGAGGTGCGCGAGGGTCGCGTTGTCTGCCAGCCGGCCCGCCACGAGTCATTTGTTCGGATGGCGCGCTGCTGTCGTCGGCATGCGCCCTACCGGTGCGCGGCCACGACCAATTTGCACCGTGCCGGCGAGGAGCGAGGCACCACGCCCCATGATCGGCCACCGCGCTGCGGCAAACCCCGGGATCGAGCAGATCTTGGAAAGCTAAATCGATCCGCCATGGCCGCTTTTTACCAAGATCCGCCACGTGGACCCGGCCGATGCCTGCGTAGAGCCGTCTCGGGAGACAAGCGCCGGCCGCCCGAAGCGCCTTCTCCCTGGATCTTGTAGCTCCATTTGTGCCCTGAACAGCGAAGGAGTTGTGTTTGTAGGCAGGCTCTGGAGTTGATGCTGTGCGAGAGATGAAGGTTTGGCCCTTCGGAGTCGCC
>NZ_JBITLX010000042.1:0-29905 GCF_044465625.1 Actinoplanes sp. NPDC049599
AACACCAGACACCACGCGAAGCACGTGTCTGCTACCGTCCACCCATCGCCCTCGCGGCATGAAACTCCGGTGTCCGGTCCCGGGGTGGAACTTCAAACCTGCCGGAAACGGGAGACCAAGCAAGGGTGGGTGCCGGGGGTGACCAAGAACGGCATAGATGCTCTCCCGCCAATCTTGGTCACCCCGGCCCCCTCGACTTTCGCCGTATCTGGATCACGGTCCTCTCGCAATCCAGCCCGTTGCCGGGTTCGTCCGGTATGCGGGATTGGCGGTAGTGGAGGTTGAGGGCTCATCTCAGGAGGAAAGGGGCGCGAGTGGTGGACCTTGTAGCGGTGTGGTGAGGCCGGAACGATTTAGCTCACCAAGATCTGCGGGAAGGCTGCCGCTGAGGCTGCGACGGCACTGAATGAGGCTTTCCGAGTAACAGCCTGAGCGCTCTGCGTGGTTGGCTCGTTGTGTCCGGTGTAGACACGCCCGGACGTGTTGTGGTGCAACGGAACCCCGGTATGACGTGGTCCTCTCACAGATCAACTTCTCCAGGGGTCCTGCGCTATACCGCCACCCTGCCCGTGAGCGACCACACCGTGGCGTACCTGTCAGCTCTGTTGCACGCCCAACGGCGACACCTCGCGACCAGGGCGGGAACCCGTTCGCTGGGCTGCTACCGCCAAGCGATCCTGGTCCTGCGCTGGCTGCTCGACGGCACCCGGATGCGGCGATCACGGACAACGCGATCAGCCGGTCGACCGGATACGCCTACCTGCACGAAGGCCTCACCGTGCTCGCCGAGCAGGCCCCCGCGCTGAACTCGGTGCTGCTTGCGGCCAAGATGGCCGGCTACTCGCACGTCACGATCGACGGAACGCTGATCGAGACCGACCGGTGCCACACTCCCGGGCCGACTCCGGGGGCGGATCTGTGGTGGTCAGGCCAACATGACAACCACGCCGGGAACGTGCAGGTCATCACCGCCCCGGACGGCTGGCCGCTCTGGACCTCGCCCGTACGGCCCGGCCGGGAACACGACACCACCGCCCTGCGCCGGCACGACATCCTGCCACCGTTGACGACGTGGACCGAGGATCACCTGCGCGTGCTCGGCGACCTGGGCTACGAAGGCGAGCAGACCACGATCACCGTCGCGTTCAAGAAGCCGAAGAACCGCTCCTGCACCGCCGTCGAGTAGCAGTTCAACCGGGCCCACAACGCGGTCCGCGCGATCGGTGAACGCGGAAACTCGCTACTCAGGACCACCCTCGAAGCCCTTCGCGACGTCAGCCTCTGCCCCTGGATCATCGGCTGGATCACCGCCGCCGCCCTCGTGATCCTGCACATCGAGCACGGCCGCACCACCTGAAGGTAGTTACCGAACGTCAACGACCGTTACTCGGAAAGGCTCACTGAACGGCGACAGTCGACCGCACCCGTGCGCGAAGTCCCGAAATCCTCGGCGAGAACTTCGAGAACTTCGAGACGCTGCCCGACCTCCGCGGACGCTGAAGGCCCGGGCGCGTAAGGGCTCCACCACATGGCGAAGGTCGAGGGCCCCATCCGTCCAAGCGCGACCGAAAATCACCCACGCTCAATCAAATGCCCAACAATCTGAGGCCCCATCAACACAGCCTCACCCGAACCATCCCGCCGATCATCCGGCCCAGGCAACTCCACCGGATCCCCGGTAGCACTAGCACCAACCGGACGAGGCCCAACCCAGGCAACAACCAACCGGGTCTCACCCTTGAGGAACCGCTGCACCCGGACCCCACCGGTAGCCCGTCCCTTGGCCGGATACAGAGCGAACGGAGTCACCTTCACCTGAGTGCCCGTTGAGGTAACCACCATCGGCTCCCCATGCTGCGGATCCGTGGTATTCACCGCCGTGAACGACACCGCCTCCGCACCCGCCGACAGGTTCATCCCCGCCATGCCGCCGCCCTTCAGCCCCTGCGGCCGGACCAACTTGGCCGGGAAGCGCAGCAGAGAAGCGTCCGATGAGACGAAGGCCAGCGATTCCGAACCGTCCGCCAGCCAGCTCGCGCCCAGCAGCTCGTCGCCGTCCTTGAGCGTGATGACCTCGAACTCGTCCGAGCGGACCGGCCATTCCGGCGCGCAGACCTTGACCACGCCCTGCCGGGTGCCCAGCGCCAGCCCGGGTGAGTCGTCCGCGGTCAGCGGGGCCAGGCCGACGACCTTCTCCCCCGGCTCCAGCGGGATCAGCTCGGAGGCCGACATGCCGCCACGCACGGACACGGTGCCGGACTGCTCCGGCAGGACCGGCAGCGGCAGGACGTCGGTCTTGAACGCGCGCCCGGTGCTGGTCACCAGCAGCACCCGGCCGCGGGCGGTGGAGTGCACGACCGAGCGGACCGCGTCGTGCTTGACCCGGCCGCTGCGGCGGCGGCCCTCCGTCGCCTCCTCGCTCTCCGCCGCGGTGCGGGCGATCAGCCCGGTCGCGGAGAGGATGACCTGGCAGGGGTCGTCGGCGACCTCGAGCGGGCCGGCCGGCACGGAGGCCGCGAGCACCTCCTTGAGGTCGCCGTCGATCAGCGTCGTGCGGCGGGGGCCGCCGAACTCCGCGGCCACCTCGGCCAGCTCGTCCGAGACGACCTGCTTGAGCACGTCGGCGTTGTCCAGGATCCGGGTCAGCTCGGCGATCTCGCCGCGCAGCCGTTCCTGCTCGGTCTCCAGCTCGATCCGGTCGAAGCGGGTGAGCCGGCGCAGCGGGGTGTCCAGGATGTACGTCGCCTGGATGTCGCTGAGCCCGAACTCGCTCATCAGGCCGGTCTTGGCAGCCGCGGCGTCGTCGCTGCCGCGGATGATCGCGACCACCCGGTCGATGTCGATCAGGGCGATGAGCAGGCCGTCGACCAGGTGCAGCCGGTCCTCACGTTTGGTGCGCCGGTGCAGGGTGCGCCGGGTGACCACCTCGTAGCGGTGCGCCAGGAACACCTCCAGCAGCGCCTTGAGGCCCAGCGTCCGCGGCTGGCCGTCGACCAGCACCAGGTTGTTGATGCCGAACGACGACTCCAGCGGGGTGAGCCGGTAGAGGTCGGCGAGCAGGGCCTGCGGGTTGACGCCGACCTTGCACTCGATGACCAGGCGGATGCCGTGCTCGCGGTCGGTGAGGTCCTTGACGTCGGCGATGCCCTGGAGCCGGGCCGGCTGGCGCTGGCCCTTGCGCGGGCCGGAGGTGATGAGCTTGCCCTTCACCTCGTCGGTGATCGCCTCGATGATCTTCTCGGTGCCGACGCCGTACGGCAGCTGGACGACCGTGATCGCCTGGCGGCCCCGGCCTCCTTCCAGCGGGCCGGTCTGGGCGCGGGCGCGCATCCGCACCACGCCGCGGCCGGTCTCGTAGGCGCGGCGGACCTCGTCCAGGCCGAGCAGCTGGCCGCCGGTCGGCAGGTCGGGGCCGGGCACGAAGCGCATGATCGTGTCGAGGTCGGCCTCCGGCTCGGTGATCAGGTGCCGGGCCGCCGCCACGACCTCGCCGAGGTTGTGCGGGATCATGTTGGTCGCCATCCCGACGGCGATCCCGGACGTGCCGTTGACCAGCAGGTTGGGGAAGGCCGCGGGCAGCACCCGGGGCTCCAGCTCGGAGCCGTCGTAGTTGGGCTTGAAGTCGACCGTGCCCTCGCCGAGCTCGCCGACCAGCAGCATCGCCTCGCGCGACATCCGGGCCTCGGTGTATCGCGAGGCGGCCGGGCCGTCGTCGGGCGAGCCGAAGTTGCCGTGCCCGTCGATCAGCGGCGCGTTCAGCGAGAAGTCCTGCGCGAGGCGGACCATCGCGTCGTAGATCGCCAGGTCGCCGTGCGGGTGGTAGCGGCCCATCACGTCACCGACGACGCGGGCGGACTTCACGTACGCGCGGTCGGGGCGGTGGCCCTGCTCCTGCATCGACCACAGGATGCGGCGGTGCACCGGCTTGAGGCCGTCGCGGGCGTCCGGCAGCGCGCGGGAGTGGATGACCGAGTATGCGTACTCCAGGTAGGAGTCCTCGACCTCGGTGGTCAGCGGGTTGTCGATGATCCGGGCACCGGCCTGGTCGAAGGCCGACAGGTCCACCCGGGACTGCTCGTTCTTGCGGCGTGCCATGTCTGAAAACAGCCCCTCATTACGAACTTGCATGGGTTTTCCGCTGCGGGCCGGCTCAGGCGTCGATCGTTTCCTGGTCGATGCGGCCGGCGGCCTCGATCAACCAGTTCTTCCGGGGTTCCACCCGCTCACCCATCAGCAGCTCGAGCGTGGCCTCGGCGCGGTCCACGTCCTGCAGGGTGATCCGGCGGACCGTCCGGGTGGCCGGGTTCATCGTGGTGTCCCACAGCTCGTCCGCGTCCATCTCGCCGAGACCCTTGAACCGGCTCACCGGCGCCACCGACTTGCCGGCGCGCTGCAGCTTGGTGAGCGTGGTCTCCATCTCCTGCTGGGTGTAGGTGAAGATGGTCTCGGGGTTGCGGCCCTTGGTCGTGATCTTGTGCAGCGGCGGCATCGCGGCGAACAGCCGGCCGTCCTCGATCACCGGGCGCATGTACTTGGCGAACAGGGTGATCAGCAGGGTGCGGATGTGCGAGCCGTCGACGTCCGCGTCCGCCATGATCATGACGCGGCCGTATCGCATCGTGCTCATGTCGAAGGTGCGGCCGGAGCCGGCGCCGAGCACCTGCACGATGGCCGAGCACTCGACGTTGTCCAGCACCTGCTGCAGGCTGGCCTTCTGCACGTTGAGGATCTTGCCGCGGATCGGCAGCAGCGCCTGGTATTCCGAGCTGCGGGCCATCCGGGCGGTGCCCAGCGCGCTGTCGCCCTCGACGATGTAGAGCTCACTGCGGCTGATCCCGGTGGAGCGGCAGTCGACCAGCTTGGGCGGCATGGACGCGCCCTCGAGCGCGGTCTTGCGGCGGGCCGCGTCCTTCTGCTGTTTCTGGGTCAGCCGGACCCGGGCCGCGTCGACGACCTTCTGCAGGACCGTGCGGGCCTCGCTCTTGCTGCGCCGGTCGTCGATCCAGGCCTTGACGTGCTGCTCGACCAGGGTCTGCAGCACCCGGGTGATGCCGGCGGTGGACAGCTCGTCCTTGGTCTGCGAGGTGAACTGCGGCTCGGGCACCCGCACGTGGATGACCGCGGTCATGCCCTCCAGCAGGTCGTCCAGGACCGGCACGTCCTCCTTGGGCTTGAGCAGCCCGCGGGTGTTGCGGATGGCATCGGACAGCGCCCGGACCAGGGCCCGCTCGAAGCCCTTGCGGTGGGTGCCACCGTGCACGTTGCGGATGGTGTTGGTGAAGCTCTCCACCCGGCGGTCGTAGCCGGTGCCCCAGCGGAACGCCACCTCGATCTGCGCCGTGCGCACGACGTTGGCCTGCATGACCCCGTTGGCGTCGGCGGCGTTCTCCTTGTAGGTGCCCTCGCCGGTCACCATCAGGATCCCGGAGACCGGCTTGTCGCCGGCCGGGGTGAGGAACTCCACCATGTCGGTGAGGCCGTGCGGATAGTGGAACTTCTCCTCGGCCGGCTCCTCGCCGGTCAGGTCGCGCAGAACGTATGCCACGCCGGGGACCAGGAACGCGGTGTTGCGCAGCTTGGCGCGGACCACGTCGACGTCGAGGCGGGCGCCGGTCTCGAAGTAGCGCGCGTCGTACCAGTAGCGGATCGAGGTGCCGGTGCGCTCGCCGCGCTTCATCTTGCGCACCACCCGCAGGCCGGTCTGCGGCTCGAAGGCCGCGTCCGGGCCGGGCCCGGCGAAGACGCCGGGCACCCCGCGCCGGAAGGACAGCTCGTGCACCTTGCCGTCGCGGCGCACGGTGACGTCGAAGCGCAGGGACAACGCGTTGACCGCGGACGCGCCGACGCCGTGCAGCCCGCCGGAGGTCTTGTAGCCCGAGCCGCCGAACTTGCCACCGGCGTGCAGCCGGGTCAGCACCAGCTCGACGCCGTTGAGCCCGGATTTGGCGTTGATGTCGGTCGGGATGCCGCGGCCGTCGTCGTCGACCTGGACCGAGCCGTCGGCGTGCAGGATGACCTCGACGTGCTCGGCGTGCCCGCCGACACCCTCGTCGGTGGCGTTGTCGAGGATCTCGTTGGCGAGGTGGTTGACGCCCCGGCTGTCGGTCGAGCCGATGTACATGCCCGGCCGCTTGCGGACCGCGTCGAGTCCTTCAAGGTGCGTGAGGTCATCAGCCCCGTAGAGGATCTCTGGTTGCGCAGTCACGAGGTACTACTCCCGGCAGTGGCAGCTGTCAACGACGCGGCGAGCCTACCGGGGACCTCCGACGACTTTCGCGAGGCCGACCGGGAGCGGGTCGCGATAACACACGACTATTGGGGCAAATGCTCCGGGTCGTGAGCCACGACACGGTTCCGGCCGCCCTGCTTGGCCGCGTAGAGGCCGGCGTCGGCGCGGCCCAGCAGCGCGTCGGGGGTCTGGTCGGAGGGGCGCAGCCGGGCCAGGCCGACGCTGATCGTCACCGGGATCGGCCCGGACCGGGTGTCGACCGGGCTGCCGGCCACCGCCGCGCGCAGCGCCTCGGCCAGCTCCGAGCCGGCCGTGTCGATGCCGGGCAGCAGCACCGCGAACTCCTCGCCGCCGTACCGGGCGACCAGGCCGTTGGCCGGCAGCCCGTCGAGCATGCGCTGGACCACTCCCTTGATCACGTCGTCGCCGACCTGGTGGCCGTGCGCGTCGTTGATCCGCTTGAAGTGGTCGATGTCGACCATCAGCGCGGTGACCGGGCCGTCCGCGGCCCGGGCGCCGGCCAGCGAGCGCTCGGCCAGCTCGAAGAACCGCCGCCGGTTGGCGACGCCGGTGAGGCTGTCCGTGGTGGCCAGCTCGTTCACCCGGCTGAACAGCCGGGCGTTGTCGTAGGCGACCATGCCCTGGCCGACCAGCGCCGCGGCCAGGCCCAGGTCGGCGGCCGCGTAGGCGCCGGGCCGGTCGGAGGCGAGCACGAGCACCCCGAGGGCGCCGTTGCGGTCGTCGAGGGTCACGGTGAGCCAGCTCTGCCCGGTCGCGTCGGCGAACGCGCCGGCCCACGGCGGCGTGCCGTTGACCAGGTCGGCCTGGCGGTTGTCGAGCAGCGCCCGCAGGTGCGGGTGGTCGGCGAGGGCCAGCTGCACGGGCGCCGGCCCGCCGAGCACGGTGATCTCGGTCGAGTCGGAGGTGCCGAGCAGCAGCCAGCCGCGGTTGGCGCCGGGCGTCTGCCGTGCGGTGAGCAGCAGCCGGCGCAGCACCAGCTGCGGGTCCAGGGTGCCGGTGAGCCGGGCCATCGCGCGGCGCAGCGTCTCGGCGAGATCACGCTGGCGGTTCGCGGCGGCGACCGCGACCTCGAGCTGGGCCGCCCGGGCCGTCTCCAGACCCACCGCGATGTGGTGGGTGATGGCGGTCAGCACGTCGGCGTCGTCGACGGTGAAGACGCCCTTGGCGACGCGGCTGTCCAGGTACACCACGCCCAGCAGGCGGTCGTCCAGCTCCAGCGGGGCGACCAGGATGCTGCGCAGGCCGAACTGGACGACGCTCTGCGCGCCCAGGGCCTCACCCTCCTCGGTGCCGGTGACCACCAGCGGCTCGCGGCTGTGCCGGACCCGGTCGACGACCGTGGCGCTGTAGCCGGTGAGCTCGGTCAGATCCTGGCCGGCGGCGTCGCGCCCGACGAACGGCGTCAGCACCTGCGTCTCGGCGTCCATCAGGAACAGGATGGCCCGTTCGGCGCCGAGCAGGCGGGTGGTCTCGTCCAGCGCGACCCGGGTCAGCCGGTCCGGGTCGATGACCCGGGAGGCGGCGAGGTTGAGCTGTTCGAGGGCGGCCCAGCGCTGCCCGGCCCGGCCCCGGGCGGCCACCACGGGCACCCGGTTGCGGCGGCCGGCGTCGAGCCGGAACTCGGCGGCGACCCGGCGGGCCCGGTGCGGCCAGCCACGGGTCTCGGCGATGGCGGCCGCCATCCGGGCCTGCCGGTCGGCCTCCCCGGTGCTGCCGACGGCGAGCAGCGCGCGGGCCCGTACCAGGGCGGCCTCGAAGGCCGGCAGCGGCGCGTCGACCCGGCGCAGCAGCGGCTCGGCCTTGGCCAGCAGGTCCAGCGCGGCCGCGCTGCGGGCCGGGTCGAGCGCGAGCAGCGCCGCCCGGGTGATCCGGTGGTGCGCGGCGACCACCGGACGGCGGACGACCTTGCCGAGCGCGGCGACCGCGGCCGTGGCGGCGGCCACCGCGGCGGCGCGGTCGGCGGACGCGGCCCGGCGGGCCTGCTCCAACCGGCCGTACGCCAGGTACACGAAGTAACACTGCTGGGCGGGCAGCACGTCGAGCGGGCGCAGACCGAGCCCGACGAACTCCGCGACGGCGTCGTCGAACGCGCCACCGAGGTCGTCGCGTTCGAGCGCGGACAGCATCCGGGCGATGATCGTGTCGACGACCTCGTGGATCTCCTTCGGTCCGTCGCCGGCGCGGGCCAGCGCGGCGACGGCCTCGCCCGCCCGGCCCCGCATGGCCAGCAGGCCCGCGTCGACGGCCACCACGGCGCTGCGGTCGACGTTGCCGCCGGCCTCGAGCCAGCGCTGCCGGCCGGGACGGGCCGCCTCGGCCTCGGTGATCTCGCCGCGCAGCAGCCAGTCCCAGCCGAGCACCGCGTAGCAGTCCAGGATCAGGCCGACGTCGAGGAAGCGGTCACGTTCGAGGACCACCCGGCGGACCCGTTCGCCGGAGTCCCCGCCGCTGCCGTGCACGGCGATCGCGGTCATCCAGTCGATCCGGGCGAGCAGGGTGGGGTCGCCGAACTCGTGCGCCTGCCGGACGGCCGCCGCGGTGATCCGGTTTGAGGTGCGCTGCAGCCCGAGCATCCGCAGGGGCAGGGTGAGGCCGACCAGGTCGCGGGCCCGTTCCGGGGACCGGCCCAGCCGGCTCGTCGGGTGCAGGAACCGCAGGCCGTAGAGCAGCGACCGGAGCGGGCGCAACGTCCGCACGCTGCCGGAACCGCCGTAGTGGTAGAGCGTCGACTGCAGCCGCAGCCGCTCGCGGTAGGCGCCCTTGGCGGTGCCGTAGCCGAGCCGGGTGACGCCGATCAGGCAGCCCACGAAGAACAGCCAGATGCCGGAGAGCGCGGCCAGCACCGGGTTGCGCGGCATCGGCCGGCCCAGCTCCGCCAGGCCCTGCTCGACGGCGCGTACCTGCTCGGCGCCGCCCCAGTTGCTCTCGTGCACGCGGGCCAGGTGCAGGTGCAGGTGGGCGCGCGCGATCCGGTCGGTGGTGCCGTCCAGCGCGGTGGTCAGCGCGGCGATCGCCTCGTCGAAGCGGCCGTTCTGGTGGTACGCGATCCCGAGCAGCTGGTGGAACTCGCTGCCCACGGTGATCCCGCCCGTCCCGGCTGCCTCGGCGGCGTACTCCAGGAAGGTCAGCGCCGTGTCCGGGGCGTGCTCGGCCAGCGCCCGGGCGCCGGCGGCCTGTCCCGCGCGCAGCATCCGGGCCGGCTGGTACGCCGGGTCGCCGAGCGCGCAGTGCCGGGCGAGCGCGTACACGTCCGCGCCCTCCTTGTGGTCGAGCACGTCGGCGATGCGCTGGTGCAGCGCGCGGACGTCGGCTTCGGGCAGGCCGTCGAGCAGCGCGATCCGGATGCTGTCGTGCAGGAAGCGCACGGTGCCCTCGCGGTGCTCGACCAGGCCCCGGCGGGCGGCGTCGGACAGCACGTCGAGGACCCGGCGGCGCCCGACGCCCGCCACCTCGGCCACCAGGCCGGGCGCGAAGGTCGTACCGATGGCCCCGGCGAGCTGCAGCAGCTGGCGGTTCTCCGGCGGGAGGGAGCCCATCCGGCGCACCAGCAGCTGGGCGGAGTCGGCGGGCAGCGCCAGGTCCTGCACGCCGGCCACGTCCACCCGCCAGACGCCCCAGTCGGGGGACAGCAGGCCCGCGTCGATGACCGCCCGGGCATAGCTGAGCGTCACGAACGGGTTCCCGCCGGTGAGCAGGGTGATCGCGGTGGCGCTCTGCTCGTCGATCCGGACCCCGCCGGAGAGCCCGCCGATCAGCGCGCCGACCCCCTCGGCGCCCAGCGGCGCCAGCGTGATGTCGGTGTCGGGCGTCGGGTCGAGGCGGTTCAGCACCATCGCGGTCGCGGGCGCGGCCTCCTCGTCGTTGCGGGCGGTGGCGACCACCAGCAGCGGCACCCCGGCCAGGCCGGCCGCGAGCTGCTCGAGCACCCGGACGGTGCCGTCGTCGAACCACTGGACGTCGTCGAGGTGCAGCAGCACCGGGCCGGCCGTCCGGGCCAAGCCGGTGAGCAGGTCGGCGACGGCCGCGGAGTGCCGTTCCAGGCCGATCTCGCCGGCCACGCCGGGCACGCCGAGCGCGTCCGCCAGCGCCGGGGACAGGCTGGTCACCAGGCCGGCGGCCTGCCCGGCGGCGGCGCGCAGCAGCTTCGCGGCGGCGTCGGCGCCCCCGGTGGCCCGCAGCAGGGACCGGACGTACAGGTCGACGGCGACCCGCAGCGGCGCCATCGGCCGGCGGTCGCTGGGTGAGGCGGCGGCCCGCAGCACGGTGCCGCCGGCGGCCAGGACGAGCTCGCCGAGCTCGGCGGCGAGCCGGGTCTTGCCGGTGCCGGAGCCGCCGTGCAGCACGGCGATGCCGCCGCGGCCGCCGACGGCCGCGGTCCAGCGGTCCCGGAGCGCGGTGAACTCGGCGTCGCGGCCGGTCAGCGGCGGAACCGCAACCGTGGCCGGGCCGTCCTGCTCGCCCAGCGGGAACGACCCGTCCGGCTCGGCGGCGAGCCGCCGCAGGTCGGGGAGCAGGCCGGAGGCGCTCTGGTAGCGGTCGTCGGGGTCCTTGGCCAGCAGCCGGACGATGATCGCCGCGAAGGTGGCGCCCAGGCCGGGGGCCAGGGCCCGGGGATCCGGTACGGAAGCCGTGGCGTGCAGGTGCAGCAGCTCGCCGACGTCACCCGCGGCGAACGGCGGCGCCCCGGTGACGCACTCGAACAGCACCGCGCCGAGGGCGTACAGGTCGGAGCGGCCGTCCACGGGCCGGTTCAGCATGCCGCTCTGCTCGGGCGGGCTGTAGATCAGGGTGCCCGCGACGGGTTCGTCGGCCAGCCCGCCCGGCTCGGCCGAGGTGCGCGTGGCCAGCCCGAAGTCGACCAGCCGGGACCCGCCGCCGGGGTCGACCACGATGTTGTCCGGCTTGACGTCGCGGTGCACCAGGTCGTGCTCGTGCGCGGCCCGCAGGGCGCCGGCGATGTCGACGGCGATCCGGACGGCCAGCGACTCGCGGACCGGTCCGCGGCTGAGCACGGTGCTGAGCTGCTCACCCTCGACCAGATCCATGATCACGTACGGGCGGCCGCCGGCGTCGCCGACCTTGTGCACCCGGGGCAGCCCCGGGTCGTTGATGGCGGCCAGCAACGCGCACTGGCGGCGGAACTCGCGGACCCCGTCGGGGCTGGCCGCGGCGTTCTCGCGGAGCAGGCGGAGGGCGTACTCGCGGTGCCGCTCCCGGTAGCGGACCCGGTGCACGACCGCCTGGGTGCCGCGGCCGAGCTCGCCCAGCACTTCGAGCCCGGCGGCGTCGCCGGGCTCGAGCTGCAACAGTGCCGGCTCAGCCGGCGGAGAAGGCGAGGGACCCACGCTGGCTTTATCGGCGCGGTCCCGGCCCGCTGAAGGATTGGCAGGGTCGGATCTGGGCCGGCCCCGATCAGCCGCAGGTCGCGAGCGCGTGCGCGGAGGGCACGGTCTGCGGGTGCAGCGCCCGCGACAGCTCCACCGGCGCCGACTTGCCGGCCACCGACACCGGCGGCATCTCCTGGTACGCCACCGCGTGGTCGGTCACCCCGCGGGTCGCGGCGCAGACGACCACGGTGTCGTGCGGCGCGTACGCCTGCAGCCGCGCCGCCGTGCTGACCACGCTGCCGCTGACCATCCCGTACCCGCCCTCGCGGGTCTGTTCCAGGTCGACGATGGCGTCCCCGGTGGCCAGCCCGACCCGGGTACGGACCGGGAACCGGCCGGCCAGGAGACGCCCCCGCAGCGCCTCCTGGATCCGCAGCCCGGCCCGTACGGCTCCGACCGCGGCACAGCTCACCTCGTCCGGCGTGCCGGCATCCGGGCCGACCGCGCCGAAGACCGCCATGACCGCGTCGCCGATGAACTTCTCCACCACGCCACCGGCCGCTCGCACCTGGGCCGACACCGCGGAGAAGTAGTCGACCTGCAGGTCGCGGACGTCCATGCAGTCCAGGTCCTCGACGAGACCGGTGAACCCCACGATGTCGACGAACAGCACGGTCACTGTCTGTCGCCGGCAGCGGATGCCGGCCGTCGTTCTGTTCATAACCCCACGCCCCTTCGCCGCATTGGCGAGGAGAACGGTGCCAGCCGGCGGCGCCCAGCGGATCGGCAGAATGACGTATCTGTGACAGCGGGCGCGGAGTCGAATTTGTGACGCAGAACAGTCCGAACCGACGAGAACGTGCTACCCGGTTCGGCACTAGGCTGCCACGCATGGCCAGCGAGGGGGACGACGCGCCTATTGTCGGACGTACCGGCACTTTGACCGCAGTTCGCACGGACCTGCTGGAGGCCGGTCCCGGTGGCACCGCGGCGGTGTTCGTCACCGGCGAGAGCGGCGTGGGCAAGAGCCGGCTGCTCCGGGAGACCGCGGAGGCCCTGCGTGACGCCGGTGCGGCCGTGCTGTCCGGCACCTGCCTGGACATCGGCGACGCCTCCCCCCTGCACCCGGTCCTGCAGGCGCTGCGCCGCGCCGGGGTGCACGCCGACACCGGCCCGGTGGATGCCGCGGCCAGCCAGGACGGCGCGGGTGTGCTGCTCGAACGCGTCTCGCAGCAGCTGCGCTCGCTCGCCCAGGGCCGCCGGCTGCTGCTGGTCCTCGACGACCTGCAGTGGGCCGACCGCAGCACCCGCCAGCTGCTGCTCTACCTGCTGGCCGGCCTCGGCGAGATCAACCTGTCGGTGCTGGCGGCGGTCCGCTCGGAGTCCCTGCACGGCTCACACCCACTACGGCGAGTGCTGGCCGAGCTGCGCCGGTTGCGTTCCGTACGCGTGCTCGACCTGGCCCCGCTCGACCGCGAGGCGACCGGTGAGCTGGTCGCCGCGATCGCCGGCGCGGACGTGCCGCCGGAGGACACCGACCGGGTCTACAAGCGCAGCGGCGGTAACCCGTTCGTGGTCGAGGAGCTCTCCCGCGACCTGCGCGACGGCCGGGTCGAGCTGTCCGACACGCTCCGGGAGATCTTCCTGTCCCGGGTCGACGAGCTGCCCCCGCACGCCCACGACGTGGTGCACGCGGTCGCCGCCGGGGTCGAGCCGGTCGAGCACGCCCTGCTGGCCCGGGTCCTGCCGCTGCCCGAGGCCGAGCTGATCGAGGCGGTCCGGGCCGCCGTCGCGCACCGCTTCGTGACCAGCGCCCCGGACGGCTACCGGCTGCGCCACCAGGTGGTGGCCGAGGTGCTCGAGCACGAGGTGCTGCCGGCCGAGAGCGCAGCCCGGCACCGCCGCTACGCCGAGGCCCTGGAGGCCGTGCCGGGCGCCGCGGACCACGCCCGGCTGGCCCACCACTGGCGCCAGGCGGGCGAGCCGGCGCGCGCGCTGCCGTCGGTCGTCGCCGCCGCCCGCGCCGCCGAGCAGCTCTACGGCTTCGCCGAGTCCCACCGCTACTGGAGCCTGGCGCTGGAGCTGAGCGCCGACGACGCGCCCGAGCGCACCGACCTGCTGGCGCACGCCGCAGAGTCGGCGCACCGCTGCGGCGAGCACCAGCGCGCGCTGACCCGGCTCGAGGAGCTGGCCGCCCGCCCGGACGGGCCGGGCGCCTGCGAGATCCACCTGCGCCGGGCCCGCTACCTGGCCGCCGCCGGCCGGTCGGCGACCGCCGAGATCGAATACGAGCGCGCGCTGGCGTTCGCCGAGTGCACCCCGGCCGAGCAGGCCAGCGCGGCGGCGCACCTGGCCGAGCTGCTGGTTCACCTGGGCCGGTACGCCGACGCCGGGGTCCGCGCCCGCGACGCGCTGGACCTGGCCGAGAAGGCCGACGGCTCGACCGCCGACCTGGTCCGGGCCAGCGCGGCCCTGGGCTTCAGCCTGGCCTTCCGGGAGGACCCGGACGCGGGGCTGGCGGTGATCCGGCAGGCGGTGGAGATCGCCGAGCGCTCCGGGCACCCGGACGACATCGGCTGCGCCTACCTGCACCTGGCCGAGCTGCTGACCGGGCCGCTGAACAACGTCGAGGAGGGCGTGCTGGTGGCCCGCCGCGGCGCGGAGAAGCTGGCCGCGATCGGGCTCGGCCGCACCTACCAGACCCGGCTGCTGGCGATCGCCGCGAACGGGCTGTTCCGGGTCGGCGACTGGGCCGAGGCCGAGCGGGTGCTCGACACCGCGATGCGGCACCGCCCGTCCGGCGCGGACGCGGTGGAGCTGCTGCTGGCCCGGTGCCGGCTGTGGGTCGGCTTCGGCGACATCGAGCAGGCCGACCGCGACCTGGACGCGGTGGCGACCATCCTGGCCGGCGGCGGCGCCCGGCACGTGCTGCCGATGCTGACCCTGCGCGCGGGCCTGGCCATGTGGCAGGGCCGGCACGCGGAGGCCCGCGCGGCCGTGCAGCGCGGCCTGACCGAGACCCGCTCCGACGACCTGGTGCTGCTCGGCGTGCTGGCCTGGCACGGGCTGCGGGCCGAGGCCGAGGCGCAGGCCGGCGGCAAGGTGCCGGTCGACCCGGCCGCGGTGCGCCGGCTGCAGACGGTGGTCGAGCGGATGACCCGGGGTGCGGGCAACGCGGCGCCGCCGGTCCGCGCCGTGGTCGACGGCTACCTGGACCTGTGCGCGGCCGAGCAGAGCCGGATCGACGAGCGCAACGACCCGGAGCTGTGGGCCCGCGCCGCCGCGGCGTGGGACAGGCGCAAGCAGCCCTACCCGGCGGCGTATTCGCGGCTGCGGCAGGCCGAGGCGTCCTTCACCCGCCGGCCGGGCCGGTCCAGCCGGGGCCGGGCGGCGGCCACGGCGGCGCTGCGCGAGGCGTACGCGACCGCCCGGGCGATGGGCGCCAACCCGTTCGCCGCCGAGATCACCGCCGTGGCGTCCCGGGCCCGGGTGGCGCTGACCGGCGACGAGGACACGGTGCCGATGGCGCCGCCGGGCCCGGAGTCCGGTGACGAGCTGGGCGCGCTGACCGAGCGCGAACGCGAGGTGCTGGCGGCGGTCGCCGAGGGGCTGACCAACCGGGAGATCGGTCAGGCCCTGTTCATCAGCGAGCGGACCGTCGGCGTGCACGTCGGGCACATCTTCGACAAGCTCCAGGTCCGCACCCGGGTGCAGGCCAGCCGGGTCTTCCTCCGGGCGGCGTGACCTTACCGTTATCTACGCACCCGGAATACGTCGTTCTACCGATCCCCCCACACGCGCCCGGTGAAAGGCTCACTCTCGTTCGGGGGAGCACCGCCCGGCTGGTCGGCCACCCGGGCCGCCGGGCGGTGCTGGAGGGCCTCCGCCAGGAAGTTCCGTGTGTGGAGGACCGATGATCACCGAATCCGTCTGGGGACCTGTGCAGCAGGACATGGCCGACGTGCTGGCCGGCCACCCTGATGACGTGCCCGCGGTGGTCGACCAGCTGACCAAGCTGCAGGACGTGCTGTGCCGGGTCCCGCCGCTGCTGACCAGCAACCCGCTCGCCGACTTCAACAAGCTCTACCTGACCATCACGACCAGCGTGCTCGAGCGCCTGTACGCGGGCCGGTTCGCCGACCCGGCGTTCCTGTCCCGCCTCGACGTGGAGTTCGCCGCCCGCTACTTCGACGCCCTGCGCCAGTGGTCGGACGCCAGCGCCGGCTGCCCGCGGGCCTGGGCGGTGCTGTTCCACCGGATCCCCGGGCCGGACGCCCGGCCGCTGCCGTCGGCCGCCGCCGGGGTGAACGCCCACATCAACTACGACCTGCCGTTCGCGCTGGTGACGACCTTCGACCACCTGGGCTCGGACCCGGTCGACGACAGCGACCAGCACCACGACTACCTGCAGATCAACGACATCTTCGCGGAGTCCATCCCCGGGCTGCGCCGCGGCTTCCTGGAGAAGTGGCAGCTGATCATCGACATGATGAACGGCGACCTGGACGACTGGTGGCAGGGCGAGCTGATCGAGTACACCCGCAACGTGGCCTGGCGCAACTCGCAGCGGCTCTGGTGCGTACGCCATGACCTGCAGGCGCTCGGCCGGGAACGGGCCCGCCTGGACGGCACCGCCGAGGCCTTCGGCAAGCTGCTGATGTCCCCGATGGGGGCGATCCTGCAGTGACCGGGCACAGACTTTTCTCCTAGGGGGGCGGGGAACAGGGCCCGCGCTGGTCCAAGAGCGCGGGCCCTGAACCTCATTCGCCTACTTGATCGCGACCAGCCGGGCGACGCTCTTGTCGCCGTCCTTGGCGCCCGCGATGCCGATCTCCGCGCCCGGCTTGATCGCGGAGGTCTCGACGGTCTTGCGGTCCTGCACGACCCGGAGCTTGTCGCCGAAGGTCCAGGTCTGGGTGAAGCCGTCGGTCGACTTCACGCTCACCGTCGTGGCGTCCACGGCGGTGACGCTGCCGCGCTGCACCACCACGGTGCGGACGCCGTCCTTGCCCTGCACCGTCAGCTCGCCGTGCAGGGTGTTCTTCCGCAGGAACCTGCGCAGCCCGGGGTGCTTGCGGTCCTTGCCCGGGCCGGCCCCGGTCGAGGCCGACGGGGCCGGGTCCGCCTCCAGGCCGGTGGTCAGGCCGACGGCGGTGAGCGCGTAGGCCTCGTCCGCGACGTCCGCGGCGGCCGCCGGGGCACCGGCCGGCGCCGCACCGGCGCCGCAGCCGGTCAGCCCGAGCAGGCCGGCGAGGCCGAGCGTGGTCAGGGTCAGCGCGATACGGGTTCGTGTCATGGGCAAAGACTGCGCCGGGTGTGCTCGGGGCGGATCAGCGTCATGTTCGGATCGGGTAAGGAAGGACCACGGTGAACATCGCGCCGCCCTCCGGGGCGTGCCCGGCCGCGATGGTCCCGCCGAGCCGCCCGACCAGCCGCGCGGCCAGGGCCAGGCCGAGGCCACTGCCGGTGCGGCGGAGGCCCCGGTACCGCCGGTGCAGCGCCCCGCGCTGGAACGCCACCGCCAGGTCCTCGTCGGTGAAGCCGGGGCCGCCGTCACGGATCTCCAGCACGCCGCCCCGCGGGTCCGCCCGTACCGCCAGGATCAGCGCGGCGCCCGGCGGCAGGACCCGCAGCGCGTTCTCGCAGAGCCCGTCGACGACCTGGCGGATCCGGCCAGGGTCGGTGGCCACCAGCACCGGGTCGGCGGGCAGCTCGGTGCTCAGCAGCGGGCCGTCCGGGCCGCAGCGCGGGGCCCACGCCTCGGCGGCCGAGCCGACCAGGTCGACCAGGTCCACCGGCACGATGTCGACCGGCAGGTCGGCGGCCTCCAGCCGGGCGAGCACCAGCAGGTCGGAGATCAGCCGGTCCAGCCGGTCCGCCTCGGCGACCATCGTCTGCCCGGCCCGCGCCGCGTCGTCGGCGGCCACCACGCCGTCGGCCAGCGCCTCGGCGTAACCGCGGATGGTCGACAGCGGGGTCCGCAGCTCGTGCGACACCGACAGCAGGAAGTCCCGTTCGCGGCCCTCGCTGATCTGCAGCGCCGCGCCGAGCTGGTTGAGCGCCGACGCGAGCTCGGCCACCTCGGCCGGCGGGCGCACCGCGAGCCGGATCGAGCGGTCCCCCGCGGAGAGCCGCCCGGCCGCCACCGCCGCCTGCCGCAACGGCCGGGCGATGAACCGGGCCAGCAGGGCGCCGGCCAGGACGCCGCCGAGCAGCCCGGCGAGCAGCGCCACCCAGACGCCGCCGAGCACCCGGGCGGCCGTGCCGGAGGCGATGTCGCGGGTGAGCACCACCCCGCTGGTGTTGCCGCGCAGCGGCCGGCCGACGATCAGCACCGCGCGCTCGCCGACCAGGCCGCGGGTGTCGACGGACTCACCGGCGGCGACCTGGCTGATCACCCGGTCGGGCAGGCCGGCCCGGTCCACGGCGCCGCGCCGGATCAGGAAGACGTCGATGCCGTCGGCGCGCAGCCGGGAGACGATCCGCTCGCGGGCGAGCTGGCGTTCGGTGGTGAGCAGCTCGACGGCGAGCGCGGACTTCTCCACCAGCTCGTCGCGGGCGGCGTTGTTGGCCGAGCGCACGGCGATCGGGAGCGCGACCAGCGCGGTGATGATCACGGAGACGACCGCGGTGGCCGCGGTGACCAGCACCGTACGGCCGGACAGGGTGCCCAGGAAGCTACGCATCGGCGGTGTAGCCGACCCCGCGGACCGTGCGGATCAGGTGCGCGGCGGGCCCGAGCTTGGCGCGGACCTGGGCCACGTGCACATCAACGGTACGGGTGCCCGCGGGCGACGCGTACCCCCAGACGCCGGCCAGCAGCTCCTCGCGGGTGAAGACCCGTCCCGGCCGGCCCAGCAGGTGCGCGAGCAGATCGAACTCGGTCGGGGTCAGCGTCAGCGGGGCACCGTCCACGGTGACCAGGTGCCGGCCGGAGTCGAGCTGGAGCGGGCCGAGGGTCCGCACCCGGCCGCCGTCGGGTGGCCCGGCGGCGCGGCGCAGCAGGGCCCGCACCCGGGCGACCAGCTCGCGCGGGCTGAACGGCTTGGTGAGGTAGTCGTCGCCCAGCTCCAGCCCGAGGATCCGGTCCACTTCGTCGTCGCGGGCGGTGAGGAACACGACGGGGGTCCAGTCGCCCTCCGCGCGCAGCCGCCGGCAGATCTCCGTGCCCTCCATCCCGGGCAGCGCGATGTCCAGCACGCAGGCGACCGGCCGCAACCGCCGCGCAGCGGCCAGCCCGGATGTGCCGTCGTGCTCGACGTGCACCCCGAAGCCGTCCCGGCTCAGGTAGAGCCGGACCAGGTCCGCGATCGGCCGCTCGTCCTCGACCAGCAGGATCAGGCCTTTGGAAAGCTCGGTCACCGGACCATCATGCCCGGCCCGGCGGCCGGTCGATGTTCGGATCAGGTACGGGTCGCAGCGCCGCGGCCCGCAGCGTCAGATGCCGCTGCTCGGGCAGGCTGGCCGTCATCGCCGCCGCGCGCAGGTAGCAGCCGTGCGCGGCCGTGCGGTCGCCGGCCGGCTCGAGCAGGTGCGCGCGGACGGACTCGAGCCGGTGGTTCTCCGCCATCCGTTCGTCGCCGTCGAGCTCGGCCAGCACCGCGAGCCCGGCCAGCGGCCCGCGGGCCTGGGCCGTGGCCACCGCCCGGTTCAGCGTGACCACCGGTCCCGGCGAGACCCGTTCCAGCACCTCGTAGAGGGCGAGGATCTGCGGCCAGTCGGTATGCTCGGCGGTGCCGGCCTCGTCGTGCACCGCGGCGATCGCGGCCTGCAACTGGTACGGCCCCAGCGGTCCCCGCCCCAGCGTCGCGGAGACCAGCGCGACCCCCTCGGCGATGAACGCTGCGTTCCACCGGCCGCGATCCTGCTCGTCCAGCGGTACGAGCGCACCCTGCGCGTCCGTCCGCGTCGGGCGTCGGGCGTCGGGCGTCGGGCGTCGGGGAGCAGCATCAGCGCCAGCAGCCCGGCCGCCTCCCCGTCGCCGGGCAACAGCCGGGGCAGCAGCCGGGTCAGCCGGATCGCCTCCCGGGTCAGGTCGGCGCGCTGCAGGCCCGACTGCCCGTAGCGCACCGCCGTCGGAGAGCGCTTTCCAAGACGCCCTCGACAGTATTCGGAAAGGCCGCTTTTGCCCATGATTGGCGGCCGATCAGCGACGGAATGCTTGACACATCGGAAAAGCGGACGCAACACTGCGGCTCAGGTGGAGAGCGCTCTCCATCGATCCCCTCCCCTGTGACTCCGTCCCCGAACGTCAGGAGTTCCCGTGCATCCGGCTTCTCCCCCGGCGCTGCCCCCGCACGCGCCCAGCCCCCGCCGTTGGCGCCGGTTGATCCCCGTCACCGTGCTCGCCGTCGTCGTCGCCTACCTGGGCGTCGTCCAGCTCACCGCACACGCCGCGGATTCCCTGCTGTCGCAGGGCAAACCGGCCACCGCGTCGTCGCAGGAGGGCGCGGACGTCGCCGCCGCCCTGGCGGTCGACGGCAACGCCGGCACGCGCTGGTCCAGCGAGTTCAGCGATCCCCAGTGGCTGCGGGTCGACCTCGGCGCCACCGCCACGATCACCCAGGTCGTCCTGCAGTGGGAGGGTGCGTACGCGAAGGCGTACAAGATCCAGACCAGTGCCGACGGCACCGCCTGGACCGACATCCACAGCACCACCACCGGCGCGGGCGGCACCGAGACGCTCACCGTCAGCGGCACCGGCCGCTACGTCCGCATGTACGGCACCACCCGCGCCAGCGGCTACGGCTACTCCCTCTACGAGTTCAAGGTCTACGGCTCCACCGGCGGCACCCCGTCGGCGTGCGGCACGACGAATGCCGCGCAGGGCAAGCCCGCCACCGCCTCCTCGCAGGAGGGCGCGGACGTCGCTGCCGCCAAGGCCGTCGACGGCGACACGGGCTCCCGCTGGTCCAGCGAGTTCAGCGATCCCCAGTGGCTGCGCGTGGACCTGGGCACGTCCCAGTCCGTCTGCCAGGTGGTGCTGCAGTGGGAGGGTGCGTACGCGAAGGCGTACAAGATCCAGACCAGTGCCGACGGCACCACCTGGACCGACATCCACAGCACCACCACCGGCGCGGGCGGCACCGAGACGCTCACCGTGACGGGCACCGGCCGCTACGTCCGCATGTACGGCACCACCCGCGCCAGCGGCTACGGCTACTCCCTCTACGAGTTCAAGATCTTCACCACCGGGGGCGGCACCACGACACCGCCGCCCGGTGACTTCACCACGGTGTGGACGGACGACTTCTCCGGCGCCGCCAACACCTCGCCGAACGCCGCGAACTGGCTGTTGCGCACCGGCACCCAGTACCCGGGCGGAGCCGCGAACTGGGGCACCGGCGAGGTCGAGACCGCGTCGAACTCCACCGCCAACGTCTACCTGGACGGCGCCGGCAAGCTCAACATCAAGGCGATCCGGGACAGCGCGGGCAAGTGGACCTCCGGCCGGATCGAGACCCAGCGCACCGACTTCGAGCCGCCGGCCGGCCAGCAGACCAAGTTCACCGCGGTGCTCAAGCAGCCCGACGTGGCCAACGGCGCCGGCTACTGGCCCGGCTTCCGCGCCACCGGGGCGGCCTACCGCGGCAACTACACCAACTGGCCCGGCGTCGGCGAGACCGACATCATGACCGACGTCAACGGGCGCAGCCAGCTGTCGCAGACCCTGCACTGCGGCACCGCGCCGGACGGACCGTGCGCGGAGTACAACGGCCGGCAGAGCGGGCTGGCCGGCTGCACCGGCTGCCAGACCGGCTTCCACGAGTACAGCCAGATCATCGACCGGACCAAGACCGACGAGGAGATCCGCTTCTATCTCGACGGCCGGCAGACCTGGGTCGTGCGCGAATCGCAGGTCGGCGTCACCGCGTGGAAGGCAGCCGTGCACCACGGCTTCTTCCTGCGCTTCGACCTGGCCATCGGCGGCTCGCTGCCGAACGCGATCGCCGGCTTCACCACCCCGACCCCGGAGACCACCTCGGGCGGCGTGCTCAGCGTCGACTCGGTGACCGTGGCCCGGTCCGCCGGCACCACCCCGGCGGCGATGGCCGACCCGGCCACCCCGGCCGGCCCGTCGACCGTGCGGGTCACCGGCTCGCAGGGCAACTGGCAGCTGAACGTCAACGGCGCGGCGTACGAGGTCAAGGGCATCACGTACGGCCCGCCGCAGGCCGCGGCCGACGGCTACCTGCGCGACCTGAAGAACATGGGTGTCAACACGATCCGGCTCTGGGGTGTGGACGACGCCAACACCCCGGCGCTGCTCGACCGGGCCGCCCAGCAGAACATCAAGGTCGTGGTCGGGCACTGGCTCAACCAGGGCGCCGACTACGTCAACGACACCGCCTACAAGACCGCGACCAAGAACGAGATCGTCGCCCGGGTCAACGCGCTGAAGAACAAGCAGGGCGTGCTGATGTGGGACGTCGGCAACGAGGTCATCCTGACCATGCAGGACCACGGGCTGCCGGCCGCCGAGGTCGAGGCGCGCCGGGTCGCGTACGCCAAGTACGTCAACGAGCTGGCGGTGGCGATCCACGCGGCGGACCCGAACCACCCGGTCACCTCGACGGACGCGTACACCGGGGCGTGGACGTACTACAAGGCGAACTCGCCCGACCTGGACCTGCTGGCGGTCAACTCGTACGGGGCGATCGGCAACGTCAAGCAGGACTGGATCAACGGCGGGTACACCAAGCCGTACATCCTCACCGAGGGTGGCCCGGCCGGGGAGTGGGAGGTGCCCAACGACGTCAACGGGGTGCCGACCGAGCCCACCGACCTGCAGAAGCGCACCGGCTACACGGCCAGCTGGAACGCCATCAAGGCGCACCCGGGCGTGGCGCTGGGCGCGACCGAGTTCCACTACGGCCTGGAGAACGACTTCGGCGGCGTCTGGCTCAACACCTTCACCGGCGGCTGGCGCCGGCTCGGCTACCACTCGCTGAAGCAGGCGTACACCGGGCAGGCCTCGGCGAACACCCCTCCGGAGATCAACTCGATGGCGGTGAGCAACCAGACCGCCGTGCCGGCCGGCGGGACGTTCACGATCAACGCCGGGGTCAGCGACCCGAACGGCGACCTGATCCGCTACAACCTGATGTACAGCAACAAGCACATCACCGGCGGCACCGGGCTGACCAACGTGGTCTTCACCGACAACGGCAACGGCACGTTCACCGCGAAGGCCCCCGAGCAGCTCGGGGTCTGGAAGGTCTACGTGTACGCCTTCGACGGCCACGGCAACGTGGGCATCGACCAGCGCTCGTTCAAGGTGGTCCCGCCGACCGTCCCGGGCACCAACCTGGCACAGGGCAAGACGGCCACGGCATCGACCTACCAGCCGACCGGCACGAACGGCCCGCAACTGCCCGGGTACGCGGTCGACGGCAACTACGGCACCCGCTGGGCCAGCGAGTGGGTGGACACCGCCTGGCTCCAGGTCGACCTGGGCTCGGTGCAGTCGTTCAACCGCGTGCTGCTGGCCTGGGAAGCGGCCTACGCCAAGGGCTACACGGTGCAGGTCTCGGACAACGGCAGCACCTGGCAGACGATCCACACGACCACCAGCGGCAACGGCGGCTTCGACGACCTGGCGATCAACGGCACCGGCCGTTACGTCCGGGTCTCCGGCACCGCCCGCGCCACCGACTACGGCTACTCGCTCTGGGAGTTCGGCGTGTACCGCGGCTGAACCGCGCCGTTCAGCCGTGATTCTGTCGGTGGCCGGGTCTATGGTCGGCGGAGAGCTGACGAGGAGGAGTCATGGACAAAGTCGTCCACTTCGAGGTCCCGTTCGACGATGCCGACCGGGCACACACCTTCTACCGTGAGGCCTTCGGCTGGCAGCTGCAGGGCATGCCGGACATGGGCTACACGATGGTGACAACCATCGCGACCGACGAGTCGGGCCGGCCGGACGAGCCCGGCGGCATCAACGGCGGCATGCTCGCCAAGCAGGGACCGATCACCGCGCCGGTCATCGTGATCGGGGTGGCTGACCTGGACGAGTCACTGGCCCGGGTGGAGAAGCTGGGTGGCAAGGTGGCGATCGGCCGGCAAGCGGTCGGGGACATGGGGTTCGCGGCCTACGTGCACGACACCGAGGGCAATCTGATCGGGCTCTGGCAGAGCGCTTAGCCGGCTTCTCGTGTCCGCCCCGGCCGGGGCGGACACGGTCGCCCGGCCGGCCGGCCGCGGTCGCGAGCGGCCCCGGTGGGCCGGTCGCGGTCGGCCCGGTCGCGGTCGGCCCGGTCGCGGTCGGCCCGGTCGCGGTCGGCCCGGTCGCGGTCGGCCCGGTCGCAGTCGGCCCGGTCGCAGTCGGCCCGGTCGCAGTCGGCCCGGTCGCGGTCGGCCCGGTCGCAGTCGGCGCGGTCGCGGCCCGGTCGCGGTCGGCCCGGTCGCGGTCGGCCCGGTCGCAGTCGGCGCGGTCGCGGCCCGGTCGCGGTCGCGGCCCGGTCGCGGGCGGCGGGCGGCCCGGTCGCGGTCGCGGGCGGCCCTGCTGGGCCGGTCGCGGGCGGCCCTGCTGGTCAGGTGCGGAGCTCGGCGGTCCAGGCCAGCACGCGGTCCACGTCGTCGCGGGTCCAGCCGATCGCCGAGTCGACCGGCACCAGCAGCGTGGGCGCCGCCCGCGCGGCCGCCCAGCGGCGGCCCGCGTCCGTGTGGTTGTCGTCGATCCAGGCCGCCGGGCGGTCGCCCACCAGCGCCGCGAGCGCCGGCACCTTGGCCTCCGGCGGGAACGGCACCGGCGGGAACGGCACCACCGGCAGCGCCGCGACGCCCAGCTTCGCGGCGAAGAGCGTGTTGGCGTCCTCGCCCCACCCGGTGGCCCAGTGCAGGTCACCGGCCGCGGCCAGCTCGGTGATCCAGGCGGCGTGGTCCGGGCAGTAGCGCTCGGGGCCTTCCCCGGGGAAGAACTCGTGCTCGAGATATCCGTCGGGGCAGGAGGACGCGGCGAAGGGGTTCAGCACCCCGTCGAGGTCCAGCAGCAGAACGGGTCGGCTCACCGTGCCATCTAAACGCGCCGGGCTTACCGTCGTGCCATGCGGGTCATGACCTGGAACGTGTGGTGGCGCTTCGGCGGCAACTGGCGGGAGCGGGCCGACGGCATCAGGATCACCCTGGAGACGTACCAGCCGGACGTGCTCGGCCTGGTGGAGACGTGGGCCGGCGACGGCACGACGCAGCCCGACGTGCTGGCCGGTCAGCTCGGCATGCACGCGGCCTTCGTGCCGTCCTCGCTGCCGCCTGCGCCGGAGCCGGTCGAGGAGCCGGGCCAGCTCGGCGTGACCGTCGGGCTGGGACTGCTCAGCCGCTGGCCGATCCTGCGCACCGAGATCCGCGAGCTGCCACACCCGCAGCGCCCCGGCGCGGCCCCGACGGCGCTGGTCGCCGCCCTCGACCATCCACGCGGGCCGCTGCACGTCATCGTCGCGTGCCGGGAGTGGGAGCCACGCTACGCCGCCGACCGGGCCGCGCAGTCCCAGGCGCTCGCCGACCTGGTGACCGATCCCGCCCTGGACGGGCCGCTGCCGGTGCTGCTGATCGGGGACCTGAACGCGCCGCCGGACGAGCCGGAACTGGCCCCGCTGCGCGCGGTGACGGTGGACACCTGGGAGGAGGGCGGCGGCGATCCGGGAGTGACCACTCTGGACTCACTGGTGCCGTACGCGCCGCTGGAGGCGACCACGTTGATCGACCGCCGGATCGACCACGTGCTGGCCCGGCCGGGACGGCCCGGGGCGGTGGTGACGGTGCGCGGGGCGTTCCTCGCCGGCGACCGCCCGATCGACGGGCGCTACCCGTCCGACCACTACGCCATCGGCGCCGATCTGGACCCGTGAGCCGAAGTGTCGTACCCCCTCTCTACCTTCTCCGCATGGTCTCCGCGACGTACTCCTATCTCGGCTCCTCGACGCTGGCCCCGGCCGGCGGGCTCACCCTGCAGACCTCGGGCGGGCCGGCGGCCCATCCCCGGTTCTTCACCGGCTTCCTGAGCGAGCCCGGCGCGGCGGCGCTCGGTCTGCTGGCGGTCGCGGAGGTCGCCCGCACCCGGTATTTCCGGCCGGCCGGCCCGGCCAGCCTCGACCCGGTGGTCACCGCCGGCGCCGACCGGCTGCGCTTCGAGTCGTTCTCCGGCTGCTGCGGCGTTTATGCCCGGCTCGACGTGCTGCCCGCCGGCATCGACGGCGAGATCGTCGCGCACGGCACCACCAACGTCGACGTCAACCTGCCGCTGCAGCGCGCGCTGACCCGGGTGGGCCGCGCCGATCCGCTGCATCTCGCGGTCGGCCCCGACGACCTCACGGTGACCACATTCGACGGCCCGCTCGTCGAACGCCGGGTGCCGCTGCCGTCGCGCTGGCTGCGCGGCTTCGCCGAGGCGCAGGTGCTCACCGCCCGCTTCGACCCGCGCGCCGAGATCGGCGTGGCCGACGCCCGCGCCCTGCTCACCAAGCTGCCCGCCGGCGACCGCTCGGTGCTGTGGGCGCTCCCGGCCGGCCGCTCGCTGCGCCTCACGTCCCGGCCGGTGCCGGGCGCGATCTGCCTGCCGGGCGCCGGCCGGCTGGTCGCCCTCAAACCCTTCCTCCGGTACGCGACCAGGCTGCGCGTCTACGGCCCGGCGGTGGCGACCGGCAGTGGCCCGGTGGCGAGCACGTGGGAGCTGAGCATGCCGGCGTTGCGGCTGTCGCTGACGTTGTCCCCGGAGCCCTACCGAGGCTTCTCCGGCGAGGGCGCGGTGCTAGAGGCGCTGGCCGGCGATGCGACCACCGACGACGCCGAGCTGATCAGCGCAATGCTGTCGTGGGATCCGGCGATCGACATCGACGCGCTCGCGCAGGCCGCCGGGATCGGGGCGGCGCGGGTCCGCGACGCGCTGGCCCAGCTGGGCACCGCCGGCCGGGTCGGCTACGACGTGGCCGAGGCGGGCTACTTCCACCGCACGCTCCCCTACACGGCCGACGTCGTGGCGACGATGAACCCCCGGCTGCTCGGCGCCCGGGCCCTCGTCGCGTCCGGCGCGGTGAGCGTCTCCGGCGACGTCGCTGTCGTGCGCAGCGGCGCAGAGACCTACCACGTCCGCCAGTCCTCCTGCACCTGCCCGTGGTGGGCGAAACACCGGGGCGAACGCGGGCCGTGCAAGCACGCGCTGGCCGTCAGCCTGGTCCGCGCCGGCGAGCAGGTGTCCGCATGAGCCTCGATTGGCAGACGCTCGACCGCCTCTCCCGCGGCAAGCCGGCCGAGCTGACCGCCCTGCTGATCGCGACGCCGGAGCCGGAACGCCTGGCGTTCGCCCGGGAGTTCGACACCCGGATCAAGGCGATGACCACCGAGGAGTCGTGGAAGCAACTCGAGAATCCGGCCCACGGGTACGCCCTGATCGCCATAGGCTGTCTGCCGTCCGCGGCCCGGGCGGCGGCCGCGCTCGGCCGCCGCGAAATGCGCGCCAGCTGGGGCGGCATCCCCACCGACCGGTTCCTCGAGATCGCCGAGGCGCGACAGCTGCCGTGGCTGGGCGACCTCGGCGTCCGGCTGGCCGAGCGGATGTCGCCGGGGTCGTCCTGGTCCGGCGAGTGGGCGTTCCTCGAGGTCCTGCTCCAGGCGGGCCGGGCCGCACCACCGGTGACCGAGGGCGTGGTCCGTGCCTGGATCAGCGACACCCAGTTCTTCCGGAGGAACAGCAAGCCGATCCGGATCGCCGACCGCCTCCGCGACAGCCGCTACCTCGACCTCCTGCTGCCGTCGGTGTTCACCATCGACGGCATGGGGCGCGACCTGAACTACGGGCACCACACCCCGGAGGCCGGCTGGCAGAACACATCGGGCTTCTCCGTCGCCGTGGCTCAGCTCGTGGCCGAGGGCAGGCTCGACCGCCGGCAGCTCATCGGCGCCACTGTGGAGCGTCTGGTCCGCGGCGACCGGCCCGCCTGGCTGCGCCCGTTCACCCTGCTGCACGAGCTGCTGGCGCCGACCACGGACGAGCTGGCCGCCCACACGCACGACTATGCCCGGCTGCTGGCCGACGCACCGTCCCCCATCGCCGCGCTCGCCCAGCGCGCGCTGCGCAGCCTGGACGACGAAGGCCGCATCGAGCTGGAGACGCTCCTTGAAGCGAGCCACCAGGTCCTGGTCCGCAAGGAGAAGAGCCTGGTCAAGGCCCAGCTCGCCTGGCTGGAGCAGATCGCCCGCCGCGAACCCTCCCGCATCACCGAGGTGCTGGAGACGATCGCCACCGCACTGGAGCACCCGGCCCTCGACCTCCAGGAACGCGCACAGACCCTGCTCGCCCGGCACGACGCGAAACCCGACCTGACCGCACCCGCACGCCCGTCCGCCACCCTGGCCCCACCCCCGCTCCCGCCACCCGCGGCGATGCCCCCGCCGATCGCCGACGCGGTGGAGCTGGCCGAGGAGGTGGCCGCCCTGTTCCACGAGCAGACGGGTGTCCGCTGGGAACGCATCCTGGCCGGCCTCGTCACGCTGCGCGGCACGTCGCTCGCCGAGGTGCTCGACCCCGTGCTCGACCGCCATCCGCACGCCCTCGCCGACCACGTGGGGAGCGACGTCCGGCTGGTCCTGCTCGGCGAAGCCCTGAACAGCATCATGAGGCCACACCGACACGGCAACGCATGGCACCGCCTGCTCGCCGCGGTCCGCGCCGCCCGCGAGCAGACACCGGCGACCCGCAACCCGCTGATCGCGTCGCCGGACGGCGTCCTGACACTACGCATCGCCGAACTGGCGGTGGAGGTGACGCGCACGCCGGTGCCGGAGTTGCTCGCCACACCGACCACGACCACCGGCAGCCTCGACGCCGAGGTGCTGCTGTCCCGGCTCCGCCGCGCCGAGTCGGCAGGTTGGCAACCCTGGCCGGCGGATCTCGAACAGGCCCTGCTCCGTGTCCCCCGCCAGGTCGACGCCACCGTCCTGGCCGAGGCCGGCAAGCTGACCACCACGGCGGGCAAGCGCTTCGCCGCATGGCTGGCGGACGGCGGCCTGCCCGACCCGACGAGCACCCGCGTCGAACAACGCTCCGCAGCCCGCCGCGTGCTGGCCAACCTGCACCCGGCCCGCACCGGCGGCCTCCTCGAAAACCACCTGACAAAGCTGGAACGACAACCGACACCGCACTACAACCCCGACGACGTGACCACCAGCAGCGGCGTCCTGACGATGGTCGTGCCCCACCACCGGGAGGTCTCGGCCGCCTGGAGCCTGCCGACCCTGGCCGCCCTGGCAGACCAGGACTACCGCGGCAGCGGCGCGCTGCTACCCGAACTGACGGAATGCACCGGCCCGATCGGCCCGGCCATGACCCTGGCACTGACATACGGCTGCGGAGCCCGCCACGAAACCGACCGGGTAGCGGCGGTCGACGCCATCCTGGCTCTGGCCGCCGCGAAAACCCCGTTCGCATCCGCAATGGGCGCAGACGTGGGCGACCTGTGCGCCGACGGCATGGTGAAACTGACCAGGGTGGTAAACGCCCTGACCGACGCCCACCGAGCCGGCGCCTCGACGGCGGTGTGGGAAGTCGCCGCGACGGCCATCCCGCTGTTGCTGCCGCACCGGCCACGGGGCCTGCCGGACCTGCTGGAGCTGGCTACGCAGGTGGCGGCCGAGGTGGGCGCCCGAACGACGATCGAAGGCCTGGCGGAGGCAGCGACCACGCCGGGAAGCACACGGCTGGCAAGGGAGGCGAGAAGGTTGACAACGGTGCTCACCGGATGAGGTAACCGGGGGCCGGCCGACGTGCACACGAGCTTTCACCGGCCCTCACTGATCTCAGTCAGTCGCCACCATCGCCCCCGCGCCACCGACCGATCACGTGACGCCGACGATCCATCGCGGCTGCTCGTCGTTCTCGCACCGGTTCCACAGCAGGATGCCGCCGTAGGAGGCGACGAGCACGCGCATGCTTCCGGTGAGGGACAGCAGGGGCGTGCCTCTGCCGATGGGCAGGCCTGCCGCGACGCTGAGCGCTACGGCGCGGTTGTGAGGGAGACGAAGATCAGCCGAAGTTGCCGGGAAACCAGCCGTGCGGGACACGTCGTTCACGCAGCTGGTCCTTAGTGCCCATTGCCGCAACCCCGGCCCCACCTGGCGCGGCCTGGCGCGGCCTGGCCCGGCGCGGCCCGGTCTGGCACGACACGCGCGTCCGCCCTGGCTCGGCCCGGCCCCGGTCCGGCATGGCCCGGCACGGTCTGGCACGGCGGGGGTCTGGCGTGGCCCGCCGCGTCTGGCCCGCCCTGGCGCGGGCTGGCCCCCGGTGCTGCCCGGCACGGCCCGGCACGGCCCGCCCTGGCGCGGCTGACCCGGTCCG
>NZ_JBITLX010000042.1:30003-58581 GCF_044465625.1 Actinoplanes sp. NPDC049599
CCGGCACGGCACGGCGGGGTCTGGCGCGGCCCGCCGCGTCTGGCCCGCCCTGGCGCGGGCTGGCCCCCGGTGCTGCCCGGCACGGCCCGGCACGGCAGGCCCTGGCGCGGTCTGGCCCGGCCCGGCACGCCCTGGCGCGGTCTGGCCCGGCCCGGCCCGGCCTGACGCGGTCTGGCCCGGCCCCGTCTGACCAGGGTCTGGCCCGGCACGGCACGGTGGGTGATCTTGGAGGCCCCTGCGCGCCACAGCCTCGGTGGCACCGTGGCACGCAGGGGAATTCTGCGGAGCCGTCGCGCCGGAGAGCGCTTTCTGACTGACTCGATTGTTGCCGTGGTGTTGCGGCACGTCAATACGCTGAGGTTCCGGAACTGCATCGGCCGCGCACTTTCCGGAATGCGGAACGGCGATATTGACAAGGCCCTCGCAGCCGCCGAGACTGAGATACTTCCCCGGGAAAATGGAGTTCTTTGTGAGCATCGTGCTGCGTTCCGTGGCCGGCGGCTGCCTGGTGGCTCTGCTGTTCGGCGCGGCCGCCTGCGATGCGGGGACGGTCGTGAGCGTTCCCTCGGCCGCGGCCAGTTCGCCGGCGCCCGGCAGTTCGGGTTTCTTCGGCGGCACGGATCTGGCCTGGGTCGAGATCACCATTGCGATGAACGAGGAGCTTCTTCCGCTGCTCGACCTGGCGCCCACGCACAGTGCGGACGCCGGCGTGCGGGCGCTCGCGGCGGAGGTCAGGGCCGGGCACGAGCAGGAGCTCGGCGTTCTGCGCAGCCTGCACGACCAGGCGAAACTGCCCTCGGAGAACCCGCACAAGGGCATGCCGATGCCGGGGATGGTCACCCCGGAGCAGGTCACCGCGGCGAACGCCACCCAGGGCGCGGCGTTCGACAAGGTGCTGGTTCAGCATCTCCGGGCGCACCTCGAGCAGGGTGTGAAGCTGGCGCTGAGCGAGTCCAAGGCCGGCGTGGAACCGCAGACGAAATCCCTCGCCGCCCAGGTGATGGCCAGCCGCGGCCGGTTCCTCGCCCGGCTCACCGGTCGCTGACCGGCGCACCCCCGAGGCGCATCGCGTACCGCTGAATGCGCACAGCGTACCGCTGAGGAAGCGGGCAGAAAAGCGGCCAGAAATTCTGTCGCGGGTTTTTGTTATTTCGGTGATGCCGAACGGTCCGGGCGCCGATTCATCGGCACCCGGACCATTATCTTCCGGTTACGGCAGGACGTAGTTCTCATTCAGGGCCGCGCCGCGGTCCGGCTTGTACTGGTCGAAGCCGCGCGGGTCGCACTGCAGGCCACCATTGATGCAGTGGGTGACCAGAGCGTTCAGCGTGCGGGCGTCCCACGCGTTGTAGAAGTCGTAGTGGAACGAGTACGCCCGCCCGCTCGCCAGGCGCACGTTGCCCAGGTTGCCGCTGACCGGGAACGCCATCTTGAACTCGATCATCGGGACCGCCACCGGGTGGCTGACCGGGCAGACGCCCACCGTCGGGTACGCCATGTGGCTCTTGTGGTCCGGCGTGTCCAGGTGCAGGCCGTCCCAGCAGCTCGGGGCCTGGTAGCGGATGTTCAGCTGGGTGCCCGCCGGGCAGGACGCCGGGAAGTCCCAGTTGCGCACGCTGTCGCCGCACTCCCAGCCCTCGACCGCGCCCGGCGCGTTCTTGAACTCGTCGAGCGTCGCGGACGGGCTGCCCACGACGTACCGCAGGCCCGGCGGCGACGGCCGCACGCTGCGGTAGTCGATCACGCCGCTCTTGTAGTAGATGACCTGGCGGCCGACCGGCTGCACGGCCGTGTCGCCGTTGAACAGCGTGGGCATCCAGTAGCCGGTCTTGTCACCCGGCGTGATGCATGAGGTTCCGCCGGCGTTGAGGCTGGCGAGCGTGGTCGCCGCGTTGGTCGTCGTGTTGCCCATGAACGTGTGCGAGTGCGAGGCGCCCGGCAGGTTGGGGAAGATGATCGGGTCGTCCGGCAGGTTCGAGCGGCTCACCGAGCAGTTCGCCTGGAACTCGTGATGCGTCGTCTGCGGGTTGGTCGCCGGCGGGGTCGCCGTCGACGGGACCACGCCGGTGACCGGCGGGTCGGCCATGACGTAGCCGCCGCCGGTCGGGGGCGGGGTGCTGCTGGTGCCGTAGACCTTGAACTCGTACAGCGAGTAGCCGTAGCCGGTGCCACGCTGAGTGCCGTACATGCGCACGTACCGGCCGCTGCCGTTGACCGTCAGGGTCTGGGTGCCGCCCGCGCTGGTCGTCGTGCTGTAGACGGTGGTCCAGGCGGTGCCGTCCGGCGAGGTCTGGATCTGGTACGCCTTCGCGTACGCGGCTTCCCACTGGAGCACGACCGAGGTGACCGTGGCGGTGCTGCCGAGGTCGACGCGCAGCCACTGCGGATCGGCCCACTGGCTGCCCCAACGGGTGTCCGTGCGACCGTCGACGGCGGCCGCCGCGGGTGATTCTCCGTTCTCCAGCGACGAGGCGAGCGCCGGCCGGCCCTGCGACAGCAGGGTGTCGGCGGCCTGCGCCGACTGCACCCCCGCCACCAGCAGCGATCCGGCGACGACCGCCACACCCAACGGTGCGATGAGCCGTCTGAGCCGGCTTTTCCCTGTTCTCATGAGTTCTCCCACGGGGGTCGAGGACGGATGACACAGCCCGGCCGGACACCGGTACGGTGGCGCGTCTGAGCGCCACACCGCGGCGGTGCGGGGATCGGCCGAACGGTGCGGGGACGTACTTGGAGAGCGCTTTCCGAAGTGTTACGCCGAGGTTGCACGTCCGTCAATATCCCGCGGTGGTTCCGGAACCTGGACGCCCCCGGAGGCGCCCGGACGGGCAGATCGGAGAGCGCTCTCCGACATGTGCTATAAAAACTGTATGCAGACCCGGAGCCCCACCCCATGACCGCCGGCACCCGGCGGCTGCCCGTCGGCGAGCGGTTGCCGACGCTGGAGGACGTGGCCCGGGTCGCGGGCGTCTCCCGCGCGACGGTGTCCCGGGTGATCAACGGCATCCGCAACGTCGACCCCCAGCTGCACGAGCTGGTCTGGAACGCGGTCGGCCAGACCGGGTACGTGCCCAACCGGCTGGCCCGCTCGCTGGTGACCCGCCGCACCGGCACGGTGGCCCTGGTCGTCTCCGACTCCGAGTCGCACGACGACGACCCGTTCATGGGCCGGTTCTTCGCCGACCCGTACTTCGGCCGAGTGGTCGGCGGCCTGATGAGCGTGCTCCGCGCGGCGGGCATCCAGCTCGCCCTCCAGATCGTCGGCACCGAGGAACAGCGGACCCGGCTGGTCGGCGACCTGCGCCACGGCCAGGCCGACGGCGTCATCGTGCTCTCGCTGCCGGGCCACGACCCGCTCCCCCGGATGCTCACCGACGCCGGCGTGCCCGCAGTGATGATCGGCCGCCCGGCAGACCCGGTCCCGATCAACTACGTGGACCTGGCCAACGACACCGGCGCGTCCCTGGCCGCCGACCACCTCGTCGCCCGCGGCTGCCAACTGGTCGCGATGATCTCCGGACCGGCGGACGTACCGGCGAGCAACGACCGGATCACCGGCTTCCGCCGCTCGATGGCCCGGCACGGGCACGCCTGGGTGCCGCTGGTCTCGGGCAACTTCACCCAGGAAAGCGGCGAGCAGGCGATGCGCAGGTTGCTGGCGGAGCACCCGGCGGTGGACGGCGTCTTCGTGGCCAACGACCTGATGGCGCTGGGCGCCCTGCTGGCGCTGCGCGAGAACGACCGAAGGGTCCCGGAGGACGTGGCGATGGTCGGCTTCGACGACAGCAGCGCGGCGGTCGCGGCGAGCCCGGCGTTGACAACGGTGCGGCACCCGTTGGAGGACATGGCGGCGGACAGCGCGCGGCTGCTGCTGGCCCGCATCGAGGACCCGGACATGCGCATCTCGTCGGTCATCTACGAACCTACGTTGGTGCTGCGCCAGTCCGCCTGACGGCGGTGCGTGTCCCGCCGCCACGGGGGCGGCGGGACACGCCCCGTGGGCGGGGCACTCCACGCGTCCGCAGTCTGGGGTGGGCTGTGCGTAGCGCGGGCTGCGCGAATTGCGGCTGCGCGAATTGCGGCTGCGCGAATTGCGGGCTGCGCGAATTGCGGGCTGCGCGAATTGCGGGCTGCGCGAAGCGCGGGTTGCCCACCACGGGGCGACACCCTCCGCGGCGGCACTCCACGCGCTCGGGTCCGGCCGCACGCGAAGGGCGGTCGGCCCACCACGCGGGCGGCGAGACACGCTCCACGGCGGCACCCCACACGTCCGGCTGCCGACTGACCGGGGCGAGTTGCGCGACGGGCGGGCTGCCGCAATGGGAGGCAGCTGCGCGTAGCGCGAGGCTCCCCACGGTCGGCGGGGCTAAATCACGGACGCGACCCCACCGCATGGAAGCGCCCACCATCTGAGGACCGCCCATCGCTTGGGGACAGCCCATCGCCAGGAAGCCGCCCACTCAGAGACAACCCACCGCCCCAGAGCCGAGCCACCACCCCGGAGACTGCCTGCGCTCGGAGACCACCCACCCCCGGACCCGATCCGCCGCGCCGCTGCCGGCGCCCCGCCGGTGATCAGCCGTCGGCCGTCACGGCAGCACGAGGCGGATCTCGGGCACGCCTGCGCCGTCCTGCTCGTCGAGCCGCGTGACGCCGTCCGCCCGGAACCCCGCCCGTTCGTAGAACGTGATCGCCTTCCGGTTCGGCCGGTAGGCGTACACGCAGATCGGCGCATGCCCTCGGTCCTGGAGATCGGCGACCGCCTGGATGAACAGCTGCCGGCCGAGGCCGGTGCCGACGCGCGGCGGGTCGAGGTAGAGCCCGTAGATCTCGGCGGCGTCCGGCCCGAGGTCGGGTCCTCGCCGGCCGGCCCGGTGCGGCAGAAACCTCCGACCGCGCCGTTGACCTCGGCGATCCACAGCCGGTGGGCGGCGGGCAGGCCGGCCAGGTACGCGCGCCAGTCCGATGCCTCCTGCGCCGGATCGAGCGCAGCCAGCACGGCCGGGCTCATGAAGCCGGCGTAGGCCGCTTGCCAGGCCCGGACCTTGAGCGCACCGATCGCAGCGGCGTCCTCAACCCGGGCCAACCGCAGCACCCCCGCAGGATATCTACGGGCTGGCGGCGAGGAACAGGAAGACCGCCAGCAACCCCAGGTGGATCCCTCCCTGCAGGACGTTCGCGCGGCCCGGGACCACGGTCAGCGTGCCGACCACCACCGTCAGCGCGAGCAGCACCATCTGCGTCCCGCCCAGGCCCAGCAGCAGTGGGCCCGGCAGCCAGATCATCGCGATGGCGATCGCCGGGATGGTCAGGCCGATGCTGGCCATCGCCGAGCCCAGCGCCAGGTTCAGGCTCGTCTGTATCCGGTCGCGGGCCGCCGCGCGCGCTGCCGCGATCGTCTCCGGGAGCAGGACCAGCAGGGCGATCACCACGCCGACCACCGCTTGCGGCAGACCGGCCCCCGCCACCGCCGATTCGATCGCCGGGGAGACGCCCTTGGCGAGGCCGACCACCGCGACCAGCGCCACCAGCAGCAGCCCGAGGCTGCTCAGCGCCGCCCGGCTCGTCGGCGGGTCGAGGTGCTCCTCCTCCTCGATGACCTTGCCCGCTGTGGTGATCGGCAGGAAGTAGTCGCGGTGCCGGCGGGTCTGGACCAGGACGAAGAGCAGGTAGAGCGCCAGCGACGCGACCGCGGCGAAGCCCAGCTGGGCCGGGGAGAACTGCGGGCCGGGGCGGCTGGTGGTGAGGCTCGGCAGGACCAGGCTCAGGGTGGCGATCGTCGCCACCGCGGCCAGGGCGCCGCCGGTGCCCTCGGGGTTGAAGACCGCGATGCGCCGGCGGACCGCTCCGATCAGCAGGGAGATGCCCAGGATGCCGTTGCAGGTGATCATCACTGCCGCGAAGACCGTGTCGCGGGCCAGCGACTGGGCCTTCTCGCCGCCGCTGATCATCAAGGTCACGATCAGGGCGACCTCGATGATGGTCACGGCCACGGCCAGCACCAGCGAGCCGAACGGCTCGCCGACCCGGTGGGCGACCACCTCCGCGTGGTGCACGGCCGCCAGCACGGCGCCGGCCAGCAGCAGCGCACTGATCACCACCACCGCCCCCGGCAGGTCGCGGCCCCAGGTCGCGAGCAGCATCAGGACAGCGACGACCGGGATCCAGGTGGTCCAGCCGGCAAGGAACTTGGCGATCTTCGCGGTCATCTGCCAACCCTGCCAGAAAATGGCCTCCCCCGCCCTGCGACCAGCGTCTCCCGGGAAGTTGCGCGGTTGGCGTTGGCAGGCCCGGGCGCGGGGGCACGATAGCGCTATGGCCTACGTCAACCCCTCCGGTGAGTTCTCCCGTGACCAGCGCTACATCGCCACCCGGATCACGGCCGACGGCCGCGACGGCTATCCGGTCGAGCCCGGCCGCTACCGGCTCGTCGTCAGCCGCGCCTGCCCGTGGGCCAACCGGGCCATCATCGTCCGGCGGCTGCTCGGGCTCGAGGACGTGCTCTCGATGGGCGTCGCCGGGCCGACGCACGACGAGCGGAGCTGGACCTTCGACCTGGATCCCGGCGGGCGTGACCCGGTGCTCGGCATCGAACGGCTGCAGGAGGCCTTCCTCGCCCGCTTCCCCGACTACGACAAGGGCATCACCGTGCCCGCGATGGTGGACGTGCCGACCGGTCAGGTGGTCACCAACGACTTCGCGCAGATCACCATCGATCTGAGCCTGGAGTGGAAGAAGTACCACCGGGAGGGCGCGCCGGAGCTGTATCCCGAGCACCTCCGCGAGCGCATCGACGAGGTGAACAAGGTCGTCTTCGCCGACGTCAACAACGGCGTCTACCGGGCGGGCTTCGCGGGCAGTCAGGACGCCTACGACAAGGCGTACCACCGGCTCTTCGACCGGCTCGACAGCCTCTCCGAGCTGCTGACGGGGCAGCGTTACCTGGCCGGGGACACCATCACCGAGGCCGACGTGCGGTTGTTCACCACGTTGGTGCGCTTCGACCCCGTCTACCACGGCCACTTCAAATGCAACCGGCAGAAGCTCACCGAGCTGCCGGTGCTGTGGGCGTACGCCCGGGATCTGTTCCAGACGCCCGGCTTCGGGGACACGATCGACTTCGTGCACATCAAGCAGCACTACTACGAGGTGCACCGGGACATCAATCCGACCGGGATCGTGCCCGCGGGCCCGGAGCTGGGCAACTGGCTCACCGAGCACGGCCGCGAGGCGCTCGGCGGCCGGCCGTTCGGCGACGGCAGCCCGCCCCCGCCGCCGAAGCCCGCCGAGGTCGTGCCGGCCGGGCATGGGGCCGCCGCATAGGATGACCTTGATGTCCACCCTGGAGGTCCCGTGAGCGACCAGATCGACAGCTCGACCGCGCAGCCCGCCCGCCGGTACAACTACTGGCTCGGTGGCAAGGACAACTTCGCAGTCGACCGTGCGTCCGGCGACGAGATTCTCAAGACCTTCCCGACGGCCCGGCTGGCCGCCCTGGAGAACCGCCGGTTCCTCCAGCGGGCGACCCGCTTCCTGGCGGCGGAGGCGGGCATCCGGCAGTTCCTGGACATCGGCACCGGACTGCCGACGGCGGACAACACCCACGAGGTGGCGCAGCGCATCGCGCCGGAGACCCGGGTGGTCTACGTGGACAACGACCCGATGGTGATGGCGCACGCGCGGGCGCTGCTGACCAGCACACCCGCGGGCCGCACCACCTACCTTGAGGCCGACCTGCGCTCGCCCGAGCAGATCCTGGCGCAGGCGGAGCTGCACGAGACCCTCGACCTGGGCGAGCCGGTCGCGCTGATGCTGGTCGCGGTGCTGCACTTCGTCGAGGGCCACGGCGCCGGCCGGCCGATCGTGCGCGCCCTGATGGACGCCCTGCCCAGCGGCAGCTTCCTGGTGGTCACGAACTCGACGAAGGACCCCCTGCCGCCGAAGGTCGCCGCCGACTACGACGCCGCCCTGGCGGCCGGCATCACGAACATCTGGCCGCGCGACCGGGTCGAGTTCACCGAGCTCTTCGCCGGCCTCGACCTGATCGAGCCGGGCGTGACCCCGGTGAGTGAGTGGCGGGCCGAGGGTGAACCGGAGCCGCGCCCCGATCCGGCCCACATCGCCATGTACGCCGGGGTCGGCCGCAAGCCGTAGCCGCACCACTGTCACCCGACCCGCTCGACCACCGCGACGTGGTCACGCGCGGGATCGGCGACCGTGCCGACGCCCCAGAACGCCGCGGTGCCGGGAATGTTCTCCACTGCCGACAGGAACGGGTCGGCCGCCGTGAACGGGTCGCCGGCGCGGACCTTCGGACCGTACGCAACGCTCCACTTGCCGGCCTGGTAGCGCAGGAACAGGGACCCCGGGTGCGAGACGCCGTACGGCTCGGTCGGGTTGGCGCCGGTCACCCAGAGGGTGCCGGCGTTGTCTCCGCCGACCGCCCACAGGGTGGCCGACCCGATCGGCGGGGTCACCCGCTGCCATGAGGCGCCGTCCCAGCGCATGATCAGCGGCGTCGGCCGGGTGCTGCTGTCGTCGATCGTGCCGACCGCCCACGCGTCGGTGGCCGAACGGGCGTGCACGCCGGTCAGCCGGGCTCCGGGCACCTCCGGCAGGGCGGCCATCCGCCAGACGCCGCCGAGGCGCTGCACGATCATCGGCTCCGGCGCCTCATCCCCGTACCGGAAACCGGCCGCGAACGCGGCACCGCCGGGCGCCGTCGCCACCGCCTGCAGGCTGCCGCTCCCGGTGTCGGCGCCCGGCACGGTGAGCTCGCGGAATCCGTTCCCGTCCCACTCCAGGACAAGAGCGCCGCCCGCGCGCCGGGAGCCGACGATCAGCGGCTTGCCGTGCCGGGCCGCCACATCGCTGAACCTGCCCCGGCCCGCAACCGGGTAACCCCGCCATGCGGTGCCGTCCCAGTGGGCCGCGTACGGCTCCAGCCCGTCGTCCTGCCCCACCGCCCACACGTCCGAGGGGCCGACCGCGCTGATCGCCGCCGGCGAGTCGAACTCCGCGGGCAGGAGGCGTTCCGTCCACGTCCGGCCGTCCCACCGCACCAGCGCCGCGGGCTGAGTGGGCACCTGCCCGTATCGGTTGTCCTGATAGCCGACCGCCCAAGCGTCAGCCGGACCGGTCGCGCTGACATCGACCAGCCGGCTCGCCGGCCGCAGCGGCGGCTCCGGCACGATCCGCCACCCCGTCGCGGCCTGTGCCGGCACCGCACCGGCAACACCGACGAGCGCACCGGCCAGCGCCGCCGCCGCTCCCCGCTTCGTGCTGACCTCATGGACATTCCCCTCGATTGTGGAATGCCACCCAGGTTCACAGCTGGGCCGGGGCGGCGCGAGGGTTCCGCCGCACCCGTAAGAACCTCGTAAGAAGGCCCGGACGCTAGCTGTCGTACGGCTCCAGCGCCGAGCGCAGCAGATCGGCCAGCTCGCGCCGGGTCGCCGGCGGCAGGTGCGACAGCAGCTTCTGCTGCTGCGCCAGGCCGGCCCCCAGCGCCCGGTCGACGACGTCCTTGCCCCGCGGCGACAGCCGGACCAGCACGCCCCGGCGGTCGGTGGGCGACGGGCGGCGCTCGGCGAGGCCGGCTTTCTCCAGGCGGTCGAGCCGGGCGGTGGTGCCGCCGGTGCTGAGCATCATCGAGGCGGCCAGCGCGCCCGGTGACAGCTCGTACGGCTCCCCCGCGCGCCGCAGCGTCGCCAGCACGTCGAACTCGGCCCGGCTGATGCCGAATGCCGCATATGAGCGTTCCACTTCGTCGCCGGCAAGCCGGGCAAGCCGGAAGATCCGCCCGAACACCGCCATGGCGGTCGTCTCCAGGTCGGGACGCTCGTGGGACCACTGCTCGATGATCCAGTCGACGCCGTCGGTGTGTGCCACACCCCATTCTCTCTACGAAAAGCTTCTTGACAAGAAGACACACAGCGAGAAGTCTCTTGACATCGAGATACTTTACGTCGAGGAGTTGTGATGCGAGCGCCGGTTCTGCTGGTCACGGCCCTGACCCCGGCCGTGTGGGGCACCACCTATGCGGTCACCACGGAGTTCCTGCCCCCGGACCGGCCCCTGCTCGCCGCCACCCTGCGCGCGTTGCCTGCCGGTCTGCTCCTGATCGCGATGACTCGCAAGCTGCCGCGCGGGGACTGGTGGTGGCGCTCCGCGGTGCTCGGCGCCCTCAACATCGGCGTGTTCTTCGCCCTGCTGTTCCTCTGCGCATACCGATTGCCCGGCGGGATGGCCGCCGTGCTCGGCGCGGCGCAACCACTGCTCGTGGCCGCCCTGACCGTGCTGCTGCTGACCGAGCGTGTCGCCTTGCGCACAGTCGTGGCCGCGGTGGTCGGCGCGGGCGGGGTGGCGCTGGCCGTGCTGACCGCCGAGGCGCAGCTGGATCCGATCGGGTTGATGGCCGGGCTCGTGGGGACGACGTCGATGGCGCTCGGGCTGGTGCTCACCAAGCGCTGGGGGCGGCCGGACGCGACGCTGCTCACCACCACGGGCTGGCAGCTCACCGCAGGCGGTCTGCTGCTCGTGCCGCTGGTGCTGACCGTCGAAGGGCTGCCGGCCACGCTCAGCGGCGGGAACGTCGCCGGGTACGCGTACCTGTCGCTGGTCGGCACCGCTCTGGCCTACACCGTCTGGTTCCGCGGCCTGGAGCGCCTGCGTGCCGCGCAGGTCTCCCTGCTCGGGCTGCTGTCCCCGGTGGTGGCGACCGCGCTCGGCTGGGCGGCCCTGGGTCAGACGCTCACGCCGGTGCAGGTGCTGGGCATGGTGGTGGCCTTCGGCGCGGTGCTGGCCGGGGCGTCAGCGCAGGTCCGCGTTCTCCACGATGTGGGTGGCGAAGCCGGTGCGGGCCGCGCGGAGCATGGCCTGCCCGAGCCGGTCGGTGCTGGTGACGTACTTGGGCGCGATCCGGTTGAGCAGCGGGATCAGCGGGGCAGTGAGCGTGTACCCCACCCGGTAGAGGCCGGTCTTCGAGGTGGCGCCGTGGGTCGGCTGGATGAAGCCGGGGCGGAAGCCGTACCCGTTCCGGAAGGTTTTGATCACCTCGACCTCGGTCCGCCCCTTGACCCGCGCCCACATCTGCCGGCTGTCCGGCTTCGTGCCGGCGCCTGACACGTAGATGAAGGTCATCGCGGGGTTGAGCTCGGCGAGCTTGTGCGCGGCCGCGACCGGATAGTCGTACGAGATCCGGCGGTAGGCCGCCTCGTCGAGCCCGACCGAGGACACCCCGAGGCAGTAGAAGCAGGCGTCGTAGCCGCGCAGTTCGTCCTCGATCGGGGTGAGGTCGGCGAAGTCGGTGAGGGTGACCTCGCGCAGCTTCGGGTGCCGTACCCCGGTCGGCCGCCGCCCGACCGCGAGCACCTGCTCGACGTCGGCAGCCAGCAGGCTCTCGCGCAGCGCGCCCTGACCGACCATGCCGGTGGCGCCGAAGATGATGACCTTCATGTCCCGTCCTTCGCGGTGAGGAGCCGGACGGCCTCGACGACGGTCCGGCGGCGTGCGGCAAGGCCGTCCGGCCCCGCGGTGTGGGTCAGCGCCAGATCCGGCGAGCCCAGGATGGACAGACCCGTGACCAGGACCATCAGCTCCTCGGGCGGGAAGCGGTCACTGATCCGGCCGGCCCGCTGCGCGGCCGCGATGGCGCCGGCCTTCTGCCGGTTCGCGGCGACGACCGCCTCCGGCAGGGTCGCGCTGCCACGTTCCAGGGAGTGCCAGAGCGCCAGGCGCAGCGTGTGCGGCTGCTCCTGCACGCGGTCGAACAGGCGGCCGGCATACCCGGCCAGGTCGTCCGGATCGATCGGTACGTCCTGGACGGTGTCCACCACCAACGCGTGGAAGACGGCGTCGAAGAGGTCTTCCTTGTTGCCGAAGTAGGAGTAGATCAGCGCCTTGTTCGCCGAGGCCGCGGCTGCGATGCGGTCGACCCGTGCTCCGGCGATGCCACGTTCGGCGAACTCGGCCGCCGCGGCCCGCAACAGCCGCCTCCTGGTGTCCTCCGCGTCCCGTGCCATGCGCTGCACCCTATCGTCAACTAACCAGTTAGTTGGCTCCATCCGCGTTGTGGGAGCCGAACCCGAAAACGTCGTACCCGGCTCCTAGAGTGCTTCCGTGTCCGTTGAACGATGGTCCATCACCCAGGTCACCGCCCTGGCCCCCGACGCGAGCTCGCTGAAGGGCGCACACGGGGTGAGCACTGCCGCCAGGTGGCAGCAGGCCGGGGTGCTCGGCGAGGCGCTGTGGGGGCTGTGCCGGGGCAGCGGGAAGCAGCCCTATCAGGTCTGCGTCGATCTTTCCGGCCCGGCCGCCAAGTGTTCTTGCCCGAGCCGGAAGTTCCCGTGCAAGCATGCCCTGGGGCTGATGCTGCTCTGGGCCTCCGGCGCCACGATGGATGAGACCGTCCCGCCGGCCTTCGTGACCGAGTGGTTGGCGGCGCGCACGGCCCGGTCCGCGGCGCCGAAGCAGGCCGGCCCGGTCGATCCGGCGGCCGCGCAGAAGCGCGTCCAGCAGCGCGCCGACCGGGTGGCGGCCGGCATGGCGGAGCTGCGGCGCTGGCTGGACGATCAGGTGCAGCAGGGGCTCGCCGGGGCACAGCAGCAGGGCCATCAGCCGTACGACACGATGGCCGCCCGGCTGGTGGACGCGCAGGCGCCCACGGTCGCGTCGGCGGTCCGCCGGTTGGGTGGCGTCGCGGGCATCGGGCCGTTCTGGGCCGACCGGCTGCTCGGGGGCTTGGCACTGATCCGCCTGCTGGTCGCGGGCCACGAGCGCCTCGACACCCTGCCGGCGGCGCTGGCCGCGACAGTCCGGTCCCGGATCGGTTTCCCGGTGGCCCAGGAGGACGTGCTCGCCACGCCCCCGGTCCGCGACCGGTGGCAGGTGCTGGGCCAGGTCGACAGCGACGAAGGCGCGATCACCACCCGGCGGAGCTGGCTGCTGGGCGCCACGACGGGACGGTTCGCGCTGGTCCTGTCGTTCGCCGCGCCGGGCCAGACGCTGGTCGCCGACCTGCTCCCGGGGACGGAGTTCGATGCCGCGCTCTGCTTCTACCCCGGGGCCGCGCCGCTCCGGGCCCTTGTCCAGGAGAGGTTCGGCGCCCCACGGCCGTTGACCGCTCCGGCCCCGGCGGCCGGGCTGCGCACCGCGCTGGCCGGCTGGGCGTCGACGGTGGCGGCGGAGCCGTGGCGCACGGACGCGCCGATGCTGCTCGCCGGGGTCGTGCCCAGCGCCGACGGGTTCCTCACCGACGCCGCCGGGGAGTCCCTGCCGCTCGCGCCCGGCCATCGTGAGCCGTGGTGGCTGCTGGCCGCGGCCGGCGGTGCGCCGGCGACCGTCGCGGGCGAGTGGACGCCGGCCGGGCTGCGGCCACTCGCGGCCTGGGCCGACGGCCGGCACGTTCCTGCCGCCCCGCCGGTGCCGGCGGGCACCGCGAGCCGGGAGCCCGAGCTGCCCGCCGATCTGCTCGCCGCGGCGCTGGTCGGCACGGCGCGCCGGCCGTGGACCGCCGACACCGTCCACCTCGGCGACCGCACGCTGACCACTCCGCCGACCCTGCTCGAAGCCGCCGCCACGGCCCTCACCTATCGCCGGGCCGGCATCACGACCGCGACCGGGCACGCGCCCGTCGCGGCCGCACCCGCCGAGACCGATCAGCCGGTGCCGGCAGCGGCCGGCGCCCGGCTGCTGCGCCTGCTCAGCGACGGCGGCGCTCCGGGCGGCGCCCAGCAGGCCCAGGAGCTGCTCGCCCAGTGGCTGGCGGCCGCGGCCGCGCGCGGCGGGCACGTGCCGCCCGAGTCGCTGCCCGCGCTGCTCGACGCGGGCCGGCGCAACGCCGTGATCCGGCCCGCGCTCGGCCGGGTGGCCGGTCATCGCGGCAGCTGGCTGGCCGCGATGCGGCCCGACTGGCGGTGGTTGCGCGACGAGGCTCCTGGCACCGGAGCGCCCACCGATCCGGAGGTGTGGGAGACCGGTACGGTCGGCGAACGGCTCGCCTATCTGACCCGGTTGCGGGGCAGCGATCCGGCGGCCGCGCTGGCGCTGCTGGGGGGCACCTGGCAGACCGAGGCGCCGGAGGATCGTGCCCGCTTCGTGGCCGCCCTGGACACCGGATTGTCCACAGCCGACGATGCCTTCCTGGAACAGGCGCTGGACGATCGCCGCAAGGAGGTTCGCGAGGCCGCCCTCGACCTGCTGCAACGACTCCCCGGCTCGGCCCTGGGGCGGCGGATGGCCGAGCGGGCGCACCGGGCCGTACGGCTGACGGACCGGCTCGAGGTCACTCCGCCGGCGGAGCTGACGCCGGAGCTGCGCCGCGACGGGGTGGCGGCCCAGCCGGCCCGTGGCACGGGCGTGCAGGCGTGGCTGCTGGAGGAGGTGATCGCCGGCACGCCGCTGGCGAGCTGGACGACGGCGTTCCACCGCGACCCGGCGGCCATCGTCGAGCTGGCCCGGGGCCACGACTGGGAGACGCCGCTGCTGCACGGCTGGGGCAAGGCGGCCATCGCCCAGGCCGACTCCGCGTGGGCCGCCGCCCTGGTCCTCAACGATGCCGGCGACGGCGCGGGCAAGCTGCGCGAGGCGGTCCGGTGGGATCTGCACCTGCTGCTGCCGCCCGGCGACCTGGCCCGGATCGCGGCTGACTTCCTGCGGCGTGAGGACCACCACGCCCACCGGCTGCTGGCGGTGCACCCGGGCGCATGGCCGGACGAGCTGGCCGTCGCGGTGCTGGAAACGATCGCGCACCGGGCCCGCACGGACCGGCACAGCTGGCAGCTGGCGGAGCTCTGCCGCGCGTCCGCGCTGGCCATGCCACCCAGGTACGCGGTCCACGTGGCGGCGCTGGCGGAGCAGCTCGATCAACAGCCGGGCGACCAGTCCCGGGTGCGGCCCGTCGCCGAGCTGGCCCGGACCCTCGATTTCCGCTACGAGATGGAACTGGAACTGCGCTGACGGGTGACCCGTCCGGCGCGCGATTCTTGTCGGGGGTCCTGAGTAACGTGCCTGGCATCGGGATTGCCGGCGATCGGCTGGACGGCCGGACAGACAGGGAGTTCGAGTGACCGCACTGCGACCGCACGCCGAGGACCAGTATGCCGAGGAGCTGGCCCTGCTCGCCGCGACGGACGAGCGCCCGCGCCCGCCGGGTTGGCGGCTCTCCCCGCAGGCGGTGGTGACCTACCTGCTCGGCGACGGCGCCAAGATCACCCCGAAGTACGTCGGGCCCCGGCGCCTGGTGGAGGTCGCGGTGTCCACGCTGGTCACCGACCGGGCGCTGCTGCTGCTCGGCGTCCCCGGCACCGCCAAGACCTGGGTGTCCGAGCACCTGGCGGCGGCGATCTCCGGCGATTCGACGCTGCTCGTGCAGGGCACGGCCGGCACCCCCGAGGAAGCCATCCGATACGGCTGGAACTACGCCCGGCTGCTCGCCGACGGCCCGTCCGAGGCCGCGATCGTGCCCAGCCCGATCATGCGGGCCATGCAGACCGGCGCGATCGCCCGGCTGGAGGAGCTGACCCGCGTCCCGTCCGACGTGCAGGACGCCCTGATCACCGTGCTGTCGGAGAAGACGCTGCCGGTGCCGGAGCTCAACACCGAGGTCCAGGCGCAGCGCGGCTTCAACCTGATCGCCACGGCCAACGACCGCGACCGCGGCGTCAACGAGCTGTCCAGCGCCCTGCGCCGCCGGTTCAACACGGTGGTCCTGCCGGTCCCGGCCTCCGCCGACGACGAGGTCGAGATCGTCGCCCGCCGGGTGGCCCAGCTCGGCAAGTCCCTGGACCTGCCCGAGGTGCCCACCGCGCTCGAGGAGATCCGCCGCGTCGTGACGGTCTTCCGCGAGCTGCGCTCCGGCCTCACCGAGGACGGCCGCACCAAACTGAAGTCACCCACCGGCTCCCTCTCCACCGCCGAGGCGATCTCGGTGGTCACCAACGGCCTGGCGCTGGCGGCCCACTTCGGCGACGGCCACCTGCACCCCGCCGACGTGGCCACCGGCATCGTCGGCGCGGTGGTCAAGGACCCGGCCTCCGACAGCGTGGTCTGGCGCGAATACCTGGAAACCGTGGTCCGCGAGCGCACCGACTGGCGCGACTTCTACCGTGCCGCCCGCGATGCCTGAGCGGATCTACGGCATCCGCCACCACGGCCCGGGCTCGGCCCGCGCGGTGGTGCAGGAACTCGACCGCGAACCCCCGTCGATACTCCTGATCGAAGGACCACCGGAGGCGGACGACCTGGTCCGCTGGGTGGCGAACGAGGACCTGGAACCACCGGTGGCTCTGCTGGGCTACGCGGCCGACGACCCGGGCCGGGCGGCGTTCTGGCCGTTCGCGGTCTTCTCCCCGGAATGGCAGGCGATGCGCTGGGCGGTGGAGCACGGGGTGCCGGTCCGCTTCTTCGACCTGCCCTACGCCTACCGGCTGACCGACAACCGAACCCCGGACACCCCACCGGCGGCCGGACCGCCACCTCAGCCGGGGCCGGCGCTGCCCGAGCCACCGGCAGACGTCGGCGCTCCGGGTGCGGCAGGGCCAGGCGCTCTGCCCACCGGTGTGCCGGCTGGGGCTCCCGTGATCCGGACGCGACCCGTTGACCCCATCGCCGAGCTCGCCGCCGCTGCCGGTTACGACGATCCCGAACGATGGTGGGAGGACGTGGTGGAGCATCGGGGCATGCCCGCGTTCGAGGCGATCGCGGAGGCGATGACCGCCATCCGGGAGACCGCCCCCGACGATCCCGAGGACCTGCTGCGAGAGGCGCACATGCGCACCGTCCTGCGCGACGTGCGGCGCACCCACGACACCATCGCCGTGGTGTGCGGGGCCTGGCATGTGCCCGCGCTCGCTCGCAAGGTCACCGCGCGGGAGGACGCCGCTCTGTTCAAGGGGCGGAAGAAGGCCAAGGTCGCGTTCACCTGGGTGCCGTGGACCTACGGGCGGCTGGCCTCCTGGTCCGGCTACGGCGCCGGCGTGCGGTCGCCGGGCTGGTACCACCATCTGTTCACCACCGCCGACGAGGTTGTGCCGCGGTGGCTGGTCGATGCCGCGCATGTGCTCCGGGCCGAGGGGGTGCCCACCTCGTCCGCGCACGTCATCGAGGCGACCCGGCTCGCCGAGGCGCTCGCGACCGTACGGGGGCGGCCGCTCGCCGGGCTTGCCGAGGTGACCGAGGCTGCCGAGGCCGTCATGTGCGACGGCGAGCAGTTGCGGGTCGAGTTGATCGGGCGTCGGCTCGTGGTCGGTGAACGGCTCGGTGGGGTGCCCGACGACATGCCCGCCGTACCGTTGGCCCGGGATCTGGCCGCGCAGCAGCGTTCCGTACGGCTCAAGCCGGAGGCGCTCGAACGTGTTCTTGATCTGGATCTGCGCCGCGAGATCGACCTGGCCCGCAGCCGGTTGCTGCACCGGCTGCGCGCGATCGGCGTGCCGTGGGGCGAGACGGACACCACCGCGCGGGGCACCGGCACGTTCCGGGAGCAGTGGCGTCTGCGCTGGCAGCCGGAGTTCGCGCTCCAGCTCGTCGAGGGCAGCATGTACGGCACCACCGTCCTGGCCGCCGCCACCACGAAGGTGACCGACGCGGCCCGCAGAGCCGGTTCCCTCGGCGACGTGACCGCCCTGGTCGAGGTGTGCCTGCTGGCCGATCTCGCCGATGCGTATCCGCCGGTGCTGGCCGCGCTGGACACCCGGGCCGCGCTGGACGCCGACATCAACCACCTGATGGCGGCGATCCCGGCGCTCGCGCGCACCCTGCGGTACGGCGACGTCCGGCGCACCGACGTGGCCGGCCTGGCGACCGTCACCGCGTCCCTGCTGACCCGGGTGTGCGCGGGCCTGCCCGCCGCGGTGGGTTCGCTCTCCGACGGGGCCGCCAAGGAATCGCGCGGTCACGTCGACGGGGTGCACGCGGCGGTGAGCCTGCTCGACGACCGTGACCTGCGGGAGCGCTGGCTGACCACTGTGGAGTCGTTGTCCCGGCGCGCGGATCTGCACGGGTTGCTCGCCGGACGGTTCACCCGGCTGCTGCTCGACGCCGGGCGGCTCGGCATCGCCGAGGTGCAGCGCCGGCTGCGGCTCCCGTTGACCATCGGCACGCCGCCCGCCCACGGGGCCGCGTGGGTGGAGGGGTTCCTCGCCGGCGGCGGCCTGCTGCTCGTGCACGACGACGCCCTGCTCGACCTGCTGGACGGCTGGCTGGCCGACATTCCCGCCGATGCCTTCGGGGACGTGTTGCCGTTGCTGCGCCGCACCTTCGGGGCTTTCGCCGCGGGTGAGCGACGCGCGATCGGTGAGCGGGTCGCGGCGCCGGCCGGGGCCGGGCGCGGCGCCGCCGCACCGCTCGTGCTGGACCACGACCGGGCAGCCCTGGTGCTGCCGACATTGAGTGCGTTGCTGGGCCGGGAGGTCTCATGACGGACGACAAAGCCCCGGCCAAGAACCTGCGGGGGCCGGGAGGTCTCATGACGGGCACTGAAGACCCCGCACGGCGCGGCAGGCCGGCCAAGGACCCGCTGGGCCGGGAGATCTCGTGACGGACGCCGAAGACCCCGCGCGGCAGGAGCGGCTGCGCCGCTGGCGGCTTGTGCTCGGCGGGCCGGCCGAGGATTCGCTCGGTGTGGCCCAGGGCCGCGATGCCGCGATGGATGCCGCCCTGGCCGCGCTGTACGACGCCGGCGGTGACGGTGAAGGCAGCCGCACCGCCCGCTCGGCCGGGCTGGGGAGTTCGGCGCCGAAGGTGGCGCGCTGGCTGGGCGACATCCGGGAGTACTTCCCCAGCACCGTCGTGCAGGTCATGCAAGCCGACGCCATCGAGCGGCTCGACCTCACCCGGTTGCTGCTGGAGCCGGAGATGCTGGCCGCGGTCGAGCCGGACGTGCACCTGGTCGGCACCCTGCTCTCGCTGAACCGGGTGATGCCGGAACGGACCAAGGACGCCGCGCGGCAGGTGGTCCGGAAGGTCGTCACCGAGCTGGAGCAGCGGATCGCCCAGCGGACCCGGGCGGCCGTCCACGGCGCGCTGAACCGGGCCGCGCGGATCAACCGGCCGCGGCACGTCGACATCGACTGGGACAAGACCATCCGGGCCAACCTCAAGCACTACCAGGCCGAGCTCCGCACGGTGGTCCCGGAACGGCTGGTCGGCTACGGCCGCCGGGCGACGGCGGTCCAGCGGGACGTGGTGCTCTGCGTCGACCAGTCCGGCTCGATGGCCGCGTCGGTGGTGTTCGCCGGGGTGTTCGCGGCGGTGCTGGCCTCGTTGCGGTCCCTGCGGACGTCGCTGGTGGTCTTCGACACGGCGGTGGTCGACCTCACCGGGCAGCTCAGCGATCCGGTGGAGGTGCTGTTCGGCACCCAGCTGGGCGGCGGCACCGACATCAACCGGGCGATCGGCTACAGCCGGCAGCTGATCACCCGGCCGCGGGACAGCATCTTCGTGCTGATCAGCGACTTGTACGAGGGCGGCGTGCGGGAGCAGATGCTGCGGCGGGTCGCGGAGATGACCGCGGCGGGTGTGCAGGTGGTGGTGCTGCTGGCGCTTTCCGACGAGGGTGCGCCCGCGTATGACCACGAGAACGCGGCGGCGCTGGCGGCGCTGGGGGTGCCGGCCTTCGCGTGCACGCCGGACGCGTTCCCCGAGCTGATGGCGGCGGCGATCGAACGCCGGGACCTGATGGCGTTCGCGCAACGCGGCACAGACCGATGAACACCCGGCCGCTACCCCGCCGGCACCACGACGGCCGTTGCCACGAGGTCGTCCGCCACCGCATACCGGCCGGTCAGTGTCGTGAACGGGCCCGGCACCAGGACCCGTGCGGTGAACGTCTGCGTCGCCGGGTCGAAGCTCAGCTCGGCCTCCTCGAAGCCCAGCCATTCCCCGGTGCGCGGCGACCACACCTTGTAGACCGATTCCTTGGCGCTGAACAGCAGCCGTTGCCACTGCACCGACGGGTGCGCCGCCGCGAGCTCGGCCAGGTGCTCCCGCTCGCCGGCCGACGACACCAGGTTGAGCACGCCCTCCGGCAGCGGGCCGTGCACCTCCGCGTCGATGCCGATGCCCGCGACCTGCGATGTCCGGCCGACCGCCGCCGCCCGGTAGCCCACGCAGTGCGTCATGCTGCCCACGATGCCGTCGGGCCAGACCGGCGCGCCGCGCACCCCGGGCAGGATCGGCGTGGCCGGCACGCCCAGCTCGGCCAGCGCCAGCCGGGCGCAGTGCCGGGTGGTCGTGAACTCGCGTTTGCGCTTCTCCACGGCCTTGACCAGCAACGCGGCCTCGGCGGGGAACAGCGTCGCGGCCGGCGGGTCCGCGCGGGTGCTCACGCAGTGCACACCGGGCGGCAGGATGCGCTCAAGCACAGAAGAGAACCCTCCGAACAAGCTCCACCAACACCAAAGGTCCCGGCAACCGCTCAGGCTCCGCCGAAGAGTTCGGGAAGCGACCGAACCCGGCCGGGAACGCCCGGTCCCCGAGCATCACCGAGCACTCCCGACGCGCGTTGCGGGAGACCCGAAGCGCCGGGGCGTCGACGAACACCCCCGAAAGACACCTACACACCGGTGAAGAATCCCAGGATCGCGTCGTTCACCGCGGCCGGTTGTTCCAGGTAGCCGTAGTGGCCCGCGTCCGCGATCCGCACGTACCGGGCGTCCGGGATCGTGGCCGCCAGCTCGCGTCCCCGGGCCTCCGGTGCGATCAGGTCGTCCGCGAACGACAGCACCAGCGTCGGCACCCGGATCGCCCGGTACGCCGGGCGCCGGTCGGTGTCCACCACGACGTCCAGGTGTGCGCGCTGCGCCGGGTCCGTCCAGTCGGTCGGGGACATCTCCAGGATGTCGAGCCAGTCCTGGGCGGTCTCCGGGTCCTCCAGGGTCCGCGGCGACAGGTTCTGCAGCGCCCGGTTGACCGCGTCGCACTCCGGCGGCACCACGACCTTTCCGGCCGCCATCGCGCGGTCCGCCGCCGCCAGTGCCAGCGACAGCGCGTCCGGGCGGGCCCGGGCGGCCATCAGCACCGCCTGGCTGACCAGTTCGGGGCGGACCAGCAGCAGTTCCTGCACCACGTACGCGCCCATCGAGGTGCCGATCAGCCGGCACGGGCCGCCGGCGACCCGTTCGATCATCGCGATCGTGTCGGCCACCAGGGTGCCGACCGTCAGGCCCGGTGCCGCCGGGCCGCTGTCGCCGACCCCACGGTTGTCCAGGGTGATCGCCCGGTAGCCGGCGCCGACCAGGGCGGGCACCTGGTGCAGCGACCAGGTGCGGCCGCGCGCGGCGGAGCCGGGCAGGAGCAGCACCGGCGCGCCGCGGCCGGACTCGTCGTAGTGCAGGGTGATGTCGCCGACACCGATCGCAGGCATGTGCGGAAGGCTAGCCGAGGCCGCCGGGCGGATACTGGGGCGATGCGACCGGAGATCCGCCGCCTGGCCGCCGGGCTGCCCAGCGCGCCCGGTGTCTACCGGTTCCGCGACGCCCGCGGGCGGGTGCTCTATGTCGGCCGGGCCACCGAGCTGCGCGCCCGCGTCGGTTCCTACGGCGGCGACCTGCGGGACCGCCGGCACCTGCGGCGGATGGTTCCGCAGGTCACCCGGGTCGAGGCGGTGGCCTGCGACTCCGTGCACGAGGCCGCCTGGCTGGAACGCAACCTGCTGGAGGAGTCGCTGCCCCGGTGGAACAGGACGACCGGCGGCGCCGAGGTCCCGGCGTACCTGCGGTTGGATGCCCGGCCCGCGACGGCCGGGCTGCGCCTCACCCACGACGCCGGGCAGCCGGCCGCGGGGGTGCGGATCTTCGGGCCCTATCTCGGCGGCACGCGTGCCCGGCTGGCGGTCAGCGCGCTGCACCGGGTGCATCCGCTCGCGGCCGCGGCCGCGGGCCTGACCGGCGCCGAGCGGGATCTGGCCGCGCGGCGCGGCGTCAGCAGCGGCGACCGCGCCGCGCTCGCCGAGGCCGTCGCGGCGGTGCTGCAACGCGAGCCGGTCGCGGTCGCTGCCGCGCTGGCAGAGCTGGCATCGGTACGCGACAGAGCTGCCGCCGCGCTCGCCTTCGAACTCGCCGGCCGGGTCCAGGAGGAGATCCGTGCGCTGGCCTGGGTCACCGCCGCGCAGCAGGTCACCACGCTGGAGCCGGTCGACCTCGCGGTGCGGGGCTGGGCCGACGGCTGGCTGGTGTCGTTCGCCGTGCGGGCCGGCCGGGTCCGCTCGTGGAGCCAGCGCCGGTGCGCGCGGCCCCCGCAGGAGCCGCCCGCGGCGTGGGCCGGTTTCGCCCGGCGCAACGCGGAACTGGCGGCGGCGCTGGCTAGGCTGGCGGAGTGACGACCACGTACGGGTGGCGCGCGGACTTCGCGAACGCCGACCTCGACACGCTGCACGCCGCGGGTTTCGGCTATGCCGCGCAGGGGCTCGACTGGCGGTCCCGGCTCGACCGGCACAGCGTGGGCTGGGTCTGCGCCCGCCGGGAGGGCACGCTGATCGGCTTCGTCAACGTCGTCGGGGACGGCGGCGTGCACGCGTTCCTGGTGGACACCGTGGTGGCCGAGCAGGCGCGCGGGCACGGCGTCGGCACCGCCCTGGTCGCCGCCGCGGTGACCGGCGCCCGGGCGGCGGGCTGCCAGTGGCTGCACGTGGACTACGAGCCCCATCTCACCGCGTTCTACCAGGAGGCCTGCGGTTTCCGGGAAACCACCGCGGGTCTGGTGGCGCTGTGATCCGTCGTCGCGACAAGGAGAAACCATCATCCTGCTCGACCCGCAGGTCGCCGGCGACGAGCGCGCCGCGTGGTGGGAGCGGGCCGCCGAGTCCTGATCCACCGTCCGACTGAGAAGGGGTCTTCGCCATGCCGCTGTCCGGCGAGTACGCACCGAGCACCGCCGACTGGGCCCGCAAGCAGGCCGAGACGTACGAGGCCACCAACGGCGCGCGGGCCGGGACGATCGCCGGCAAGCCGGTGATCGTGCTGACCTCGGTCGGCGCGCGGACCGGCCTGCTGCGCAAGACGGCCCTGATGCGCGTCGAGCACCACGGGGAGTACGCAGTGGTCGGCTCGCTGAGCGGCGGCCCGAAGAACCCGGTGTGGGTGTACAACCTGCGCAAGCATCCGCTGGTCGAGCTGCAGGACGGCGACGCCCGGCACGACTACGTGGCCCGCGAGGTGACCGGCGACGAGCGGGCACTGTGGTGGGAGCGGGCGGTCGCGGCGTTCCCGACGTACGCGAGCTACGAGAAGAAGACCCAGCGGCTGATCCCGCTCTTTGTACTCACCCGCGCCTGACCCGGGCGCCCCGGGCCGCGCGCGCCGCCGGCACCACCAGCGGCGTGCGCGTCTGCGGGTCCTCGATCACCTCGCAGCGCAGCCCGTAGACGTCCTCGACCAGCTCGGCCGTGACGATCTCGCCCGGCGCGCCCTCCGCGACGATCCGGCCGGCCTTCAGCACGATCAGGTGGGTCGCGTACCGGCAGGCGTGGTTGAGGTCGTGCAGCACCGCGACCAGGGTCCGGCCCTGCTCGTTCAGGTCGGCGCAGAGGTCCAGCAGGTCGATCTGGTACGCGATGTCGAGGTACGTGGTCGGCTCGTCCAGCAGCAGGATCCCGGTCTGCTGGGCCAGCGCCATCGCCATCCACACCCGCTGGCGCTGACCGCCGGACAGCTCGTCGACCGCCCGGTCCGCCAGCGCGGTCACCCCGGTCGCCTCCATCGCCGCGGCGACCTGGTTCTCGTCCTCCGGGGTCCACTGCCGCAGCAGCTTCTGGTGCGGGTAGCGGCCGCGGGCCACCAGGTCCGCCACCGAGATGCCCTCCGGCGCGGTCGCGGTCTGCGGCAGCAGCCCGAGCCGCCGGGCCACCTCCTTGGCCCGGTACGAGCCGATCAGCGCGCCGTCCAGCACCACCGTGCCGTGCTTGGGCGTGAGCAGCCCGGACAGGGCCCGCAGCAGGGTGGACTTGCCGCAGGCGTTCGGCCCGATGATGACCGTGAAGGAACCGTCCGGGACGGCCACGTCCAGTTCGGACGCCACCACCCGGTCGCCGTACGCCAGCGTGAGGCCGGAGCCGGACAGCCGCGAGGTCATCAGTTTCCCTTCCGCCATTGCCCGGCGAGCAGCCAGGCCAGGTAGACCCCGCCGACCGCGCCGGTGACCACCCCGACGGGCAGCTGGGCGGGGGCCAGGAGCCGTTGCGCGACCAGGTCGCTGAGCACCATCAGCAGCGCGCCGGTGAGCGCCGCGGGGAGCAGCTGCAGCGTCGGCGAGCCGGTGAGCCGGCGGGTGATCTGGGGCGCGGCCAGGGCCACGAACGCCACCGGCCCGGTCGCGGCGGTCGCCACCGCGCAGGCCGCGACGGCCAGCAGCACCAGGATCAGGCGGGAGCGGCGCACCCGTACGCCGAGGGACTGCGCCGCGTCGTCGCCCATCTCCAGCAGGTGCAGGCGCCGGCCGTACAGCAGCAGCAGCGGGGTGAGCACCAGCAGGGCGAGGCCGAGCGGGCGCACGTATTCCCAGGTCCGGCCGTTCAGGGTGCCGACCAGCCAGACCGCGGCGGCCTGGGCGGCGTCGAGCCGGGCCCGGCTGATCAGGTAGCTGTTGACCGCCACGAGCATCGCGCTGACGCCGATGCCGACCAGCACGATGCGCCGGACCGCGCCGCCGCCGGCCGCTGCCAGCCCGTACACGATCAGGGCGGTGAGCAGGCCGCCGGCGACGGCCGCGAGCGCGGCCCCGGCCGGACCGGCGCCGAACGCGACGATGGCCAGCACCGCCCCGGTGGCCGAGCCGGTGGTGAAGCCGACGATGTCGGGGCTGCCCAGCGGGTTGCGGGACAGGCTCTGGAAGACCGCCCCGGACATGGCCAGCGCGGCGCCCGCGAGCAGGCCCAGGCTGACCCGGGGCAGGCGCAGGTCCAGCAGGATGAACCGGTCGGCGCGCCGGCCCCCGCCGTTCAGGATCTCCAGGATGTCGGCGACCGGCAGCCGCACGCCGACCGCGACGACCGTCCAGGCGACGACCCCGGCCGCGGCCAGCAGCAGCACGCCGCTGACCCCGAGCGTGCGCAGGTCCAGGCGCACCGCGAGGCCGGGCGCGCGCACGGTGATCCGGCGTCTCACAGCGGCACGATCCGGCGGCGCAGGATCACCGCGATGAAGATCGGGGCGCCGAGGAACGCGGTGACCAGCCCGGCCTGCACCTCGCCGGGGCGCGCCACCACCCGCCCGACGATGTCGGCGAGCAGCAGCAGCGTGGGTGCGAGCACCAGCGAGTACGGCAGCAGCCAGCGCTGGTCCGGCCCGACCAGCGTGCGGGCGATGTGCGGGACGGCGAGCCCGACGAACGCGATCGGACCGACCGCCGCGGTGGCGGCCCCGCACAGCAGCGTGACGGCGACGGCGGCGAGCACCCGGGTGCGGTTCAGGTTGGCGCCCAGCGCGCGGGCGGTGTCCTCGCCGAGCGCGATGACGTTCAGCGACGGGCCGAGCCCCAGCGTGAGCAGCACGCCCACCAGGATGAACGGCGCCACCGACCAGAACACGTCCAGCCCGCGGCCGGAGAGCGCGCCGACCGTCCACAACCGGTAGCGGTCGAAGGTGACCACGTCGAGCAGCGCCACCGCGTTGGTGACCGCGAGCAGCGCGGCGCCGATCGCCGCGCCGGCCAGCGCCAGGCGTTCCGGTGACGCGCCCGCGCGGCCCCGGGTGCCCAGCAGGTAGACCACGAGGAACGCGCCCGCCGCGCCGGCGAAGGCGAACCAGATGTAGCCGGTCAGCGAGCTGATCCCGAGCACCCGGATGGCCAGCACGACGGCGGTGGCCGCGCCCGCGTTGATGCCCAGGATGCCGGGATCGGCCAGCGGATTGCGGGTCAGCGCCTGCATGAGCGCGCCGGCCAGGCCGAGCGCGATCCCGGCGGCCAGGCCGATCACGGTACGCGGCACCCGCAGGTCCAGGATGATCCGGACGTCCTCGGACTCCGCGCCTTGGGTGAAGAACGCGTCCCGGACGGTGCCCAGTGGGATCGACTTCGTGCCGATCACGATGCTGAGCACGGTCACCGCCGCCAGCACGGCCACCGCGGCGACCAGCCCGAGGCCACGGCTGGTCCACCCCCCGCGGGCGCGGACCCGCGCCTCGACAGGGGTGTAGCCGGCGCGCCGGGCGGCGGTGGTGGTCACGCCAGGGCGGCCTTGACCAGCGGCACGAACTTGTCGATGACGTACGGGGTGCTCAGCACGCTGTTCGTCGAGAAGCCGTTGACCAGGTCGGCGTCGTCGATGATGAGCAGCCGGCCCGCCTTGGCCGACGGGATGCTGTTGAGCACCGTGTCCTTCTTGAGCTCCGCGCCCGCGCCCAGGGCGAAGACGACGGTCAGGTCGGCGTCGAGCAGGGCGACCTTCTCCTTGGAGACCTCGGCGTAGAAGTTGGCCGGCTTGAGGTCCTCGATCCGCTGCGAGTTCTGGAAGCCCAGCGCCTCCATGAACTGCACCCGGCCGTCGCCGCGGGTGTAGGCGCCGTACTGCCCGCTGAACGCGGCCGCGACGACCACGGATTTGCCGGTGAACGCGGCGTTGGCGGCCTTGGCGTCGGCGAGCGCCTTGTCGTTGGCGGCGACCAGCGCCTCGCCCTCGGACTTGCGGCCCAGCGCCTCGGCGATCAGCAGCGTCTGGTCCTTGAGTGTGGTGCCGTACGGGGCCGTGCCGGCCGGGCCGGACAGGGTCGGGGCGAGCTTCTCCAGCTGGTCCCAGGTGGCCTTGACGTTGTCGCTCTTGGTGAACGTGACCAGGTCCGGGCGCAGCGTGGCGACGCTCTCGAAGTTGATCTCCGGGCCCTTGAGGATCGTCGGCGCGGCGCCGTTGAGCTTCGCCTGGGCCCACGGCCCGACGCCGGTCGGCCAGGCCTGGAACCAGTCGAGGATGCCGGCCGGAACCACACCGAGGGCCAGCAGCGCGTCGGCGTCTCCCCAGCCGAGCGACACGACCGTCTTCGGTGCCTCCGCGACACTGGTGCTGCCGAACTGGTGGGTCACCGTGGCCGGGAACGCGCCACCGGTCGCGGCCGAGGAGCTGCCGCCGGTGGGGGCCGCCGCGGTGTCGTCGTCACCACAGGCCGCGAGCAGGCCGGCGGCCGCCACGCCCGCCGCGCCGAAGAGCAGGTTCCGGCGCGAGATGAGCGGATGGGTCGCCATGTCGGCCTCCGTTCGTTATGAGATCGCTGGTCAAGGCATGTTAGGTAACCCTCACCTTACCGACGACCGCGGATCTTGGGAAACGAAGGTGGTCAGCCGCACAGTCGGTCCCGTTCGGGCCACCCTGGGGAAAACCGGGTGCTCATCCCCCGTTCGAGGACGATCATGGGGTGATGCGTACCCCCCATCAGTCCGTCGACCGGCTCGGCAGCCGCCCGGTGGAAGCGGCGGTTCACCCCGCCGCGTCCGCCGCGCTGCCGCTGTCCGGTGCCGTCGACGACGGTGACCGGCTGGTGGACGTGGTCGACCTGCTCGCGCTGGACGCGTTCGTCACCGGGCGGGAGCCGTACGGCCGCACCAGCTACCTGGAGAACGTCCGCGCCGACGCGACACTGACCACCGAGGACGCCCGCATCGTGCGGGACGCGGTGGAGGAGGACGGGCACGGCCGGCTGTCGGTCGGCGAGGGCTGGACCCTGCACGTGACCCGCTGGAAGCAGAGCCGCCGGGCCCGGGTCACGGTCACCGCGATCAGCTCCGAGCTGGCCGAGGCGGTGCTGGCCGCCGCGACCGACAACGCCGTCGAGGAGCCGGAGCCGGCCGCCGAGAGCGTGCCGATCGGCTTCTGGCACTACGGCGCCCACGGCCCGCGGCGGGTCCAGCGCGAGATCGACGCGGCCCCCTGGGAGCAGATCCGGGCCAACTACGCCGACCCGGTCGCGCGCACCCTGGAACGGCTGATGGCCATCGACGGCACGGCGGTCAACGGGCGCCTGCTGCTCCTGCACGGCGAACCGGGCACCGGCAAGACCACCGCCCTGCGCGCGCTGGCCCAGCAGTGGCGTCCGTGGTGCCAGGTCGACTGCGTGCTCGACCCGGAACGGCTGTTCGGCGATCCCGCGTACCTGATGAGCGTGGCGCTGGGCAGCGGCGACGACGACGAGCCGCGCTGGCGGCTGCTCATGCTCGAGGACTGCGACGAGCTGATCAGCGGCGACGCCAAGGCCAGCGCCGGCCAGTCGCTGTCCCGGCTGCTCAACCTGACCGACGGCCTGCTCGGGCAGGGCCGCAACGCGCTGATCGGGATCACCACCAACGAGGACCTGGCCACGCTGCACCCCGCGGTGGTCCGGCCCGGGCGGTGCCTGGCCAGCATCGAGGTCGGGCGGCTGCCGTACGGCGAGGCGGTCGCATGGCTGGGCACCCCGCACGGCGTCGACCCGCACGGCGCCACGCTGGCCGAGCTGTACGCGCTGCGCACCGGCGCGCAGCCGGTGACGGTCCCGATGACCCCGCCCGCGACCGGTATGTACCTCTAACTCGAAAATCGACGGTGACCAGACGCGCGGCAGCATCCCGCGTCGCGCAGCGGCGTGGGATGGGTCTTGGTTGAAGCGGTGGTTATGC
>NZ_JBITLX010000043.1:0-55461 GCF_044465625.1 Actinoplanes sp. NPDC049599
AATCCTCGGAATACTTCGAAGGGCGGGGCACCGGGACATCCTTCCCCCAGACCACTGTCTGGTTTCAAGGTGTCCGGCTCGAAGGTGGAACTTCAAGATCACGGACGAGGAGTTGTTTGTCGAGCGGGTGGCCGCGCTGGATCTGGGCAAGGCCGGGTTGCAGGCGTGTGTGCGCACGCCGCACCCGGACCGGCCGGGCCGCCGGATGCAGGAGGTCCGCTCGTATGCCACCACGACGGCGCGGCTGCTGGAGCTGGCCGATTGGCTGCGCTGCGAACAGGTCACCGTGGTGGTGATGGAGTCCACCAGCGATTACTGGAAGGGCGTCTACTACCTGCTGGAGGCCGAGGGGTTCGACTGCCGGCTGGCCAATGCCCGGGAGGTCAAGAACGTGCCGGGCCGGGCCAAGACCGACAAGGCCGACGCGGTGTGGCTGGCCAAGGTCGCCGAACGGGGCATGTTCCGGCCCTCGCTGGTTCACCCGGAACCGATCCGCAGATTGCGTGACTTCACTCGCTACCGGCGTTCCTTGATCGGCGACCGGACCCGGGAACGGCAACGCGTGGAGAAACTCCTGGAAGACGCACAGATCAAGCTCAGGTCGGTGATCAGTGACCTGTTCGGGGTGTCCGGCCGGGCGATGCTGGACGCTCTGGCCGGCGGGCAACGAGACCCGGCCGTGCTGGCCGACCTGGCCCGGGCCTCGATGCGCGGCAAGATCGCGTTGCTGCGGGAAGCGCTGACCGGGTTCTTCACCGACCACCACGCGATGCTGCTGAGGATGATGCTGGATAACATCGACCGGCTCACCGACCAGATCGCCACCCTGGAACAGAACATCGAGGAGCTGGTCGCCCCTTTCTGCCGCCAGGTGGAGCAACTCACCACGATCCCGTGCGTGGGTCGCTTCACCGCCGCGGAACTGATCGCTGAACTCGGCGTGGACATGACCCGATACGCCAGCGCCGGGCATCTGGTGTCCTGGGCGAAGTTCTGCCCGGCCACGCACGAGTCGGCGGGCAAGAAGAAACCCAAGGGCCGTACCAAGGGCAACCCGTGGCTGGGAGCCACGATCGGGAACACGATCGGCGCGCTGACCCGCACCCCGACCTTCCTCGGCGCCCGCTACCGGCGCATCGCCCGCCGCCGCGGCGCGGGCAAAGCCATGGTCGCCGCCGGCAACTCGCTACTGACCAGCGTCTACCACCTACTCGCCGATCCCGGCGCCACCTACCAGGACCTCGGCCCCACCTACCACGACACCCTGATCAACCGCGACCGGCGAGCCCGCCACCTCGCCGCCGCTCTCGAAGCCGTCACCGGCCAGAACATCCTCATCCGCGACGGCAAAGCCCACATCATCGACACCGACCAAGCCGCCTGAACAGCCCAAACACAACCCGGCTCCGCCGGGTGCTGCCGCCTGCCCACTCACTCATCGATTTTCGGGTCAGACCTGATCGAGCCCGCAGTCGCCCATCTCACGCCGAGCCGGCCCGCGACCCGTGCCGCCACACCAAGGCGATCGGGTGTCACCGCGCCCGGAAGCGTCCTGGGCGAGGCAGGGGCGAACCGGACCGGTCCGCCCCTACGGGCGCCTAGCTGAGCGTCAGATTCAGCTTCTTCGTGCCGCCGTTGGCCGGGATGCCGACCTTGGTGGCGGTGTCGATGTCGGTGGCGTTGTGGTGCCAGCCGTGATGATCGTTCTCGCCGATGTACCAGCTCCAGTCGACCTTCACCTGCTGGCTACCGATCACCTTCAGCTCGTACGTGCCGCCGGGGCCGGCGGCGGACGAGTCGAACGTGCCCATCTGGTCGCCGGTAGCCGCGTTGAACGCGTGGATCCGCCACGTCGCGCCGGCCGGTGCGGTTACTTTGCCCTTCAGGGTCGAGCCGGCCACCGGGGTGAAGTTGTAGGTGGTGGTCCCGGACGGGAGCACGGGCACCGTCTCAGCCTGGTAGCGGTTGCCTACGTGGCCTGACCACTGCCGCGGATAACCAGCACCGCTGAAGAGCAACGGCCACGCGTACGGGCCGAGGTCGGTGATCGTGTAGCGGCCCTGGGCATCGGTGTCGGTGTCCCAACTCGGGCCGGCGTCGCCCCAGGCGCTCCACGCCACGTCCATACCGGCCAGCGGCTTGCCGGCCGCGTCGGTGACCATGCCGGTGATGGTGCCCGCCTTGTCGAGCAGCACGGCCGGCGCCGACACGGTCTTGCCCGGCACGACCTTGATGCGGGCCGCTGCCTTCTGCTCGCCGGTACCGCCGTTCCTGCCGACCCACTGGTCGCCGTAGCCGGTGGGTGCGACCGCATACATCTCATAGGTGCCGGCGGCCATGCTGGTCGAGGTCGCCTTGCCGGTGGTGTCGGTGCAGTCGCCGTAGCCGTCCGGCAGGCCGCCGTGGCCGAGCACCGCGAACGCCGGGCACACGCGGTTGACGGCGGCGCCGCTCACGTGGTCAGTGGCCGTGAACGAGACCTTACCGCCGAGCGCCAGCTTGATCGTCGCTGTGGTGGTCTCGCCGGGTGTCAGCGTCACCGGCTGGAAATCGGTGGAGAGGTAGTAGCTGCCCTCGCCCGGGTTGGCCGACATCTGGTAGGTGCCGCCCGGCAGGTCGGTGACGGTGATCTGGCTGCCACTGGTAGCACAGCCGGAGCCGTCGCCGGGCGAGGTGATCCATACACAGTAGTCGCTGACCGGGGCGCCGGTGGAGGCGTCGACCGCGTTGACCACCAGGGTGGCACCGGGCAGCCAGGTGTCATCGACCGTGATGTCGCCACCGCCCGGGACCGGGATCAGCGTGGCGGTGCCCTCGGTGCTCTTCCCGTACGCCCATTGGCTGCGCCCGCCGTCGGGACCGACGAAGGACACCCGGTAGTCGCCAGGGGACACGTCGCGCACCGTCCAGGTGCCGTCGGCGTCGGTGGTGGCGTTGAGCTGGATCCAGTTGTCGTTGCTGGCGAGGGCGACCGTGACCTGGTAGCCCGCTTTGGGGCCGCCGTCGTCGCCGGTCAGCGTGCCGTGCACGGTGGCTGGGAGGGGCTGGATGTCGTCGACCGTGATCTGCTGACCCGCCACGACGGTGAACTCGCGGGCCTTGGCCGGGTCGGCCGTGCCGGGCACGTAGATGTCGGGACCGCCGCCGACCGAGTAGGACACCGTGTAGCCGTCGCCGGCCAGCGCCTCGCCGAGCGAGTAGTTGCCCTCCTCGCCGGTGGTGGCCGAGCCGACCTGGTTCTGGCCGCGGTGCAGGGTGATCCGCGCGTCGGTCAGCGGCGACCCGTCGCTCGCGGTCAGGTGGCCGCTGACCGTGCCGGTCGGAAGTTTGTGGTCGTCAACCGTGGTGGTCTGGCCGGCCGTGACGGTGACGGCGGTCGCGGCGTCCTCGTCGGCGGCCTGGACGGCCCACTGCTCGGCGCTCTCCCACTTGAAGGAGACCTTGTAGGTGCCCGGCAGGGCCTCGACTGAATAGGCGCCCTGCTCGTCGGTGGAGCCGTAGAGCCACGCCCACGAGCCGATGCCCCTGACGGTGATGTTCGCGTAGGGCACCGGCTCGCCGCTCGCGTCGCTGAAATGCCCGGCGATGGTGCCGGTGGCAGGCTGTTTCTCGTTGACCGTGAGGGTGCCGCCCGCGGCCAGCGGGTAGGTCGTGGCGTGCTCTTGGTCGGTGACGCCTGGAGACCAGTGCTCGAGGCCGTTGTTGTTGAACTGGAGCTGTACGCCGCCGGCGGTCACGCCGGTGAGGCGGTAGCTGCCTGCGGAATTTGTCGTGGTGTCCTTGAGCCAGTCGCCCTCGCCCGAATAAGCGGTGACGCTGGCGCCGGCAATCGGTGCGCCGGCGCTGGTAGTGAAGACGCCCTGGACCGTGCCTGTGGCGGCGAGGGCCGGCGCGGCGAAAGCCCCCGCCACCAGCATCCCGACGGCGACGGCAGATCCAAGGCGAGCCAGACGGATGCGACTCATCGGTTCCCCCATGTGTCGTGAGTGGGGAGATCCTAGCCTTCCATTGATAAATGGAACTACCTGTCTGCCGTTGGGAGTTCGGGAGCAACCTCGACTCCATCGTGAGCGGGGACGCCGAGCCGTGATCAGCGGCGGAGCTACGAGCCGAACAAGGCAGTACCAACCTGTCCGGAGGCACGATCCTCGGCGCTCTCTTCGAACACCTCGTGGCGCTCAGCGTCGACACCTACGCCGAGGCAGCCGAGGGCCGGGTAAGCCACCTACGGACGCGTAACAACATCCACGAAGTGGATCTCATAGTCCAGCACGCCGACGGAAGGGTGCTGGGCATCGAGGTCAAGCTGGCCGACCGCGTCGAGGACGCCGACACCAAGCAGCTGCATTGGCTCCGCGACCGGATTGGCGAAAACCTGATCGACGCCGTCGTCATCTATGCAGGCGAGCGTGCATACCGCCGCCGCGACGACGTAGCCGTCGTCCCTTTGGCATTGCTCGGCCCCTGATGACAGGTTCCTGGCCGGGCCAACGTCATCTCTACTCCGGCGTGTCCAAAGGCGTAAGGCCGTAGCCAGGCTTCCGCCTCCGACCCGGCGCCGGGAGCCGGTGGGCTCTTCCGAGCATCGCGGACAGCTTCTGAGTTCGGTCACGAAACCGACGACGCCTTTCTTGAACTGGTCAAACATCCTGGCGAAACTTCCCAGAATTGGTGTCCCGGCAACGCTGACGAGACGGTTCGCATGGTGCAACGTCCGCCCCACCAGCACTCTGATGACCTGCGGTCATCTCGACCGAGCCTTGGCGTTGCGCGAATGGGCCCGCGATGCGGGAGCAGCGGATGGCTGAGCCAGGTGCCGCGGAGGCGTACGACGCAGCCAGACGCAGCTGGCGAAGGCGTCGGGAATGACGCAGCCCGCGATTCGAGGATTGGCGACCGCGATGCTCACCCGTATGCTGACCGCCCTGTCGCGTCAGGGGTGAGCACCGCCGGTACCGCAAGCCGCTCGGCCGCTGAGCGGTCGCGGCGGATGCCACAGCGGGATGCCGCTGCCCGAGGTGGTGCGGGCAGCGGCATCCCCGGCGGCTCATCCGACGTTGAGCCACACCCTGGTGGCGCCGGTGCGGGGGTCGACGTCGAGGTACTCGTCTCGTCCGTCGGCGTTGAGGTCGGCGAACTGGATCTGGCTGCTGGGAGCGCCGACGCCGCTGGCCACTTCACCGCCGGGGAACCAGAGGTAACCGTTGGTGCCGGGCCCGCCGTTCTGCCAGACCTTGACCGAGCCGTTGTCGCCCAGGACCAGGAAGTCGGCGCTCGCGGTGCCGTACAGGTGGGCGAACCTGATCTGGTTGCCGGGAGCACCCACGCCTGTGGCAACGGTGTTCTCGGGGAACCATAGCCAGTTCGCACCGCCGGCTCCGCCGTTCAGCCAGGCTTTGACGGAGCTGTCCGGGTTCACCGCCAGGTAGTCGTCCCGCATGTCGCCGTTGAGGTCGGCGAACCGGATCTGGCTGCCCGGGACGCCGACGCCGGTGGCCACCGTGCCTTGCGGATACCAGAGCCAGTTGGCTCCGCCGGGTCCGCCGTTGAGCCACGCCTGCACGGAGCTGTCCGCGTTCACGACGAGGTAGTCGTCCCGGGAGTCGCCGTTGATGTCCGCGAACCTGACGTTGGCGCCGGGCTTACCGACGCCACTCGCGACGGTTCCCCGGGGATACCACGGCCAGGTGGTCGGGTTCTGGCCGCCGTTCGCCCAAGCCTGGACGGAGCTGTCCGCGTTCACCTGGAGGTAGTCCGCCCGGTGGTCGCCGTCCAGGTCGGCGTAGACGACGCGGTCGGCGTTTCCCGTGGTGATCGAGCCCTGCGGGAGCCACAGGTAGCCGCTGCCGCCGGGACCGCCGTTGCGCCACATCTGGGTGTTGCCGGATGCCGGGTCGACGACGAGATAGTCGGCTCTGCGGTCGCCGTCGACGTCGGCGAACTGGGTCCGGCTGCCGGTGGAGCCGACGCCGGTGGCGATCACTCCGAGCGGCTGCCAGAGATAGCCGGTGCCGCCGGGGCCGGCGTTCTGCCAGGCGTTCACCGAGCCGTCCGAGTTGACGACGAGGTAGTCGGCGCGCCGGTCGCCGTTGAGGTCGGCGAACCGGACGTTGGCCCCCGGCACGCCGACGCCGGTGGCGACCAGCGTGCGCGGTGCGAACTCACCGGCGCCCTCGTTCGACTCGAACTGCACCGAACTGTCGTCGGCCACGTCGAGGAGGTCGCCGTCGCCGTCGCCGTCGAGGTCGGCCCAGTTCATGTTCCGCCCCATCCGGTCGTAGGACCCGAAGAAGACGAACTTGCCGTCGCCGTCGTAGCCCCGGACGGTCCCGAAGGTCGGGTTGGAGTCGGGATCCTGCTGGAGCAGCTCGGCCCGGTCGTCGCCGATCACGTCGGCGAACTCCCAGTCGTCATCGTGGGCGGGGAGGTCGATCGTGCGGTGTCCCAGCCAGGTGACCGGGTCGGTGCCACCGTTGTTCCAGATGTCGACCTTGCCGCTCGGGTGCGTGACCAGGTAGTCGGCCCGGCCGTCCCCGCTGACGTCGGCCAGCCGCACCTGGTCGCCGCTGCCCAGCGAAAGGCCGCCGGGGTAGGAGCCGGCGCCCATCGTTCCGGAGGCCACGACACCTTGCGGTGACCAGCCCTGCACGGGGCCGCCGGCCGAGTCCCCGCCGGCCGGCGGGGCCGTCACCCAGCCGGCATCGCGCGCCTTGAGGATTCCGTGGTAAAAGTTCGCCGCCATCTTCTGGTAGCCGCGGTCGTTGGGGTGCAGCCAGTCCGCCAGATCCGGCGGTGTCACGGAGTTCATGCTGACCAGTTGCACGTGCTTGCCGGCCGAGCGGCGGCTGGCCACCACGTCGGGGATCGCCGCGTTGAAGGCGTTGATCCGCGTCTGGGTCGCCGCGATGGTCGCGGGGACGATGGTCGAGACCACGACCGTGACCCCGGGCTGGTTGCGGAAGATCCGGTCGATCAGGCTGCCGAGCCGGCCCGGGGCACCCGCCGGGTTGACGTTGTTGTTCATGTCATTGGTGCCGAGGTGCAGCAGCACCACGTTCGGTTTGTACCTGGACAGTGCGCCGTCGACGATGCCGGCGACGTCGTCGATCAGCCAGCCGGAATGGCCCTCATGGGCACCGGGTGCCGGCCCGGAGTTCTGGGAGCCGACGAACTCGACACCGGCGCCGTGCTGCGTCAGCAAGCCGTAGAGCGCCTGCCGGTAGCCCGCGCTGTTGGTGCTCCCCGTGCCGTAGGTGATCGAGTCGCCCAGGGGCATGACCTTGAGGCGTACGTCGGTCGCCGTGACGCCGCGGGCCAGGCGTTCGACGTAGTTGTAGACAAGCACGCCCCAACCGTCGTTGCTCCACACGCCCGCGATGAGCGGGAGCGGGTTCGACCAGGAGCCCCACCGGGTGATGATGTTGCGCATGCTCTGCTGAGCAGCGCTGATCGAGGTGTTCAGCCCGGCGGCGGCGAACTCCACCAGCTTGCCGACGGCGGCCCCGGTCACCCCGCTGAGCAACGCGATGGCGACCGCTTCGGCCCAGACGTCGCCGTCACCGAGGGACCGGCCGTCGAAATAGGCGTTCATCAGCTCGCCGACCAGGCCCGACAAGGCCCCGCCGACGGCACCGCAGATGGGGGCGGCCAGGGGTGCGCCGACGTTGAACGCGGCCATGCAGAGCGCCGTGGACACGATGAGTACGGCGGTGCCGACGATGAACGCCAGCGACTTCTGCCACCAGTTGGCGGCCGTGCTGACCTCTCCCGCCGGGATGACCATGACGAGGCTGTTGCCGACGACCTGGATGCTGCCGTCGAACCGGGCGCCGGGCTCCTGCTTGTAGACGCCCACCGCGTTGCGCTGCGCCTGCTGGGCGAGGGACTCGCTGAGCGTCAGTCCCCGCCCCTGGTCGGCGCGCGTGGTGTCGACCACCCCGCGCATCAGCTGCTGCCACTGGTCGAGTCGCGTCGTGACGTTGAAGTCGACAGCACTCACCATGTCGTTGTCGCCGGCGGCCAGCGACCGCAGGCTGCCGGCGTCCCTGGCGCAGCCCATGCGCAGGGCGGCAGTGTTCGACGCGATGGCCTGAGGGTCGAAATTCGAACCGGCCGTGCCGCAGGCCGCGTCGGCGGCGGCGGCCGGTTCCGCGGAGCCGGCCACGACCAACACGACGCACAGTGCGGCCGCGAGCAGAGCGCCGACTCTCGTCTGTGGTCTTCCGGTGAACGTTCTTTCGGGCAGGGTCCTGGCCACGTATCGCCTCTTCCGATGTCCCGCCGGTCCGGGCACTGGTCGACTGCCACGCATGCGGATGACAGTTATAGATGAATGCTTTTCATACACGGGGGCCGACGCCGTCGATACATCGCTGTGCGACGAGTGCCCCAGCGCACACGCATCGAAGGTCGATGGGCATCGGCGGCACCAAGCGCGTTGGATCTCGCATCACGGATCACGATTTTGCGTGATCTACGATCGGCGGCTATGCGCCTGCGTGCTCTCGTCGTACTCGCCCTCGTGCCCGCCCTGCTGATCGCGGCCGGTGTCGGCGTCTGGTACGTGGTCACGCAGCAGGAGGGACGCTACGACATGGCCCCGCGCGCGTGCCCCAAGATTGAGCCGGTGCGCGACATCGCCGGTGCGAAGCAGCTGATGAACGACATCCGTTCCCGGCCGGGCGTGACCGCCTTTGCTGGTGTCGGCGACGACGCGTACGTCCGAGATCGTGATTTTTATGTGCGGGTCAGCAACCTGGTGGTCACCATTACGGTCCACCCTGACCAGACCAGCGCACCGGACCAGGTCAAAGCCTTCATCATCGCCGTGGCCGACCGTCTCTGACCAGCTCGAGCCGGCTTTGCCTGGCGAAACAAGCTAGGACGCGTGCTCGACCTGTACGCGCCCGGCCGCTGCCATGACGGCTGCGGCCACCTCGTCCGCCCGGGAAGTCTTGCCGGACCATTTCGCCGCGTTGGGCTTCTGCACCGCCCAGGCCGTGACCGCCCCTCCGGAGCGGCGCCGGATGCTCAGTCCGGCATAGGCGCCCCCCGGTGCCGGCGACATCGCCCAGTGGCACCCGGCTCGTGCCCCACGGATTGCGGACGACGACGTCTGTGCCGGTGAGGGTCAGAGCCGGCCAGAACGCGAAGCGCCAGACGGCCGCGAGGCCGACCACGAGCGCCGCGGCGCCCGTCACCGGGCCAGCCGTGAGGAAGGCGAACACCGCCATCAGCACGACCCACGCGAGGCTGCCGAACCGCCCGAGCGGGGACACTTTCCATACCTGCGGCATGGCGCGGAAGTCTACGCACAACAGGGGTCAGCGCGGCCGCCGGCACAACGTATGGCCGTCGGGGCAGAGGTAGTAGTCCACGCCCGGCTCCAGACGCATCCGCGATGCGATGCGGTAGGTGACGGCCGGGCCGCCCGGCGCCAGCACGATGACGTACGGGGCATTGTGGTCCCAGCCACCGTCGTAGCCGGCGAAGACGTCGGTTGCCCCGGCGGCGTAGCCGGATTCGAAGATCGCCTTGTCGGTCGCCGGCAGGTTCAACGTGGCCTGCTCGGCGCGGCCCTCACGTACGCCGTCGACATGCCCGGCGTCGTACCCTCGATCGGCCGCCGGCCTCGGCCCGGCGCCCGTCACCCGGCCCGCCCAGAACATGCCCGCACCGACCAGAATCAGAAACACCACTGCCAGCCCGGTCGACATCCGAATTCGCATGCTTCCAGCATGGCCATCGACGGTCAGGTCTGAAGGGTATGGATCCGGAGCCCACCCAACTGGCCTGCGCCTTCGTTCACGCGAATGTAGGGCGCGACGATGGCAGTGAGCGCCTCATCGCGCAGCAGGCCCAGCGCGAGAGCATCCTGGACGACCTGAGCCACCGCGGACTCGTCCTCGCCGTCGGAAAGCAGATCGTCAACGATCGCCGGTACGGTGTGTACCGGAAGCCCACCCCAGATCTCCCAGCTGTCCGGGGCGATCTGTGACCGGACGCGCAGTTTGATGTCGTTGCGTCGTGGTCGCAGTCGGGTGGTGGCGTAGAACTCGTGTTCGTACGGAATCAGGTCACCGAGTCCGCGCAGGTGCGCGGCACTGCGGTGGCTGATGACGAGGTTCGGGGCGGTGGTGCGTTCGTGCCACGACTGGGCGCCGCCGAGTTGCAGCCAGGCCGCACGTAGCGCGTCGAGGTCAGGGTCTTCCGGCACGCCCGTGAGTCGATATACCCGCGTGGCCTGATCGGCGATGGCCAGCGTGCCGTCATCGACGAGTCGGTTCAGGTCTTGCCGGGATACCCCGAGCAAGCGGGCTTGTCCTGCGGTGATCATGCCCCACTGTTCGCTGGCCACCGGGCTGATCGCGGCTAGCGCAGTGCGTCTCGACATGGAGCGATAGTACCAATAGTGCGACGAACGCTCCAGCGCGCTCGTTGACCGCTAACGAAAACCCGCCTCCGACGACCAGCGAAAACGCCGGACCACATGTCATCGGGCCTCATCCCGCTGCCCGTGACCTGGCCATCCGTACGGGCAGCGGGTCACCGGCGACCGTCGGTACGGATTTCGCATACTGATACCGCTTGGTCGAATATGGCATTGCGCGAACCGCGGTTCGCTCGGGCGTTGTCCCGGGCTCGATGTGGTACACGGGTATATGCCCAAGAGTCGTGGTCGTCCCGCGGGACGGGGTAAGCCGAAGCGTCCGCAGCGAGCGGTGCGTGAGTTGCGGTTGTCGGATCGGTTGATGCGTGATGCGCCGTCGATCGTGTCCGAGGACAGTGCGCTCGAGGTCGAGCGGTGGGCCAGTGGGTGGCTCGGCGCGGCGTGGTCGGCGGCAGGGCGGCGTGGGGTCCGGCCAAGCAGATCGCTGCGGAGCTGGCGGCCCGCGGTATCGACCTCACCGACCCGGAGGCTGTCGACGGAGCAATGCAGGGACTCAATGCCGAACGCCTCGCTCGGCGTCTGATCGACTGATCACCCGAACGAGGCACCCCGTGACGGGGTCGTTCTGACGGCTCACGCTACGACCGGGCGGTGCCGGAACTCCTGGCCCAATACAGCGACGGCCTGGAGGACGTCGACCGAGCTGAGTGATCACGGCGGTGGAGCGGTGATATCGGCGAGGCCGGTGAGGCAGGTCCAGGCGCCAGGTACGTCCAGCGCACGTGCCGCGTACGCGACGTCGAGGAGATCTTCGCTCAGGTAGCGGTCGTACTTGTCGTGTTGCTTCGTTCGTATGGTGGCGGCTACGGCGACGGGGTCGGGCGCCGGACCGGCCACCAGGTTTGTGATCAATCCGAGGAGCCGATGGGGTGTGCATCTGGCGACGGTGATCGCCAGCCCGTCCTGCCCCACGGTCAGCCCGTGCAGTCCGAGGACCGCGACGAGCGTGTTCATGATCCGATCGCCGCACCAGGGGAACAGCAATGTCTCCTGGTCCTGGGCGAAGATGCGGCGGGTGGCGTGCCCGTACGCATGGAATGCGGCTCGCCCCTCGGCCAGCAGAGTCCGTGCCGTGGCGTCGAGATAGCGGGGGACGTCGCCGGAGCGATACAGCTGGAACATCCGTTGCCTCACGTCGTCCGCGATCTCTCCGCCGGTGCCGGGGAAGACGGGTGGCTTGCCTGCCTCGGCGGCAGTCAGCTCGATCAGCCGTTGTGCGGTGTCCACGGACAGGACCCGCCATCGCGCGCCGCTGAAGATGAGCAGCGTGCCGGGGAGGATCGGGCGGTCCACGGGGAGCGAGCCGAGGGTGTAGCCGTCGGCGACGAGCCGGTAGTCGAGGGACGTGTGGAACGAGGCGTAGAAACTGTAGTGCCCGAGGAGCCGTTCGCCTTCCCGGCCTGGGAGCAGGGCGCCGTCGGGATGCTGTTCGAGGAGTTGATGCCGGCCCATGTCGCGTAGGACGCGGAGGAAGAGGCCCTGGTCGACGCGCCGGAAAGGGCCGGTGTCACAGAGCGTCGCGAACAACTCGCCAGCGGTCGCACCGCCCTGGTGCGCGGTGATGGACAGGATCTGCTGGATCAGCGCGGAGAGGTGGAGGCCCGCGTCGTCCGGAGGCTCGTACCAGGCCGCGATCAGCAGCTCGATCATGGCGACGGTCTGGAACAGCTCGGGACGAAGCGTGTCCGCCTGGGCGATGCCAGGCGTGAGTTCCGGTTCTGCCACGTACACCCGCAGGACGGCCGGCTGACCCGGCCGACGGCCGGAGCGTCCGAGTCGTTGCCGCAGGCCCGAGACGGTCGGCGGGGCTCCGATCTGGGCGACCGAGTCCACCGAGCCGACATCGATGCCGAGTTCCAGGGTGGAGGTGCAGATCGCGGTCACCGGGGTGGCCGGATCCTTGAGGCGTTCCTCGACGTGTTCGCGTACCTCTTTGGACAGGCTGCCGTGGTGGGCGAGGAAACGTGCCGGGGCGTTGGCCCGGACAGCGCGTTGGGTGAGCAGGTCGGCGTACACCTCGACGGCTGCGCGTGAGTTGGCGAAGACAAGATTGTCGGTGCCTCGCAGGGTCCGGAACAAATGATCGGCTATGGCGGCGCGATCACCGGGTTCCTCCCCTGGAGGTGGCGGGGTGGCAGGGTCGAGGTAGCCGCGGACCTGGAGCCGGATCTCGCCGCCGGGCTCGGTGGAGGACACCACCGCGACCTCGGCGCCACCACGCGGCCGGAGGAATTCCGCCGCGCCCGCGAAATCGCCGAGCGTCGCGGAGAGCGCCACCCGCGGTATTCGCCGGCCGGCAGCCCGTTCGACCCGGTGAAGCAGTGCCTGGAGTTGGGCACCCCGTTCGGTCCCGATGAAGGAGTGCAACTCGTCGACGACGATGTACCGCAGGCCTCCGAAGATCCGGCCCGCGCGGTCGCCGTGCCGGACGAAAAGCGCCTCCAAGGACTCGGGGGTGATCAACAGCAGCCCGTCCGGGGCGCGTAACACTCTGGCTTTCCCGGCTGCCGGCGCGTCGCCATGCCATCGGTGCACGCGGAGGCCGAGTGGATCCGCCAGGCCGGCTATCCGGTCGTACTGGTCGTTGATCAGCGCTTTCAACGGGCTCACCGTGAGTGCCCCGACGCCCGCGCCGATGCCCTGCGCGTGCAGGCGGGCGAGGACCGAGAGGATCGGTAGCAGCGCCGCCTCGGTCTTGCCGCTCGCGGTGGCCGAGGCGATGATGACGTCGCGTTCCCCGGCACTGATCAGCGCGGCGGCGCGTTCCTGGACATCACGCAGGCGGTCCCAGCCCTGGTTGTAGATCCATCGCTGGATGGCCGGATGGTAGAGGGCGTACGCCTGTGACGGCGGGTTCTCGTTCACCGGCTCAGAGCTGAAAGGAGGTGAGTTCGTCGTCTCCGGGCGCGGAGCCGGCCGGCGCGAGGTCGAGCATGCCGAGAAGAGCTGACCAGTGCAGGCCGGGGTGCTGCTCGAGCAGCGCCAGCAGGTCGAGGAAGCCGCGGATGGTCTCTCGGGGGGTACGGAAGTACGCGTCACCGAGCCGCTCCGAGCAGTACGCCATGTACGCGGTGAGTGCCTCGTCCGGCACCAGGTACCGTGCCGGGTCGCCTGCGGCGAACACGTGCCGGAGTTTCGTCAGCAGAACGAAGACGTCCTCCGGGGCCAGACTGCCCAACCGGATCACCGGGCCGGAGTGGTCGATCCGGTCGCTGCCGGCGAACCGGTTCGGCGCGAGCCGCGATGCCAGGGCCGGGTAGGAGAACAGGCCGCGCCGCGGGTCGAGCAGGAACTCGGGGGTGCCGCCGAACAGGAAGCCCAGATGGGCCGCGCTGCCCTGGGTCGTGTCGTTGACGATCCGCAATACCTGTTCGTAGTTGGCGTTTCGCGCGGCTGATCCGATGATCTTGTAGAGGTTGACCATCTCGTCGAGGCAGACGAGCAAGCCGTTGAAACCGGCCAGGCGTACGAAGCGAGCCATCAGTCGCAGGTGGTCGTAGAAGGTGCTGTCGTCGACGATCGTCCGTACGCCCAGTGCGGCGCGGGCGTCCACCCGGCTGGTGAACTCGCCACGCATCCAGCGCACGGCGTCCGTACGCAATCGGTCGTCCCCGCTGTCGTAACCGCGCCAGTAGGCGCCGACCACTGCGGCGAAGTCGTAGCCGCCGGTCATCTCGGTCAACGAGGCGAGCCGTGTCCGGATCGTCTCCGCCGGGTCGTCACCCGAAGCGGCGGCGTCGCCGAGCGCGGAGGTGACGAACCGCTCCACCACCGTGGCCAGCGCCGCGCCGTCCGGCCGGGCCCTGGTCGCCATGTTGCTCATCAGCTCCGCGTAGAGAGCGCGCGCCTGCCCGGCACCGGCGTGCAGGCGCCGGTCCGGAGACAGATCCGCGTGTACGGTGACCAGCCGCCGCTCAAGGGCGACCGAGCGGACCAGATGCAGGAAGAAGGTCTTTCCCGAACCGTACTCTCCGATGATGAACCGGCAGCCGGCGCCGCCGCCGGCGATTCTGTCGACGTCATGCACCGCCGCCTGCACCTCGGCTGCCCGGCCGACCTGGATGTGCTGTTGCCCGGCGCGCGGGACCATGCCTGCCCGCAGCGAGGCAACGATCGCGTCCCGCTCCCGGGGCCGGATTCGTCCGGCCGCGGATGGTGTACCCGGGTGTGTCATGGCGCGCGCCCATCTTTGGCATGGCCGGATGCCACTGGCGTGCAGGCGGTCACGCGAGCAGCTCCGTGAGAATGTCGTCGGCAACGGTGAGGGTAGCGTCGCCCTCGACCACCGGGGCTCCAGTGGTGTCGATCGCCACCTCGTTCAGCAGATCCAGGGCGCCGTCCGGCATGACGCCGTGCACCATCGCGAGGGCCACGTACTCCTCCCGATTCCACGAGGGACGCACTGCCAGGGCGCGCAGCAGGGCGCCGTGGGCATGATCAAGACCGGTGACTGGTTGATCGGCCGGTGGCTGCCGTTCCTGCTCTTCAGGGGGTTGCTCTTCGAAAATCGCGTGGAGGACCGCGGCGGCGGCGCTGCTCTCCGTTTGCTTCTTCCGGACCAGGGCCGGGTCGATGAGGAAGCCGGTGCGTTGCGGCCCAGCGGGTGTCGTCCAGGGCAGGGCGTACCCGTTCGAGTGATTTTCCCCGGTCTGGACGACGACCGGTTCATCCGCCCGGGCGGCATCCGCGGTCTCGGCGATGGGATCCGGCGGGCCGGCGATGCGCGGCAGGATCGTCGGCACGTCTGCCGTGCTGCGTTCGTGGAGCCGGTGGAAGACGAGGTCCGGTTGCAGCCCGAGGATCCGATAGATCCGCGTCAGCGCCGCGACGGTGGCCGGGCTGACTGCGGGGTCGGCCGTGACCGCCACCGTCACCAGGTAATGCCCGGCTGTCTCCCGGTCGGCGGCTGTCATCATGGTCGTCTGCCGGCCGAGCCGGTCGATGTCCACGCGGGTGGTCAGCAGCCAGCCCAGCCGCGCGGCCAGCCGCAGGTCCTCGCCGGGATCCAGGCGCAGGACGGCGGCCAGGTCAGTGGTCGTGGCCAGCAGTGCGGTTCCGATCCGGCCTCGTGGATCGACGGGGCCGGCTGCTGAGGCCACTGCGGCGGCGCACCGGGCGATGGCTGCCGCGGAGGGGAACGAGGGGCCCGGCCGGTCGGCCGTCGGCGGGGCCAGCCGGAACAGGACCGCCGGGCCGGGAGCCAGGGCCGTGGCGCCGAAACGCACGTCCGGCTCGACCCCGAGGTCGAGCTTCGCGAGCACTGCCAGAAGCGCGGCGGCCTCGTCAGCGGCCATCCGCTCCGGTGCCGCGGCCGACCAGAACTCCCAGAACTCGCCGGCGTTGATGAAGGCCCGCGATTGCCCGTCGAGGTGACGTTCGGCCCAGACGCGCACCGCGCCGAGTCGGCCGTACCGGGCGTCGACCAGTTCGGTGGGCAGCATCGGTACGGCCGCAAGCGTCTCGCGTCCCTGCGGAAACCGTGCCAGCCAGCGGCGGTACGGATCCAGGGCGGTGGCCACCTCGTCGCGCAGCGCGGCGAGTGGCCGTACGTCCTGCGGCTCAACCAGCAGGTCGGGTAGGTCGGCACGGCAGACCAGGGTGGTGGCCAGGCCGGGGTTGGCGGGCCGGTAGCGCAGCCGGATGCCGACGCTGTCTCTCGGTGGGATCATCCCGCGTCCGAAGCGATCTTGGTACCGGAGGGTGAAGAGGCGGTTGAACTCCGCCTGGCAGTCGGTCTCACTCCGGCGCGGCGTCAGCGACGGATGGTGACGAAGCCATGCACGCGCCCAGCCGGCCGGCACCGGAGCCGAGGTGACCGCGAAACGAGCCAGCCCCGTCCGTACCGCCATCGCCGACTCCCGGTCGGGCTGGGCAGTCGGCGCCCGGTGCGGGGCTGTCAACAGTTCGAGCAGGTCGAGCAGCTGTTCGAGGGTGTCACGCAGAGCTGTCGCACCGGCGCCGTACCTCGCCCTCAGCCCTCGTACCGCCATGGTGAGCGCGGGCAGCTCGCGGTGCACCGCGGGATCGTCGTCCCCGTCCAGCAGCAGGCGGCGTTCGAGTCCGAAGCAGAAGAGCAGGACCAGGCCGGGCGGGACCTCCGTACGCCGGCCGCCGGCCAGCCAGTCCAGATAGGCCTTGCGGGCGCCGGGCGAGAGCAGACGGTACGCCAGTTCCGGGCCGCTGCTGGGCACGATGAAACGGCCGGGCGAGGCAGCCACCGGCAGGTCGGGGTTGATCAGAGCCGGCTCGGCGAGGTGCCCGCCGATGTAGAGGAGTCCGCCGGGGATAACATGGCCGCCGACCGCCGCAGGCTCCCTGGGCGGCACCCATCGCCATGGGGATCGCGATGCGCTGACCACACGTCGCACTGTAATCCGCAGGGTGATGCCGCCGGACCGGGGCAGCCGCTACGCTCCACGAGATGGGACCGCAAACGTGTCAGATCCAACCTCCGTCGAGTTGACCGGGGACTCGGAGCAGCCGTCCGCTGCGGAGAGTATCGAGACGTCGCTCGCGGCCACCGAACGGGCGCTGGAGACCGCACTGCGCGGCGCGAACGCGGCGGTGCGGGAGCTGAAGCGGGCGCTCGGCGCGGCTCGTACCGGTCAGGTTCGTGACCTGCGGAAAGGGTTGTCAGCCGCACAGACCGCGGCCGACGGGCTCGCGGCCGAGACGCGTGTGCTCGGTGAGGCATTCGACTTCGATGAGCGCGAATACCTCGCATCGGGCGGGTTCGTGAAGGAGCTGCTGGCGGAGGCGGCGGTGCGAGGACTGTCGATCGTCGAGGGCGACGATGACCGGCTGCTCTGCTACCCCTCGCTGCTGCGGATTCTGCCCAACGACGCGGCGATCGAGATCGACAAGGTGCGTGACCGGCGCTTGCGCCCCTCGGTGCTGGTCAGCGCGCTGGCCCGGGCACAGGAACGGGGTACCCGCTTCAAGGCCGAGCAGTTCCTGGACAGCTTGCGATCCGCCTACGAACTGCGCGTCGCCGTCGATGGCGCCCGTGCCGACGCCGTGATCCGGCTGGTCGACATCTGGACGGTGCTGACCATGCTGCCGGGGCAGCGTACCCAGTACTCCCGGCAGGAGTTCGCCCGTGACCTCTATCTGCTCGACCAGAGCGGGGTCACCCACACCGAACGCAATCCGCGGGAGTTGCGCTGGTCGGCCAGCACCGGAACCAAGGGCTCCGGCGTGCTGACCACGGTGACTCGCAACGGCCAGGAGCAGCGATACTGGGGGGTCTCCTTCACCACCGCCACCGAGCCGGCCGAGTCGTGAGCACCGCCGAGCTCGGCGTCGCCGCCTATCTCGACTTCGTCGAGCGCGAGTACCTGGCCGGATACATCGCCGGCGGCGGCGCCTCGGTCAAGCTGCTGTGTCCCGCGGACGACGAGGTCCGTGGCCGGCTGGCCTCCGCGTTTCCCGAGCTCGGCAACGGTTACGCATATGCCGAAGTGGATGCCGTGTCCACCCGGATCCACCTGATCGACCAGGTCTTCACCGCTGTAGCCCGGCAGATGGACTGGGTGGGGCTGGCGGACGCCGTCGTACGATCCTCCCTGGACCTGGCGGGTTTCCCCGCGCCCGCCGGCGCCGACGGCATCGATCTCGCGGTGATCGCCCGGCATCACGATGTGGACGCCGCTGAGCTGTACCGCAGCGTCCGCCGGGCCATCGAACGGCTGGTGCTGCGAGACGCGGAGATGAGCCACGAGTTCCGGGTGGCGATGCTCCGACTGTGTCAGGAACGTCTGGGCCGGGGCGATGTGACTCTCCGCGAGCGGGAGACGGTGATCGGCTGGCTGCAAGGCGAACGGCTACCCGCTGCGGACCTGCGCGGCGTGGGGCTGAACACCAAGGTGAACCGCTACAACGCCCGGCCGCTGCTGCTGTCGCTGACCCGATGGCTGCGTGTCGCCGGGCGGACCGGCCTGGTGCTGCGGCTGGATCTGGACCGCCTTGCGGTGACCCGGCGCCCGCCGGTGGGGTTGCGGGACGGGTTCTACTACGCGAAGGCCGCGACCCTGGACGCGTACGAGCTGGTTCGCCAGCTGATCGACGCGATCGACGAGATCGCCGGGTTGTTCGTTGCCGTCCAGGTGCCGACCGTCCTGGTCCACGACGAGGCCCGAGGGCTGCCGTCATATACGGCTCTGCAAATGCGGGTCACCGACGAGGTGCGCGACAGGCGCCGGCAGAACCCGTACGCCGCGCTGGTGCGTCTCGGCGCCGAAGCAACGGAGGTGTCCTGATGACCGGCACGGACAGCGAAAGCGCGGCGGCCGTCGCCGCCCGCCGCGCGATCGAGGCGTTGCGTTCGGGAGTGCCCAGCCGGGACGCGGTCGCGGCGCTGGGGAGCGGGCAGTCGGCGATCGAAGACCGCTTCGAATCTCTGTGCGCATCGGTGAAGGCCGGCACCCCGGGCAGCATGCTGATCGGTGGCGGCTTCGGTGCTGGGAAGAGCCATCTCCTGGAGCACCTCGCCCGGCTGGCACTGAACGCCGGCTGGACCGTCAGTCGCGTAGTGATCAGCAAGGAGACCCCGCTTCACGATCCCGCCAAGGTCTTCCGGGCGGCGGCCGACTCGGCTTGGCGGGAGGGACAGGCCCGTCCGGCGATCGTCGAAGCGGCCGCCGAGCTCGACCTCGACGGCCGGTCATACGCCGAGCTGCTGCGCTGGGCCTCTTCGAGCGGCGCGGAGCTGAACGAACGGTTCCCGGCGACCCTCGCACTGTTCGCGCACCTTCGTGATCGGGATGCGGCGTATGCCGAGACGATTCTGCGGTTCTGGTCGGGCGATCCGATCGCGGTCCCGGAACTGCGGAGGCGGCTGAAGGAGATCGGCGAGCAGCGGCCCCTCCTGCCGCCGATCGCGGCGCCGGAACTGGCACGGCAGCGGATGCGCTTCGCGGCCCGGCTGCTCGCGGCCGCGGACTCCCCCGGGTGGCTGCTCCTCTTCGACGAGGTCGAACTCATCGGCCGCTACTCGCTGCTCCAGCGCGCGAAATCGTACGCGGAACTGGCCCGGTGGATGCGCGGCGAGCACGCCGGCGGCGGTATCCCGATGGCTGCGGTTTTCGCGATGACCGACGACTACGAAGCGGCAGTCATCACCGGGCGCAACGACCGGGACGTCGTCCCGGCGCGGTTGCGCGCCAAGGGCACTCCGGAAGCGGGCGAGCTCGCAACGGCCGCTGAGCTCGGAATGCGAATCATCGACCGGGAGACGCATCTTCTCACCCCGCCGGACGACACCGAACTCAAGCAGGTGTACGCCCGGCTGCGTGAGCTGCATGGGCAGGCTTTCGGCTGGCGACCCCCCGATGTGAAGGGCCTCGAACGGCTCGGGGCGACCCGCATGCGGCAGTACGTTCGGGCCTGGATCAACGAATGGGATCTGGTACGGCTGGACCCCGAATACCGGCCGGAGACCGAAGCCGTCGAAATGATCAGCGACTATCGCGAGGATCCCGACCTGGAGCGCGCTGGAACCGAGTAGTGCGGTGGGCGGGAGAACCGCCATTGCCTAACAGTGGGGAGCGGCATTAAGGCGGACTCGGCGGCCCGTCGCCGCCGCGTCGCCGCCAGGAGGCTTTCTTCGAACACCTCGTGGCGCTCAGCGTCCGCACCTACGCCGAGGCCGCCGAGGGCCGGGTAAGCCATGCACCTGCATTGGCAGCCCATGTGGCACGGAAGGGGGAGCAAGATCATCGTCGATCCCCCTAACGTCTACCAGGACACGGAAGCACGACCTCGGGGGAGCAACGGATGCGCAACATCGGTCGGGGAACATTGCTGGCGGCCGGCGCGCTGGGGCTCACGCTCGCGGCGGCGCCCTCCGGGGCCACGGCCGGCACCTTCGCGGCGGGCAACGCCGGAGTGCTGGACCTGGCGGCGGTCTCTGCCACGGCGTACACGCTGGTGCTGCCCGACGCGGGCGCGGACTACGTGGATCCCGCAACGGGCGAGCCACCCTCGCGGTGCCGCACCGGCGAGCTTCGCATCACCGCCGATGCCGGGTCCCTGATCTTCGAGAACATCACCGGGCACGCCTGCTCGCTGCGGGGACACCCCGGCGTCAAGACCGCGGCCGGCGCATTCACCCCGGCCGGCGCGGCGACGCCGGCCATGCTGCTCGCGCCGGGCGACCGCGTCCGGGCCGCGGTCCGACCGGCCACCGAGACCTGCGAGAAGACGGTACGGGTGCCCGGCTTCCAGGTCGCGGCGCCGGAGGACAGGGGTACGGCGTTTGTCGGCGCGCCGCACGAGGCTTGTGCCGCGGGTTCGGTGGCGGCGTTCACCGTGGCTGGTTGAGGTCCACCGACCACGACCGGCCGCGCCCGGCGACCTTCCCATCCTCGACCAGCCGGGGGCAAAAGCTCAGGCCTCACGACAGCCCGTGAGTATCCCGCAACATGCCGGAAACACGCTATGTGCGGGTGTACCCCGCCCGGTCGGGTCCTCTGGCACTGCGGGCGTGGGCCGGGGCCTGTTGGACTGGCTCCTGGATGTCCGCAACCCTGCGGTCACCTCCGCGACGAGACCGGAGGATGTCGGAATCATGGAACTCAAGCAACCCACCAAGCACGCGGGTCTTCTGTCGTGGGTAGCGGATGTTGCCGCTCTTACGGAACCGGAAGAAGTGGTGTGGTGTGACGGCTCCGAGGCCGAATGGACGCGGCTGACGGACGAACTGGTCGATGCCGGGACGCTGATCCGGCTCAATCCGGCGCTGCGGCCGAACAGCTTCCTGGCCCGTTCGCATCCCTCGGACGTCGCCCGGGTGGAGGACCGCACGTTCATCTGCTCCGCGGATCCGGGAGACGCCGGGCCGACGAACAACTGGGCCGAGCCGGACCAGATGCGGCAGACCCTGACGGCTCTCTTCGCCGGGGCGATGCGGGGCCGGACGATGTACGTGGTGCCGTTCTCGATGGGCCCGCTCGGTTCGCCCATCTCCCAGCTGGGTGTGCAGATCACCGATTCGCCGTACGTGGTCGTGTCGATGCGCATCATGACGCGGATGGGCAAGCAGGCCCTCGATCTCATCGGCCCGGCGGGCGACTTCGTCAAGGCGCTGCACAGCGTGGGCGCGCCGCTTTCGCCCGGCCAGCCCGATGTGGCCTGGCCGTGCAGCGAGACGAAGTACATCGCCCACTTCCCGGAGACCAGGGAGATCGTCTCGTACGGCTCCGGCTACGGTGGCAACGCGCTGCTGGGCAAGAAGTGTTACGCGCTGCGTATCGCTTCGGTGATGGCCCGCGACGAGGGCTGGCTCGCCGAGCACATGCTCATCTTGAAGCTGACCAACCCGGCTGGGGAGGTGCGCCACATCGCGGCGGCGTTCCCGTCGGCGTGCGGCAAGACGAACCTGGCGATGCTGGTGCCGACGATTCCCGGCTGGACGGTGCAGACGCTCGGCGACGACATCGCCTGGATGCGGTTCAACGCCGACGGTGAGTTGCGCGCTATCAACCCGGAGAACGGCATCTTCGGGGTGGCTCCGGGCACCGGGCCGCAGACCAACCCCAATGCGATCGGCACCCTGTATGCCAACTGCATCTTCACCAACGTGGCGCTGACCGATGACGGTGACGTCTGGTGGGAGGGACTGACCGAGGAGCCTCCGGCGCACGCGATCGACTGGCTGGGCAACGACTGGACACCCCGGTCCGGCACGCTGTCATCGCACCCCAACGCCAGGTTCACCGCGCCGGCGGCACAGTGCCCGTCGATCGCGGACAACTGGGAGGACCCCGCGGGCGTACGGATCGACGCGATCCTGTTCGGCGGTCGGCGAGGCACCGTGCTGCCGCTGGTCTTCGAGGCCCGCGATTGGGCGCACGGCGTGTTCCTGGGTGCGACCGTCTCGTCGGAGACGACCGCCGCGGCCGTGGGGGCGGTCGGGCAGTTGCGCCGCGACCCGTTCGCCATGCTGCCCTTCTGCGGCTACAACATGGCCGACTACTGGGCCCACTGGCTGAGCATGGCCGAGACCCCGGGTGCGCGGCTGCCGAAGGTGTTCCACGTCAACTGGTTCCGCAGGACTGCCGACCGGCGCTGGCTGTGGCCCGGGTTCGGGGAGAACAGCCGGGTCCTGGCCTGGGTGTTCGACCGCACCGACGACAGCGCCACGGCCGTACCGTCAGCGATCGGCTACCTGCCGGCGGCAGGCGAGCTCAACCTGGACGGCCTCGAACTCTCCGATGAGGACATCGCCGAGTTGCTCCGGGTGGACACCGACAAGTGGCTGGCCGAAGCGGACTCGATAGAGGAGCACTTCGCCCGCTTCGACCGGCTGCCGCCGGGACTCACCGCGCAACTCGCCGACCTGCGTGCCGGGCTGCGGGCCGATCGCTGATGGTGCTGCGCGTGCTGGCAGACCAGCCGCTCCTGGTGTTGTTCTTGGTCGTCGCCGTCGGCTACCTGGCGGGCAAGGTCCGCATCGCCGGATTCAGCCTGGGAGTCGCCGGCGTCCTCTTCGCCGGCATCGCGGCCGGCGCGGTGGACCCGAGGCTGCGACTGCCCGAGATCGTCTACCTGCTCGGCCTTGCGCTGTTCGTCTACACCGTGGGCCTGTCCGCCGGGCCGAGGTTCGCCTCGTCGCAGCGGCGCGCAGGCCTGCGCTGGAACGCCCTGGCCCTGGGCGGAATCCTCGCGATCACCGCGGCGGTCGCGGTGCTGGCCGGGCTGCTGGACTTCCGCGGTGCGAAGGAAGCCGGGTTCTTCGCCGGGGTGCTCACCAACACCCCGGCCCTGGCCGCCGTCGTGGAACGGCTCGGTGGAACGGCCGATGCGGACCTGCCCGTGGTCGCCTACTCCTTGGCGTACCCGGCGAGCGTCATCTCCTGCCTCGCCGCGATCGCGGTGCTGCAACGGATGTGGCGCATCGACTACACCTCCGACGCGGTGGACGCCGGGATGGCCACCGAGCAGATCGTCAACGCCACCGCCGAGATCCATCACCCTCTGACAGTCGCCTCGGCGGTCCGCGCGTCGGGCGGTCGGGCACTCATCGGGCGCATCCGCCACCACGAATATGTCGGCGTCGCCGAGCCCTCCCTGCGGCTGGAGCCCGGCGACCGGGTGACCGTCGTCGGCTCCGCCGAGGCGGTCGACGCCGTGACCAGGCTGGTCGGGCAGCCGTATCCCGACCGGCTGGACGCAGACCGCACCGACCTGGAGGTACGCCGCATCTTCGTGTCCGACCCGCGGCTCGTCGGGCAACGGATCGCCGGCCTGGACCTGGCCGACCGGTTCGAAGCGATCATCACACGGATCCGCCGCGGCGACATCGACTCCCTGGCCGACCCCGGCATCGTGCTCGAGCTCGGCGACCGGGTGCGGGTCGTCGCGCCGCCACAGCGGATGAAGGAGCTCAGCCGGTTCTTCGGCGACTCCTACAAGGAGCTCGGCGAGGTCAACATCGCCTCGCTGGCGTTGGGTCTGACGCTCGGCCTGTTGCTCGGCTCGGTGAGCATCCCGTTGCCCGGCGGAGGCTCCTTCAGCATCGGATTGGCCGGCGGCACCCTCGTCGTCGGCCTGTTGCTCGGCGCCCGGCGCCGCACCGGCCCACTGGTCTGGCAACTACCCGCCGGGGTGAACCAGTCTCTGCGCCAACTCGGGCTCGTCCTGTTCCTCGCCGGCATAGGCACCCGCGCCGGGCAGTCGTTCGCCGCAACCATCGTCACAGCGGACGGCTGGCTGCTGCTCCTGCTCGCATTCGGGTTGTGCCTGCCACTGGCGTTCGGCGTCCTCATCATCGGCCACAAGGTGCTCGGATTGCCGATGGGCGTGGCGACCGGGATCCTGGCCGGCATGTGCACCCAACCGGCGACGCTGGTCTTCGCCGACGAACAGGCCGGGAACGAATTACCCGAACTCGGCTACACCACGGTGTTCCCCGCCGCCATGATCACCAAGATCGTCATCGCGCAGTTACTGCTGAGCGTCTTCTGATCACCGAATGACCCCGGAGCCGGAGCCGGAGCCGGAGCCGGCACCGGGGCCGGGGCCGGGCCGGGCCGGGCGGCGGCGCCCCCGGTCGGGTGGCGCCGCCGCCGGTGCACTACGGGGTCGCGCAGTTGTTCAAGCCGACCACGACCAGCTTGCGCTCGACCGACAGGTTCGTCGTGGCGGTGCCCGCGTTGTCCTTCACGGTGCCGGCGAGGGTGGCGGTCCACGCGCCCTCGGTCAGCGTGACCTCGGTCGGGTCGAGGCGCGCGTACGCCAGCGCGGAGCCGTCCGACCCGCCGTTGTTGTTGCCGGCGAAGCTGTCGGTGTTCAGGATCGTCCGGGCGTCGCCCTTGGCGAGCAGCGCGGTGTTGCCGTTTGTCGCCACCAGGGTGTCGAGGTACAGGTCAGCCGGATCGGCCGGCGCGGTGCCGACGGAGAAGTTGCGGAAGTTCGTGGCGTCCGCGGCGGTCACCACGGTCGAACCGATCGGCGTCGGCGTGCCCGCCGTGCCGGCCGGGTCGGTCAGCGTGACGGACAGGCCGGTGACCCGGCTGGCGCCGGCGCTGTCGACCAGGCTGAACGAGTACTTGCTGGTGGCCGCGCTCTTGGCGAGCACGGACTCCCCGGCGATCTCGCCCTGCAGGGTCACGTGCGCTCCGTCCGACGAGTCGAGCACGGAACTCCACTCCGTCTCGGGGGAGACGGTCTGCCCGGTGATCCGGTACGCCGAGGTGTACGTCCAGTTGCCCTTGCCGTTCTTGCCGTTGACGGTCACGGACTGGGTGTAGGTGCTGCCGCTGAGCAGGCCGCCGGTGAAGAAGGTGCACCGGTCGGCGTGGACGAGCGGGGTGATCTTGGTGGCGTCCGGTGCCGGGGCGGCCGGCGCTGCGAGGGGAGCGTTGCTCGCGCCGCAGTTCGCCGCCGATCCGGAACAGGTCGGTGCCGCCGTGCTCTCCAGGACGTTGGCGTAGTGGGTCGCCGCCGCCAGGCTGTCGAACGAATACGTCTGCTTGTCGGTGTAGCCGAACACGCCGTCACCGGCGGTGAACCCGGCCCAGACGGACTGGGCGGTGGTGCCGGAACCGGCCATGGCGGCCGGCGCGAACCCCAGCAGCAGCACGCCGGCCGCCGCCGGAACGGCATAGCGATAGAACTTTCGCATTGTTGTCTCTTTCCTGGGTGAATGGCGCTCCTGACCATAACGAGGAGCGGCCGGAAACGCGGTAAGCCGGTTCGGCGGGCAATATGGCTGATCGGCCGGTAACTTTCATTCGAGGCCCCGCATCGGCCCGTACGCTGGTCTGAGCTGCGACGATGGTCGTGTTCCGCGGCCCGGCTCACCGATCGGTCGATAGCGATGTCATCCTCGCGGAACCCGCTGCCGGGCGCCGCGGACGATTACGTGTCCCTCGGGAGAGTATTCTCGCGGGCGCGGGGAATCGCTTCGCTTTCGCATTCGGGCGGGCGGCTCAGCGGTGTCTCGATCGCAATATCAAATGCATTCGCGCCGCCGGCGATCGGGACGCGGACCGAGACCAGCGCTACTGGACCTGCAGGTGCTGTGCTGACGGGCCCTCCGACGCCGTCGGGTGCCAGGCGGCGACCATGAGGGACAGTTCGCGCATCGCCTCGTACAGCAGGGCCTGCACCGCGCCCGGGGTGACGCCGAGCTGGAGCGCCGCCTCCCGGGTCGTCCGGTGGCGGAAGTACGTCGCCACGATGATCGCCCGGTGCTGGGCCGGGAGGTCTTGCAGCATCCGTTCCAGCGGAGGCCGCTCGGTCCGGCACTCCGAGCTCGGGTCGGTCTGTCCGGTCGGCATCCTTGGCACTCTGCTCACCGGGGAGCGGCAACTCCAGTGCGCACTTGCGACGTAGTCGCCCGACTACCGCAGGTCAACCGAAACCACGCGAGCGCGGCAGGGCCCGCATGCCCTGCCGCGCTCGCGCGGGTCCGGTCAGCCCTTGACGTACGCGCGCTTCTCGGCGACCAGCCCATCGCGTACGCGGAAGAGGTCAACGCCGCGCACGTGCCCGCCGGTCCACTCGTATCGCCACGTGACGATGACCTGATCGCCGGCCACGATGCGGGACTCCGGGGTGAACCGGTGATCGCCGGCAGCCTCGAAGAACCGGTGCCATGCGGCGCGGACGGCCGCGGCGCCGGAGTGGCGGACGCCGTCCGGAGGTGAGGTTGTCTCGAACAAGCAGTCGGGGGTCATGTTCAGCATGATCGCGTTGATGTCCTTGGCGTCGAACGCGTCGCCGAACCGCTCCACCGCGGCCAGCGCCTCCGAACGGCCGAACATCGCGAGCAGGCCGGCCTGGCTCTCCGCCGGCCCGGGCACCGGCAGGCGGGGAGCCACCAGCCCGTGGGCCTGGTAGACCCGCCGCACCGGTGCGAACCAGGCGGTCACGGCGTCGATCAGATCCTCCTCGATGCGCAGGTTCGTGCCGGTGGCCGTGGCCAGATCCCAGGCGTGGACAACGTGGTCGGCGGCGAGCTGCCGCAGGTATTCGTCAACCGCCGTCGGCCCTGCCGACAGGGCCACCATGACGTCGTCCGGCGCGGCGGTGGCCGCGCTTGCCGCCGCCGCGCTCGCGGCCGCCCAGGCCGCGACCGGGTCCGTGCCGAGCAGGTCGCCGTCGAGGAGAGCGCCGACCTCGGCGATGGTCCGGCCGGCCAGCAGTTCCGCCGCCCACCGGTCCTCCCGCACCACGTGGTCGACCAGCGCCCGTACGTCCCACCCGGCGCAGGGCGTCGGCGCCGTCCAACGATCGCCGGGCACCGCGTGCAGCACCGCGTCGAAGCCGGCCATCGCGCGGGCGTACAACTGCCGGGCCGGGATCCCGCTGGTCATTTCGCGTACTCGCTCGCGCCGAACCAGTCCACGATGACGGCCGGCTCGTCGCCGACGACCCAGGCGTCATGGCCGGCCGGCAGCGAGGTCACGTCGCCCGGGCCCGCGTCGAAGGTGGTTCCGTCCGCCATGGCGATACGCAGCACGCCCGCCACGTGGTATTGAAAATGTGGCGCCTCGCACAGCTGCGTGCCGGCGACCGGCTTGACGTCGTTGGACCAGCGCCAGCCCGGCTCCAGCACGAGCCGGCCGATGGCGGAGCCATCAACGTGGAGCAGCTCGAGCCGCCCGTTGGCGAAGGAGCGGACCTCGTCGGGCTTGGTGAAGGTGACATGTTGCGTGGTCTGTTCGGACATCGTGCCCTCCGGCTCTCGGTGATTCCGTCGACCCGACGCTAGGAGCACGGCCTTGCAGACAACTGGCGGGAATCTAGCGGCCGCGCCCGTGGAGATGCGTCTGATGGGCCGCTTCGCGGTCGTGTGCGACGGCCGGGAGGTGGACGAGTCGGCGTACCAGGGCCGCAAGGTGCGCGCGCTGCTGCGGGTCCTCGCCAGCCGGCAGGGCCAGTTCGTCGCCAACGACCTGCTCATCGACGCGCTGTGGCCGCAGCGACCGCCGGCAGACCCGGCCGCCAACCTTCAGGTCCTGGTCAACCGGGCCCGGCGGGCGGTCGGCCGGCCCGAGCTGATCCACACCGGCCCCCAGGGGTACGCCCTGGCCGCCCCGCCGTACTGCGTCGTGGACACGGAGGTCTTCCTCGCGGCGGTGGAACGGGCCGGCCGGCTCGTCGGGCCGCCGGCGCTGGCGGCTTACCGCGAGGCGCTCGGAACGGCCGCCGAACCCTTGCCCGAGGACCTGTACGCGGACTGGTCCCAGCCGTACCGGAACCGGGTGCTGCAGGCCCGCCAGATCGCCTGGGAACGTGCGGCGGCGCTCGCCGCCGGGCTCGGCGCGCCGGCGATGGCAGTGGAGTACGCGACGGCGGCAGCCACGGCCGAACCGTTGCGGGAGAGCGCCGCGCTGGCGCTGGTCCGGGCGCAGGCCGCGGCCGGCGACCGGGTCGCGGCGCTGGCCTGCTTCGACCGGTACCGGCGCAGCCTCGCCGACCAGCTCGGCCTCGACCCCTCGCCGGACGCGGTGGAGCTCCACGGCCAGCTGCTGCGATCCGGTACGGGCGGCGGCCGCGGGCCGTCAGCGCCGCGGGCCGAGTTCGGGGTGCTGCCCTTCGTCGGCCGCGACGCCGTGGTCCGGCAGGTCGTCGCCGGTCTGCCGGACGGCATCGTGCGGATAGCCGGCCGGTCCGGCACCGGCAAGTCCCGGCTGCTGGAGGAGGTCGCGGCCACCGTGGCGACGGTTGACGTGGCCGCGTCCTGGGCCGACCGGGACGAACCATGGTCGCTGGCCCGGACGCTCCTGCGGAAACTGCTCGCCGCGGACGGATCGGCGCTCGGGACGCTGCCGAGCCGGCTCCGCGAGGCCCTGGCCGAGCTGCTGCCGGAACTCGACCCGCCACCCGCCGGATTCGACCCGGAGACCCGCAACGCCCTGATCATCGAGGCGGCCCGGCGGCTGCTCACCGGCCACCCGGACCGGGCGCTCCTCGTCGACGATCTCCAGTGGGCCGACCCCAGCAGCGTCCAGCTGCTCGGCAGCGTCGCCGGCGGCGCCGACCGGCCCCGGCTGGTGGTCGCCTACCGGCCGGACGAGCTGTCCGCCGGCCCGGCGGAGCTGATCCGCCGGCTGCCGGGTCCGCCGGTGATCGAGCTGGGCGGACTCCTCGCCTTCGCCCTGGTTGATCTCGTCGACGACGGCGACCTGGTCGCGGCGATCGCCGACCAGACCGACCGGACCCCGATGGCGGTGGCCGAGGTGCTCCGGCTGCTGCATTCCGAGGGGCTGCTGGACCAGGCCGACGCCGGTGGCCGTTGGCGCGCCACTTCGCCGGAGGCCGTGCGGCGCGCGCGGCAGGCCGGCCGCGCCGGGCAGCGCAGAGCCATCGAGAACCGGGCTGCCGCACACGCCGGCCAGGCGGCGACCGTGCTGGGGCTCCTGGCGCTCCTGGGCCGCGAGGTGCCGGCCCGGACGCTGGCGGCCGCCGCCGAGCTGTCGTTGAAGGAACTGCTCGGTTCGCTGGAGGAGCTGGCCGCGGCGAATCTGGTCCGCCTCGGTGAGCACGGCTGGCGGACCGCCCATGACATGGTCGCCGAGGTGGTGGTCGATCGTCTCACCGACGTGACCCGGGCCCGGCTGCACGGCCGGCTGGCCACCGTCCTCGACGCGGCGCAGGGCGACGCGCCCGAGCAGGCGCGGCACTGGCTCGGCGCCGGCGACGTCACCAGGGCGGCCGAGGCATATGCCCGCGCCGCCGCGAACGCCCTCGACCAGGTGGCCGATGCCGAGGCCGACCAGCTCGCCGACGCCGGACTCGCCACCGGCGGCGCCGACGGACCGGTCCGGGCGCAGCTGCTGGCCGCACGGGCCCAGGCCCGCCGGCGGCGCGGCGACATCGCCGCCGCCCGTGACGACCTCCGGGCGGCGCTCGCCGGTTATCCGGGCGGCCCGGCGCGCGCGGGCGTCCTGGCCCAGCTCGCCGCGCTCGACTCCGGCGCCGACGACATGCGGCGTGCGGCCGAGGTCGCCGAACTGGCCCTGATCGAAGCCGGCGACGACGACCAGGTCCGAGCGTCCGTGCTCGAGGTCGCCTCGGTCATCGACATGAACCTCGACCGGCCCGCGCGGTCCGCCGCCCGCGCCGCGGAGGCGCTGGCGATCTACACCCGTACGGGTGACTCGCGTGGCGCCGCGCGCATCCTCGACGCGCGGGCGATGGCCGCGTTCCTGCACGGCAGCATCGAGGAAGGCGTGGACGAGCTCGATCGTGCCGCCCACCTCTTCGAGAGCTCGGGTGACCTGATGCGCGCGGTGACCCCGCGCTCGACCTGTGGACACGGCCGCGTGCTGCTCGACCGGGCCGCCCAGGGGCTCGCCGACACCGAGCGGGCCCTCGACGTGGCCCGTACCCTCGGCCACCCCGACGGCCAGACGTACGCGCTGTGGCATCGCTCCGAGGCGCTCTCCGCGCTCGGCCGCCACGAGGATGCGCTCGCCGACGGCCGGGCCGCGCTGGCCATCGCCCAGCGACTGCACCACCGCGGCTGGACAGCGACCGCGTGGCGGGCAATCGGCATCGCCCACCAGCACCAGGGTGACCTGCCGGCCGCGCTCGACGCGTTCCACCGATCCTTGGATCTCTGCGCCAACCTCGACCTCTTCGGCTGCTGGGCGGCGGCCCGCGCCGCCCTGACCGCCATCGACCTGAACCGGCTCACCGAGGCCGACCACCTGATCGCCCGTGCGCTCGCGACCGGCCCGGCACTGGGCCGGCACGAGGCACGCTGGGCGGCGGCGGCGCTGGCCGTGGCACGCCGCGACCCGACCGCGCCGGCCCTGCTCGCCGCCGCGGTCGAGGCAGCCTCGGCGGCCGGCGCCCGTCTGTACCTGCCCTACCTGGCCGAACTCACCCATCGATGGGAAGCGGCCGGTTGAGGCCGATTGTGGCAAGCTGACCCGACGCCGTCCTGACTCGCCGCCGGGAGTGCCGATGCTGAAGATCGAACAGATTGATCTTGACCTGCTGGCCACCGCGCTGGCCGATCAGAGCGCCGACGAATACCAGTGGACGATCGATCCGGCGACCGGCGAGATCTCCACGGCATTCGACAGCGCCATTTCCGGCGAGCCACCGGACGACCTGGAGGAACTGGGCCTGACGCCGATCGAGGCGCTGCCGTCCCGGGTCTGGTTCCGGGACATGGCCGACTTCACCGACCTGCTCACCGACGAGCGGGCGGCGCGGCGACTGGCCCGGTCGTTGCAGGGCAGAGGGTCGTTCCGCCGGTTCCGGAACGAACTGCACGACGAACACCCCGAACTGGTCCCGGCCTGGAACGCCTTCCGCGATACCCGGGCGGCGCGCCGCGCAGTCGAACGGCTGCTGGACAACAAATTGATCGACGAAGACGCGGCGGATCGCTATCGCCGGGACCACCCCGACCCCTCGGTGCAATGACGGGGCGCCCCCGGGCACCCCACAGCGGCGACGACGAAGCGCCGCAAGAATCCCGCGCGGCCAGACCGCCGGCGCCGGCGGCCCGCAACGTGGCCGAGGCGCAGCAGACCGTTGCCGGGCTTGCCCAGCGCGGACGGCCTTCGGCGAGCGCCGCCGGAGGATCACCGGCCCCCGCCCGGCGCCCGGACGATGCCCGGCTCGCCGAGATCATGCGTCGTCGTGACCAGCTCGGCGACGAACCCCCGCGGTTCGACATCGCGGCCAACGACGCGGGGTACGGCGCTCACGGGGCACACACCGACGACCGGCACGGCCCCGGCATTCCGCTGCCGAGGGCGCCGGGCCGGCAGACGGTCGAGGGCCGGGTCCACGGTGACGATCCCTGGCCGAGGCCGGAGAACTGGTCGTACCGGTGGACCGATCCGTCCACCATGAATCGAACCGTCAACGACTACGTCCGGCGGAACTGGGATCGCATCCGCGACGACCTGGCCCTCGAAGGCGCGCACGACGGCGGTTTTGATGCGGGGCACCGGGTGGGTCAGGGCTACTACAACGACGGCATGTACGGCGCCGGCCCACGCCATTCCCGCTACGCCGAGACCAGCCTGGTCAAGATTCGAATCCGCCTCGTACCGGGCTCGGACCCGCCGGAAACGTTCATCCTCACCGCGTTCCCGGTCGGGATAATGTGAGTCCCATGGACATCTCCCGCCTCCCTGAGCCGATGCGTGCGCGCATCGAGGCGCGGAATGCGCTCCCGCCGCTGGAGCGGGTCCGCGAGTTCCTCAGCAGCCATGTCGTGGGTGCGGACAACCTCGAGGAGGTTCGCGCCGATCTCCGCCGGACCGCACATTTCTCCACTGCCCGCCATTACGGCGATCTGGCAGCTCTGGAAGCCGTGGTCACCGAGCCTCAGCCGCCCGGCACCCTGGCGCGCCTGGTCGGCTGGGAAGCGAACTGGGTGCTCGAGGACCCGTCGGATGCCGGCGCCGCCCAGTTCCTGCGGGAGCTCCGCCACCTTCTCCGTGACGTGATCGACGAGGCCGAGCGGCACTGATCCACGCTGTTACCGGGTCAGGGTGCCTTCAGCCGGCGCGGCGCGCCTGCCGCGCGCAGGTCAGGGTGACAGTGGCGTTCGTGTATCTGTGGGCCGGTGCCCGGGACATTGACACTCGGCACTTCAAATCGGCCTCTGTCGTGAAAGGTCGAAATCGGCCTCTGCCGACAAAGGTCAAATGGCCGATGTGTGGTGTCCTTCACAGCCCCGAAAAAGCTGGTTAACGTCACAGGCGCGCGTGCAGTTCATTTGCGATCGCTGATCTCTAGTCACTCTCCAGACCGCAGCGCCGATGTCGTCGCGGTCCGCCCCCGCGCGGGCCGGGAAGGAGATCGCTCATGTTCACCGACCATTCCGAGACCGGACGGCTGTTCGGTCGTCGCGCGTTGTTGCGCTCGGGCGCCGTGCTGGCGGCCGCCGCCGGTGTCGCGGGCACGGTGGCCGCGCCCGCCCAGGCCGGCCGGGCTCCCGCCGGCGCACCCGGCGGTCGCCGCCGGATCCCGGTCGACCGGATCAGCATTCAGCTCTACACCGTGCGTGACGTGCTCACCGCCGACCCGGCCGGCACGATCGCCGCCCTCGCCGACATCGGCTACACCAAGGTCGAGACCGCCGGCACCGCCGGCCTCACCGCGGCCGCCTTCCGGGCGCTGCTCGACGCGAACGGCATCCGCGCCACCTCCGGGCACTTCGGCATCCCGCAGCCGTTCGACGCGACCGCCTGGCGGGCCACGCTCGCCGACGCGCGCACGCTGGGCTGCCACTTCGTCGTGCATCCGTTCTTCGGCGTCGGCGCGAACGGCCCGATCCGGGACGCCGCCGTGTGGCGCGCGTTCGCCCAGGATCTGAACCGGGCCGGCGCGATCGCCCGGCAGGCCGGGTTCGACTTCGGCTACCACAACCACCACTTCGAGTTCCTCCCGCTGGCCGACGGCTCCGGCCGGACCCCGTTCGAGCTGCTGACCTCGGTCGCCGACCCGCGCCTGGTGCACCTGGAACTGGACCTGTACTGGTCGTGGCGCGGCACCGCCGACCCGGTGGACCTGCTCCGCGAGCACCGCGGCCGGGTCCGGCAGTTCCACTGCAAGGACATGAACATCGACAGCGGGTTCGCCGACCTCGGCACCGGCCTGATCGACTTCCGGCGGATCTTCGCGCGGCCCGAGGCGGCCGGGGTGCGGGAGTACATCGTGGAACGCGACGACGCCGGCACCGGCGACCGCGCACCCGAGGACGCGCTGGACTCGGCGGCCGTCGGCTACCGGTTCCTGCGGGATCTCCGGTTCTGAGGGGTGATCACCATGGCCTACCGGACCACCCCGAGGCGCGGCACCACGGTGGCCGTCCTGGTCGCGACCTTCGCCGGGCTCGCCGGCCTGACGTCGCTGCCCGCCGCCGCGCACCCCGGTCACGAGCCGGCGCCCGTACCGGCGGACCAGTCCGCCTTCCAGAAGGTGACGCTGAACGACCGGCCCGGCGAACCGATGAGCCTGGCCGTGCTGCCCGACCTGCGGGTGCTGCACACCGCCAGGACCGGACAGGTACGGATCAACGACCCGCGCACCGGCCTCAACCCGCTCGCCGCCGACGTGCCCATCTACCGGCACGACGAGGAGGGCCTGCAGGGCGTCGCGATCGACCCGGACTTCCGCCACAACAACTGGGTCTACCTCTACTACTCGCCGCCCGGCACCACCCCGGTGGACGACCCGGGCACCCCCGACGTCAACGAGGGTGACGCGCCCACCACCGGCACCCAGGCCGACTGGGACCGGTTCTCCGGCGCGCTCCGGCTGTCCCGGTTCAAGCTCCGCGGCAAGACCGTCGACCTGAGCAGCGAGCAGCAGATCATCGACGTGCCGGTGGACCGCGGCATCTGCTGCCACGTCGGCGGCCAGATCGACTTCGACAGCAAGGGAAACCTGTACCTGTCGACCGGCGACGACACCAACCCGTTCGAGTCCGACGGCTACGCGCCGCTGGACGACCGGGTGGGCCGCAACCCCGCGTTCGACGCGCGCCGCAGCGCCGGCAACACCAACGACCTGCGCGGCAAGCTGCTGCGGATCAAGGTGAAGCCGGGTGGCGGGTACACCATCCCGCGCGGCAACCTGTTCGCGCCCGGCACGCCGCTGACCCGGCCCGAGATCTACGCGATGGGGCTGCGCAACCCGTTCCGGTTCGACGTCGATACCAAGACCGACCGGGTCCACCTGGCCGACTACTCGCCGGACGCGCAGGCGCCGGATCCCGAGCGCGGGCCGGCCGGGCAGGGCCGGTGGATGGTCATCAGCAGGCCCGGCAACTACGGCTGGCCGTACTGCGTCACGCCGACCATGCCGTACCGCGACTACGACTTCGCCACCGAGACCGCGGGGCCGGCGTTCAACTGCGCCGCGCCGGTGAACGACTCCCGGTACAACACCGGGCGCCGGGTGCTGCCCAAGGTGGAGCAACCCCAGGTCTACTACTCGTACGCGTTGTCCCCGCTCTTCCCCGAGCTGGAGACCGGCGGCATCGGCCCGATGGCCGGGCCGGCGTACGACTACTCGCCGCGCAGCCGGTCGCGGTTCAAGTGGCCGCGCGCGTTCGAGGGCAAGCCGTTGTTCTACGAGTGGACCCGCGACTACATCAAGGCGTTCTCGCTGACCCACAACGAGGTGACGGCGATCGAGGACGTCGCGCCGGACGTCGTGTTCGACAACCCGATGGACCTGGAGTTCGGCCCCGACGGCGCGCTCTACGTGCTGGAATACGGCACCGGCTACTTCGCCGAGCTGCCCGAGGCGCAACTGGCCCGGGTCGACTGGACCCGCGGCAACCGCACCCCGGTGCCGGTCGTGACAGCCGACGTCGAGGCCGGCCTGGCGCCGCTGACGGTGCACTTCAGCAGCGCCGGCACCACGGACGCGGACGGCGACGCCCTGCGGTACGCCTGGGACCTGAACGCCGACGGCCGGGTGGACTCCCGGGAGCCGAACCCGACGTACACGTACACCGAGAACGGCGTCTACGAGGCGACGCTGAACGTCACCGACGCCACCGGCCGCCGGGCCGCGGCCTCGGTACGCATCGTGGTCGGCAACACGATCCCGGTGGTGACGCTCACCGCGGAGCCGGCCGGCGGCACGTTCCAGTTCGGCGACGTGGTCACCTTCACCGTGACAGTCGAGGACGACGCGCCGATCGACTGCGCCCGGGTCACGGTGGCGTACATCCTCGGCCACGACGAGCACGGGCACCCGCTCAGCTCGACGGCCGGCTGCTCGGGCACGATCCAGACGTTCGTGGACACCGGGCACGCGGGGGCGACCAACCTGCGCGGGGTGTTCGTCGCGAGCTACACGGACGCGCCGGAGGGCGGCCTGCCGCCGCTGAGTGGATCGGACGAAGTGGTGCTGACGCCCACGCCGTGAGGGCCGGGAAAGTACGAGAGGGCGCCGTCCGCCGGGGCGGCGCCCTCGTCCGTCACCCACGGGCGCGATCAATGCCGTCCAGCAGCAGGTCGATGGTGAATTCGAATTCGATCTGGCTGTCGCACCAGCCCAGCACCTCCTCGGCGGCGTCGTGGGCCTCCGCCGCCATCATCGCGGTCAGGTGCGGCAGCGCCGCCGCCATCGCCGGCAGGTCGGCCTCCGCCGCCTCCACGTCCGTGTTCCCGCCCGCCGCCGCCGGGCTGAAGATCTCCTGGGCGACCCCGAGCGCCAGGCTGCCGAACGCGTGCAGCGCCCGGTGCGCGATCCGGTGGGAGAAGCCGCCGTCGAGCAGGGTGGCCACGATCTCGTCGTAGTAGGCGAACACGCCGAACGGGATGGCCGGCCGGGAGCTGAGCAGTCCCGGCGCCCAGGGGTGGCGGAGCATCACCTGGCGGGCGGCGAGGAACCGGCGCCGGAGGCTCGTCCGCCAGTCGGCTGCCGGGTCCGACGTCAGCGCGACCGCGGCAGCGATCTCCGTGACGACGGTTTCGGCCAGGCCGTCGAGCAGGCCGCCCTTGCCCGGCAGGTGGTAGTAGAGCGACATCGCCTCGACGCCCAGGTCGGCGGCGAGGCGGCGCATGGTCAGCGCCTTGAGGCCTTCCGTGTCGGCCAGGGTGACGGCTGCCGCCAGCGCGCGTTCGCGGCTCAGCGGCTCCCGGTCGGTCTTCGCCATGTGCCTCCTTGACTGCCTCCGGTACCTTACAACGTATGGTGCCTTACGTTGTAAGGCAGGGCCGAAGGAGTGGCAGCATGCAGACCCTGACCCGTACCGCCCGGACCACCGGGCTGTTCTACCTCGGCCTGGCCGTCACCGGCGGGCTCGGCTTCCTGCTCGTCCGGTCGCGGCTCTTCGTGGCCGACGACCCGGCGGCGACCCTCGCCAACCTGGTCGAGCACGAGGGCCTCGCGCGCTTCGGGGTGGTCCTCGAGATGCTCGTTGTGCTCACCCAGACGCTGGCCGCGGTCTGGTTCTACCGCCTGTTCCGCCGCGCCGACCCGGTCGCGGCCGGCAGCATCGCCGCGTTCGGCCTGGTCAACGCCGTCGCCATCCTGGGCAGCGCGGCGCTGCTCGGCACCGCGCTGGAGGTCGCGCTCAGCCCGATCGGCGACGCCGCGGTGAACGTGCAGATGCTGTACCTGGTGAGCGGGCAGCTGTGGACGGTGGGCTCGCTGTTCTTCGGGCTGTGGCTGATCCCGATGGGCTGGTGCGTGCTCCGCACGGGCTGGATGCCGCGGGCGCTCGGGTGGGTGCTCATCGCGGGCGGGATCGGCTACGTGCTGAGCCCGTTCGTCGGTTATCTCGTACCGTCGGCGGGTGCGGTGTCCGACATCCTGACGGTGCCCGCGACGGTGGGGGAGCTGTGGATGGTCGGCTATCTGTTGACCCGAGGCGTGCGTGCGCAGGCGGAGGAACGTTCCCCGGCGGCGGTCCCGGAGTGACGACCGGGCCGGCGGTCCGGGTGGGCGGCAAGGCCGTTTCGCTCGCGCGAGCCGAACGCTGGGTGGACACGTATTTCGACGGCCCGGCGAACCGTACGGCGGACAAGCCGTTCGCCTACCCGGCCTACGACGAGCTGTGCACCGGCAGCGGTCCGGACCAGCTCAACGACGGCGACCTGCTCGCCCCGACAATGCTGAACGCCGCCCCGACGATCGCCGCCTTCTACTCGCTGCAAGCCGCCCGGCCGCGACTGGAGCAAGGGCTGCGAGCCGTTCCCGGCGGGCTGTCACTGCAGGCCTCGGCGGCGGACGGGTCCCTGCGGGAACGGCTGGGAAACCTGGCCGGTGTCCTGGACGGCAAGGGTCTGCGCGGCGTCCGGCTGACAATGCTGTCCAAGGTGTTGCACCGCAAGCGGCCGAGCTTCGTGCCGTTGTACGACCAGTTCGTCCGGGCCTGCTACGTCGGTGAGCGGGGCCGCTTCCCGATCCAGGTCGATCGCGCCAGGAGCTGGGCCGGGTTCGCCGGCGAGTTGGGCGAGTGGGTCGCCCGGGATCTCGCCGACCAGGACGACGTCTGGCGTCACCTCGCCGCGCGGGTTGCCGGCGAGGTGACGACCCTTCGAGTGCTGGACGTCGTGGCGTGGAATCTGGGCCGACCCGACGCCTGAGGTTCGCGGTTCAGCGTCGGCCCGCCACCGGCTCGGTCGTGGGCGAGAACGGGTCGCCGTATTCGCGCAGGGCGGCGCGGGCGTGCACCTGCTGCAGGGTCGTGACCCGTTCCGAGCGGCCGCGGCCCAGGAAGCTCACCGTCCAGTGCAGCACCGCCGACACCCGGTTCTTGAAGCCGACCAGGTAGAACAGGTGCACGCCGAGCCAGATCAGCCAGGCCGGGAAGCCGGACAGGCGGGACCGGCCGATGCTCGCCACCGCCGAGAAGCGGGAGATCACCGCGAGGCTGCCCTTGTCGAAGTAGCGGAACGGCTGGCCGGTCGGGCGGCCCGCGAGGCGGCGCCGGATCTGGCCCGCGGCGTGCCGGCCGCTCTGGATCGCCACCTGGGCGACGCCCGGCAACTGGTGTCCGTCGCGGCCCGGCAGCGCCATCAGGTCGCCGACCACGAAGATCTCCGGGTGGCCGGGGATCGTCCCGTCCGGCTCGACGTGGATGCGGCCGGCCCGGTCGGTACGGGCACCCGTGGCCTCGGCGAGGCTGCGGGCCAGCAGCGGCGCGGCCACCCCGGCGGCCCAGACCTTGGTCATCGCGGGGATGCGTTCGGGGCCGCGTACGGTCTGCACGTTGATGCCGGTGGGGTCGACGCCGACCACCTTGGTGTTGAGTTCCACCTCCACGCCGAGCTGGTGCAGTTCGCGCAGCGCGCGGGTGGACAGCTGGTCGCCGAAGGTGCTCAGCACCGTGCCCACCGCGTCGACCAGCACGATCCGGGCCCGGTGCGGGTCGATGTGCCGGTACTGGCCGGGCAGCGTGCGGTGGGCCAGTTCGGCGATCTGGCCGGCCATCTCGGTGCCGGTCGGGCCGGCGCCGACGATCACGAAGGTCATCCAGCGCTCGATGTCGGCCGGGTCGGTCTGCAGGTCGGCGATCTCGAACGCGGTGAAGATGCGGGCGCGCAGCTCCAGGGCGTCGTCCACGCTCTTCATGCCGGGGGCGTCCGCGGCGAAGCCGTCGTTGCCGAAGTAGGACTGGGACGAGCCGGCCGCGAAGATCAGCGTGTCGTAGCCGACCGTGTAGCTGACGCCCGGCCCGTCGACCGCGACGGACTTCGCCGCGACGTCGACGTCGCGCACCCAGCCGAGGCGGACGTCCACGTTGCGCTGCCGGCGGAGGATCTCCCGGATCGGCGGCGCGACCTCGCCCTCGGAGAGGATGCCCGTCGCGACCTGGTAGAGCAGCGGCTGGAAGAGGTGGTAGGTGGTGCCGTTGATCAGGGTCACGTCCACGTCGGCGCGGCGCAGTGCCTTGGCGGCGAACAGGCCGCCGAAACCCGCGCCCACGATGACCACCCGGTGCCGGCTGGTGCTGTTTTCCTTCATGCCACCTGGACGAGCGGGCCCGCCGGGGTGTGACGGTTACCGATACACCCCGGGTGTGATCCGGCGCACCGGGGCCGGCGCGAACCGGTTGAAGCCGCTGTTGCGGCCGAGGCGCGCCGCGGCCACCGGCGAGGCGTCGGCCGGTGCGGCCGGCAGCGGCTGCGACGGCTTCACCGGTACGCCGGCAGCGGCCGGCGGCAACGCGGTGGCCGACGGCGCGCTGGCCGCCGGGCGTGAGCCGGGCGCAGCGGGGACGGGAGCCGGACCCGGCGCCGCGGTGGCCGGCGGCGGGCTCGGCACCGGTGGCGTCGGCGCGGCGTAGCTGCCGGTCGGTTCGTCGGGATCGGGCGCCCACCGGTGCCGGTAGGTCAGCAGCAGGCCCGACGCGGCACAGATCGCCAGAATGCCCACCAGGACCATCGCCTGCATCATGCTGCCCACGACCTTCCGATCCGCCCCGAGCCGTTGGTTATCTAACCAATGACGGTAGCAGTGCCTGCGTCTTCAACCAATTGCCCGATCCGGGGACGGCCCGGCGACGGTCGGCCGCGCCTATCCTTGGGCCATGACGCCTTCCACGCCGGAGCCTGGCTTCGGCGGTTACCTCAAGGAAGCGATCCAGGCTGCGCGGTTCCCGACGCCCACGCACTTCGCCCGTGCCGCCGGCACCGACCCGTCGGTCGTGCTGCGCTGGCTGAGCGGGGAGCAGCGACCCACCATCCGGTCCATCGAGCGGATCGCGCCGGTGCTGGGCCGCAGCATTCCGGAGATCGTGGTGGCCGCCTATCCGGACCGGGTCGGCGGGCCGACGGCCGCGCCGCCGGTGGCGCATCCGCTGGTGCACGAGCTGAGCCGGATCCTCGCCCCGGACTCCCCGGTGCCGGAGCCGGACCGGGCGGCGCTGGAGTCGGTCCTCAACCGGATGCTCGAGCCGTATCGCAAGGTGCTCCGCCGCCGCCGTTCGGCCTGATCGAGGGCCGGTGCGCCGGACGGCGGCCACGATCGGCGCAGCCCGGGAGGACCGGAGGTCGCGCGCGGGGGCCGATGTCCGTAATCTCGGACCATGACTGAGCGGGCCCGCGCCGAAGTGGGGTCCATCGTGGGCGGACTGCACCTGCAAGTGAGCAAGTTGCTGCTGGGTGCGCTGATCGCCGCCGTGGCCGCCACCGGCGCGCTCATCATCACCGTGGTCGCGGGGCTGCCGCCGGCGCATCCGCCGCCACCGGCTCCCGGCACCATGCCGCCCCCGCCGCCGCTGACCTCGCTGGCGGTCTTCCCGGTCGTCACCGGCCTGTTCGTGCTGGCCTGGCTCGCCGTCGTGGTGGCGTTCTCCCGCGATCAGATCCTGCGCCGGATCGAGCAGCTGCGCGCCCCGGCCGCCGACCAGCGGCAGCTCGACCAGCTCATCGTCGAGCTGCGGGCGCAGCTCGCCGTGGATCGCGAGCGGGAGCTGCAGGTGCTCGAGGAGCGCATCGCGGAGCTGACCGAGGAGTACGGCGAGCAGCGCGAGACCGACGGCTACCTCAACGGCATGCGGGTGGCGACCGGTGAGGGCCCGGTGGAGGCCAACGTCCACTCGATCCGCCGCACCCCGCCGCAGCGCTGACCGCCGGAGCGAATCGCGGGACCTCGTCCGTTTCCGAAGCCTCCGCCCGGGGGACAATAAGATCAGGAACATCCCCCGAGCGAAGGGTCAGCGATGATGGTGACCGTACGGCTGTGCATCACTCGGTCCGGGTCCGCCCGACGGCAGGAGGCGCAGCGATGAGCGCTGTCGCGAATCCCGCCACCGTCGACGAGTGCCTGCGCGTAGGCGCCGGTTTCTCCCAGGGCGACCGGAACTGGATCGCCGAGCAGTTCGGCACGCTGGACGCCCGGCTGGCCGGCTTCCACGCCGACACGACCGAGCTCGAGGTATCGGTCAAGGACCGCGAGGCGCCGGGGCAGAAGGTCACCCTGGAGTGCTGGATCGCGGGCCGGCAGAAGGTCGTGACCACCTCCTCCGAGGACGACCTGCACGCCGCGCTCAACGACGTCCGCGACGACCTGCGACGCAAGCTCAACGACGCGAAGACCAAGCAGGAGCCGCGGCACAACCGTCACCTGCGGGAGACCGCGCTGCCCGATCCCGCCGCGCTCGACGAGGGCGGCCTGCTCCAGACCGACCGGATCTGACGGCCCGGGCCCGGCCCGCCGGTCAGCCGGCGGGCCGCACCCGGAAGCGCAACATCGAGGCCATCGGCACGCCCGAGAGATGGATCCGCTCCAGATCGACGGTACGGCCACCCGGCACCTCGAACAGCCGCCTCACCCTCACCGGGAGTGCCCCGGTACGGGTCGTCGCCCCGGAACGTCCGGTCACGGAATACGGCAACTTGGCCATGAACGGCATTCTGCCCCGTCCCCGCTCGTGGAAGAATCGGCGTCCTGCCGCCAGAAAAATCCGCATACTTTCGCTCGCGGCAAGAACATCCGCACGCGACGTCACATCCGGATGGCGCCCGGGGCGCGGCTGTTCGCAGAGTGGGGCATGAGCCTGACCCTCGCCCCTGGAACCGCCTGGCACGACGTCCTCGCCCGGGTCGCGGCCGCCGCACCCGAGGCGCTCACGGCCGACCGGCTGCGCAACCTCTACGCCGGCCGGTGGCACGACGTGGGAACGCCGGCCGAGCTGCGTACCCCCGTCGACGGAAGCCTGCTCATCCACCTGGCCAAAGTGGACGCAGCCACCGCGGCCGACGCCGTGCGGGCCGCGACCGCGGCCCACCGGGCCTGGTCCGGCACGCCGCTGGCCGAGCGCAAGGCCCGGGTCGCCGCCGCCGTCGACGCGCTGACCGCGCACCGCGACCTGCTGGCCCTCACGCTGGCCTGGGAGATCGGCAAGCCGTGGCGGCTGGCCTGCGCCGACGTCGACCGCGCGCTGGACGGCGTCCGCTGGTACGCCGCGCAGATCGACCGGCAGGTCGCCGGCCGGGAACCGCTGCCCGGGCCGGTCAGCAACATCGCCTCCTGGAACTACCCGATGAGCGTGCTGGTGCACGCCGAGCTGGTGCAGCTGCTGGCCGGCAACGCCGTGATCGCCAAGACGCCGTCGCAGGGCGGCGCCGTCTGCCTGACGCTGGCGCACGCGCTGATGGTCCGGGCCGGGCTGCCGGTGACCCTGCTCTCCGGCAGCGGCGAGGAGCTCTCCGAGGTGCTGGTCCGGGCGCCCGAGATCGGCGCGGTGGCGTTCGTCGGCGGCCGGTCCAACGGCGGCAAGGTCGCCGCCGCGCTGCTCGACTCCGACAAGCGGCACTTCATCGAGCAGGAGGGCCTCAACGCCTGGGGCATCTGGGAGTTCTCCCAGTGGGACCTGCTCGCCGGCCACCTGCGCAAGGGCTTCGAGTACGGCAAGCAGCGGTGCACCGCGTACCCGCGTTTTGTGGTGCAGCGGGACCTGGTCGACGCGTTCCTGGACGTGTACCTGCCGGTGGTCAAGGGCATCCGGTTCGGCCACCCGCTCGCCGTCGAGAACGCCGGCGACCCGCTGCCCGAGCTCGACTTCGGACCGCTGATCAGCGCCGCCAAGGCCGACGAGCTGCGGCGCAAGGTCACCGAGGCGATCCGCGGCGGGGCGGTGCCGCTGCACCGCGGCGCGGGCACGGCCGGCCGGTTCCTGGACGGCCAGGACACCAGCGCGTACGTGGCGCCGACCGCGCTGCTGGCGCCGCCGGGGCGGTCCCGGCTCCGGCACGCCGAACCGTTCGGGCCGGTCGACACGATCATCGTGGTGGACACCGAGGACGAGCTGCTGTCGGCGATGAACGCCAGCAACGGCGCGCTGGTCGCCAGCCTCGCCGTCGACGACGAGGAACTCGCGGCCAAGCTGGCCCGGGACGTGCAGGCCTTCAAGGTCGGCATCAACCGGCCCCGGTCCCGCGGCGACCGCGACGAGTGCTTCGGCGGCCGCGGCGCCTCCTGGAAGGGCGCGTTCGTCGGCGGCGACCTGCTCGTGCACGCGGTCACGGTCGGCGACCCCGGCGAGCGGCTGTACGGCAACTTCCCCGACTACAGCAGCTACCCGCCCGACATGTGACCGGGCGGCTGCAGCAGACTGGTCGCCGTGGCCAGGACGATGCGGATCAGCACGCGTAACGCGACCTTCCAGCAGTGGCAGGCGCTGCTGACCAACCGGACCAAGCGGCAGCACACCGGCGAGTTCCTGGTCCAGGGCGTACGCCCGATCTCGCTGGCGGTGGAACGTGGCTGGGAGATCCGCACGCTGCTGGTCTCCGACGGCCCCGGGCTGTCCCGCTGGGGCCGCGACGTGATCGACACCGCGGGCGCCCCGCGCGCGGTGGTCGCCGCCGAGCTCATGCGCGAGCTGGGCGGCAAGGACGAGGACACACCCGAGCTGCTGGCCGTGGTGGCGATGCCGCCGGACGACCTGAGCCGGATCACCGCGGGCCCGAACCTGCTGGTGGTGGTCTTCGACCGGCCCACCACCCCGGGCAACGTGGGCACGCTGGTGCGCTCGGCGGACGCGTTCGGGGCGGCCGGTGTGATCGTCACCGGGCACGCCGCCGACCCGTACGACCCCAAGGCGGTGCGCGCCAGCACGGGCTCGCTCTTCGCCCTGCCGGTGGTCCGGGTGCCGAGCCACCGCGAGGTCCTCGACCGGGTCGGCGAGCTGCGCGCGGACGGCGTACCCGCGCAGGTCGTCGGCACCGACGAGCGCGGCCCGGTGGAGATCGCCGAGCAGGACCTGACCGGGCCGACCGTGCTGGTGGTCGGCAACGAGACGCACGGGCTGAGCGCCGGCTGGCGGGAGGCCTGCGACCAGCTGGTCCGGATCCCGATCACCGGAGCGGCCAGCTCCCTGAACGCGGCCTCGGCGGCCGGCGTCGCCCTGTACGAGGCGGCCCGCCAGCGGCGACTGGCCTGAGCGCCGCATGATCCCGGCGCTGCGCTCGATCGTCGACCCGGCCCCGCTGGCGGCCCTGGCAGCCCGCGAGTACGGGCTGGACGTCACCGGCTGCGTGCTGCTGCGCTCGCTCGTGAACGACGTCTACCGCCTGGACACGCCGTCCGGCCCGCGGGTGCTGAAGCTCTACCGGACCGGCCACGACTCGGCGGGCTGGGAGGTGGCGCTGGCGGCGCACGTGGGGGCGGGAGTTGCTCAGGGCGTACCGCTGACAACCGGCCACCCGGCCGGTGTGCTGCAGGCAGCGGAGGGCCCACGGGCCTTCACGCTCTGGGAATGGGTGCCGGGCGGCAAACCGCCGAAACCGCGCACCGACGAGCTGTACCACCGCTTCGGCGCGGCGACCGCGTTGTTCCACGAGGCGACCGCGGGCTTCCCCGGCCGCCCGGGGTTCGACGTGGGCTCGCTGGTCGAGGAGGTGCTGGCCCGGGTGCCGGACGCGGCGGACCGGGCGCTGATCGCCGCGCTGGCGGCGGAGGCCGGCCGCCGGGTCGAGGCGGAGGAACTGGAACGCGGGGTGTGCCACGGCGACGTGACGCTGGACAACATCCACGTGGCCGGCGACCGGATCGTCTTCTTCGACCTGGACCGGGCGGCGGACGGATACCGGGCGGCGGATCTCTCGCCGGTGGCGGCGACGCCGCAGTGGCCGGCGTTCCTGGCCGGCTATCGGAAGGTGCGACGGCTGGGCGCGGCGGACGAGGCGGCGCTGCCCTGGCTGGACGTCCTGCTCCGGATCGACTACCTGCACTTCCACCTGTACGCGAAACCGGCGATGCGCGGCACGGAATCGCTGAGGGAGGGCTGGGTGGACGAGAACCTGGAGCAACTGCGCGCAGCCCGCACCCTCCTGCCCTCAGCTCGCGGGTCCGGCGGCCGATGAGGTGGCAGTCCGGCGGCACCGTCGTGCGTCCGGCCCGATGAGGAGGCGTCGATGGTGCGCAAGCAGCGAAGCGGGGCCGAGCAGCAGGTCGCCGAGCTCTTGCGGACCGCCCGGGACTCGCTCGGGCTCAGCCTGGCCTTCATGACCCGGATGGACGGGACGACCCAGCACCTGGAGGTGATCGACTCGTCGATCCCCTGGGTGTTCCGGGACGGCAACACCCAGCGCCAGGACACCTCGTTCTGTCAGGCGATCATGGATGGCCGGCTGCCCGCGGTGATGCCGAACGTCCGGGACTTTCCCGAAGCCATGAAGCTGCCGTCGGCCCGGATGCCGCGGATCCGCAGCTTTGTCTCGGTGCCGGTCGTGCTCGCCGACGGCACCGTCTACGGCACCTTCTGCGCCGCCGGGTTCGCCGCGGACAAGCAGCTCAGCAAGCGGGACAAGGCGCTCATGGAGGTGTTGTCCCGGGCCGCCTCGCTGATCATCGAGCCGGGTGTACGGGAGCGGGCGCGCAACGCCGAGATCGAGGGCCGGCTGCGTCCGGTGCTCGACGGCGGCGGGCCGGTGGTGCTGTTGCAGCCGATCGTTGATCTTGTCACCCGCCGGCGGGTCGGCACGGAGGCGCTGAGCCGGTTCCCGGGGCACTGGCAGCTGCCGCCGGACCGGTGCTTCGCCGACGCCGATCTGATCGGGGAGCGGGAGAACCTGGAACTGCTCGCCCTGCGCCGGGCCGGGGCCCACCTCGGCCGGGTGTCGGGTTACGTCGCCATGAACGTCTCACCCGCGACGCTCGCCACCCGGGGCTGCCTCGACTTCCTGGCCGGGCTGCCGCTCGACCGGGTCGTGCTGGAACTCTCCGAGCACGAGCCGATCGAGGACTACGACGCGCTGCGCACCCTGCTGGCGCCGCTGCGCGCCCGGGGCATGCGCCTGGCGATCGACGACGTCGGTGCCGGCTTCTCCTCGCTGCGGCACATCGTCGTCACCGCGCCCGACGTCATCAAACTCGACCGCAGCATCGTCACCGGGCTGAGCGACGACCCCGTCCTGACCGTGGTGGTGCGTGCCCTGGTCGACCTGGCCCGGGCCACCGGCGCCCAGGTGGTGGCCGAGGGCGTCGAGACCGAGGCGGACGCCACCACGCTGGCGATGCTGGGCGCCGGGCTGGGCCAGGGCTGGCACTTCGGCCGGGCAACCCCGATCGAGGACCTCCGCGACGAATACCCCCGGATCCCTGCAGCGATCCCGATGTCTCCTGTCTGAACTGCGGAGACGGTCCGGTCGTGCCAGTGGGCTGTCCGGGCCACCAACGAGATCCGCGACTGGTTGCGGGCTCTGCGCCAGACCGACGCCGACACCTACCGGTCGGTCAATGTCGCCATCCGGTCGCGTACCGAAGCTTGGGTCTCCGCTTTTCACCTGGCGGAGGAGCGCAAGCGGCTCGGTCTCACCCAGCGCGAGGTCGCCGACCTCATGGGCGTGACCCGCCGTCGCGGTTGCCCTCCAGCGTGAGGTCCACGCCCGCGGGCACGAATAGAAGAACGGGTTCCAGTCGGGCAGGTCCTTCGCGAACACCGATGGTCCCATCTCGCCTCTTTGAGCTGCGGATTCTGTCCGGTTGACGGCAGTGCCGGTGGCGACCTTGTCAGTAGGCTCGGCCGGGATGGAGCTGCTGGAGCGGGGTCGTGCCCTCGCCGACCTCGACGCGCTGCTGGCCGACACCGCCGGCGGCGGGCGGATCGCTGTGCTCTCCGGCGAGGCCGGGGCCGGCAAGTCGAGCCTGGCCGCCGCGTTTGCCGCTGCTGTCGGGAGCCGGGCCTGGGTGCTCTGGGGCGCCTGCGATCCGTTGCTCACGCCGCGGGCGCTCGGGCCGTTGCACGACATCGCCCGGCAGGTCGGTGGCGCGCTGCGGGAGCGGCTCGCCGCGGGGGAGCGGGGTGCCGTCTTCGACGCGCTGCTCGATGTGCTGGACGGGCCGCGGCAGCGGCGCCGGCCGGTGGTGGTCATGGAGGATCTGCACTGGGCCGACGAGGCCACGCTTGACCTCGTCGCGTTCCTCGGGCGCCGGCTGGCGTTGTGCCGGGTGCTGCTCGTGCTCACGTACCGTGATGATGAGGTCGGTCCCGATCACCAGCTCCGGACCGTCCTGGCCGGACTGCCGCGGGCCCTGGTCCGGCGGTTGCCGCTGGCCTCGCTGTCGGTTGCGGCGGTCGACGAGCTCGCCCGCCGCGCGGGCCGGTCCTCCGCTTCCGTGTACGAGGTGACGGGCGGTAACCCGCTGCTGGTCACCGAGGTCCTCGCCGCGGCCGAGTCGGGGGTGCCCGCGACCGTCCGTGACCTGGTGCTGTCCCGGCTGTCCGCGCTCTCGCCCGCGGCCCGGGACGCGGCCGGGTTCGTGTCCGTCGTGCCGTCGCAGGCCGAGCCCGCGCTGCTCGCCTCGCGGGGCGACGGGGTCGAGGAGTGCCTGGCCGGTGGCCTGCTCAGCGCCACCGCCGACGGCGTCGCGTTCCGCCACGAGCTGTTGCGGCGGGCCGTCGAGGAGGCGCTGTCACCGGTGCGCCGGGCTGCCCTGCACGCCGACGTGCTGGCCCGGCTCGCCGACCGGGCCGGGGTCGACCCGGCCCGGCTCGTGCACCACGCCCACCACGCCGGGGACGCCGCCGCCGTGCTGCGCTGGGCCCCGGTCGCCGCCCGGCGGGCCGCCGAGGTCGGCGCCAACAAGCAGGCCGCGGCGCACTACGAGCTGGCGCTGCGGCACACCGCCGGTGCTCCCGCGGACGAGCGGGCCGCGCTGCTGGAGGCGTACGCCACCGCCGGTTACCTGGCCGGGCTGATCGAGGAGGCGCTGGCCGCCCGGCGGCTCGCGCTGGGCCTGCGGGAGCAGCAGGGCGACCCGGCCCGGGTCGGCGAGAACCTGCGCTGGCTCTCCCGGTTGTCCTGGTGGCGGGGTCACACCGCGCAGGCCCGGGTGGCCGGCGAGCGGGCCGTCGAGGTGCTGGAGTCGATCCCGCCCGGCCCGCAGCTCGCGATGGCCTACAGCAACCTGTCGCAGCTGCACATGCTGGCCGGGGAGAGCACCGCGATCGAGTGGGGCGAGCGCGCCATCGACCTGGCCCGGCGCTTCGGCGACCGGGACACCGAGGTGCACGCGCTGGTCAACGTGGGCTCGACGCGGATGGAGCGGGACCCGGCCGCGGGCGGCGCCGAGCTGGAGCGCGCGCACGCGCTGGCCGTCGCGGCCGGGCTCGACGACCACGCCACCCGGGCCCTGGCCAACAAGGCCTGCCAGCTGGTCGAGTTCTGCGACTACACCGCCGCCGCGGACGTGCTGGAGCGGGTGCTGACCTTCGCCGAGGCCCGCGACCTGGACGGCTACGTGCGGCATCTGCTGGGCTACCGCGCCGCGATGCTGCTGGCCCGCGGCGACTGGGCCGGTGCCCGCGCCGACGCCGAGGCGGCCCTCGCCGGCCTCGCCCGGCCCGGTCCGTCCCGGTGCACCGCCCAGGTGGCGCTGGGCCGGCTGCGCTCGCGGCGCGGGGAGCCGGACGCGGCCGCCATCCTGCACAAGGCCGAGCTGTCCGCGTACGAGGCGAACGAGATGCAGTTCGTCGGGCCGGTCTCGGTCGGGCTCGCCGAGCACTACTGGATCGCCGGCGACCCGGCCCGGTCGGCCGCCGAGGCCCGCCGCGGATACGCGCTGGCCCTGCGCGTCAAGCACCCCTGGTTCGCCGGTCAGCTCGCCTACTGGCAGTGGCGGGCCGGCGAGGCGGTGGCGCTGCCGGAGTGGATCGGGGCGCCGCACCGGTTGCTGATCGAGGGCGACTGGCGGGGCGCCGCCGCCGAGTGGGCCGACCGGCGCTGCGACTACGCCCGGGCCGAGGCGCTGAGCCGCGGCGACGAGGAGGCGGCCGGGGAGGCGCTGCGCATCGTGGACGGGCTGGGCGCGGCCGGGACGGCCAGGCGGCTGCGCGCCGAGCTGCGGGACCGGGGCGCGAAGGTGCCGCGCGGGCCGCGGGCGTCCACGGCGGCCCACCCGACCGGGTTGACGGCCCGCCAGCGTGAGGTGCTGACGCTGGTGGCGGAGGGGCTCAGCAACGCCGACATCGCCGCCCGCCTGACGCTGTCGGCGAAGACCGTCGACCACCACGTGTCGGCGGTGCTCGGCAAGCTCGGCGTACCGTCGCGCGGCCAGGCCGCCGCGGCCGCCCGCCGGCTCGGCCTGCTCGCCGCCGGCTGAGTCATCCCGCGCGGCCAACATAGGGAGAACTCCCCACGCGCCCGCCCGGTCCGCGCTCGTAGCGTCTGCCGCATGACGAGTTCACTTGCGCTTGAGGGCATCAAGGCACGCCAGCAGAAGACCTGGGCCAGCGGCGACTACGGCGCGGTCGCGGCCGTCATCCACGCCATGTCCGAGACGCTCGTGCAGGCCGCGGATCTGTCCGCCGGCTCGCGGGTGCTGGACGTCGCCACCGGTACGGGCAACGCGGCGATCGCCGCCGCCCGCTGCCTGTGCACGGTCACCGGCGTCGACTACGTACCGGACCTGCTGGAGCGGGGCCGGGCCCGGGCGGCCGCCGAGCACCTGCCCGTCGAGTTCGTCGAGGGCGACGCCGAGGCGCTGCCGTTCCCGGACGGCGAGTGGGACGCCGTGCTCTCCGTCGTCGGTGTCATGTTCGCGCCCGACCAGGAGCAGACCGCCGCCGAGCTGACCCGGGTCTGCCGGTCGGGCGGCACGATCGCGCTGGCCAACTGGGCCCCGGACGGGTTCATCGGCGAGCTTTTCCGCACCATCGGCCGCCGGGTGCCGCCGCCGCCCGGCGTGCGCGCGCCCGCCGAGTGGGGCAGCGAGCCGCGGCTGCGGGAGCTGTTCGGCGACCGGGTCCGCGACCTGCGGGTCGCCGGGCGCGAGTTCGTCTTCCGGTTCCGGTCCGCGGAGGACTTCGCCGACTACTTCCGGGCGCACTACGGCCCCACGCTCAAGGCCTTCGAGGCGCTCGACGAGGACCAGGGCAAGCTGCTGCACGCCGACCTGGTCGAGCTGGTCAGCCGGTACAACTCGGCCACGGACGGCACCGCGAAGATCCGGTCCGCGTACGTCGAGGTGCTGGCGACGCGGGTCTGAGCGGCGGCGGCCGGCGCCGGGGCAGCGCCGGCCGCGCCCTCGTCAGCCGGAGCGACGGTGCCCGCTGCGCTGTTTCGGCTGATGAAGGGCCCTGTGCATGATGCAATCGGGGAATGCGGATGACGGTGGGCGCCGAACCGGCCACGATGTGCCCGGATCGGCGTTAACCGGCGATGCGGAACGACACCGCCGTCCCGGCACTGCTGCGCCCGGTCCTGCCCATCGCCGACCGGATGCGCACCAGCCTGCGCCTGGGCGCCCTGGTGCTGGTGCTGATGATCCCGGGCATCTTCGCCACGTCCGGCTACGTGCTCCAGGCGAGGAGCCGGATCGCGTTCAGCTCCGCCGAGCGGGACGGCCTCGCGGTGGTCCGGCCGGCCCTGCTCGCGCTGGCGAACACGGTGGCCGCCCAGGAACCCGACCTGGCGGCGGTGCGGTCGGCGGTGGCGGCCCACCCCGACCTGCGGCTGGCGGACTCGATGCGGGCGGTGCCGGGCCGGCTCGGTCCCACCCCGATCCAGCGGTTCTCGCTGGCCACCGCGCTGGCCGGGCTGATCACCGACGCGGGCAACAACTCGAACCTGATCCTGGACCCGGACCTCGACTCGTTCTACGTCATGGACGCCCAGATCGTGCAGCTGCCGCGGGCGCTGCTGACCGCCGCCAAGATCGCGGCGGCGGGCGCGACCAGCGGCACCAACGCCGTCGCGACCCAGGCGGTGCGGGCCGGTGAGCTGGCCACGGCGGCCGCCAATCTGACGTACGACGTGGCCACCGCGGACGCCAGCACCGCCATGGCCGGGCTGGCCGACCGGCTGACCGAGGTCGGCGCGGCGGCGGAGACGGCGACCGCACTCGCCGACGAGCTCACCGACAACCTGGAGCGCCCCCGGGCGTACGACGTGGTGGCGCTGGCCGCCGCCTTCGCCGCCGCGGTCGACCCGCTCGGCGCCGTGCTCGACGACCTGCTCGCGGCCCGGGTGGCCGGCTTCGCCCGGGAACGGCTGCTCGTGCTCGTCGTCACCATCGGCGGATTCGTGCTGGCGGCCTGGTTCGCGGTGGCCGTGCTGTGGCGCACCCGGCACGACGTCGCGCTGGTGGTCCGGGGCGTCACCGCCATCGCCGACGGCGACCTGGCAGCGCGCCGGCTGCCGGCCGGCCGCGACGAGCTGGGCGACATCGGCCTGGCGCTGACCACCGCGCGGTCCCGGATGCTGGCGCAGGAGGAGGAACTGGTCCGCGCCCAGGCCATCCGCGAGGAACAGCTGCGGGTCAGCTTCCAGCACCAGCGCCAGGCCGAGCTGCGGCTGCGCGACCGGGCCCAGCACATCATCGACGGCTCGACCACGGTCATCGCAGAGGAACTGCGCCGGGTCACCGACCAGGTCGGCGACGTGCGGCAGGCCGCCGAGACCATCGACAGCGGCATCTCGGCGACCGACGTGGCGACCACGACGGTGGTCGGCCACGCCCGGCGGGCCGAGGACGTGATCAGCTCGCTGGAACAGAGCCTGCGCCGGGTCGCCGAGACGGCCACCCTGGTCAAGGGCATCGCCGGGCAGACCCGGCTGCTCGCGCTCAACGCCACCATCGAGGCGGCCCGGGCGGGTGAGCTGGGTCTGGGCTTCACCGTCGTGGCCGACGAGGTCAAGGAGCTGGCGAACAGCACGTCGATGTCGACCGAGCAGATCGCCGGGACCATCGGCGAGCTGGAACGCGACACCGCGCAGATGGCCGAGACCATCGCCGCGATGGTGGCCGGCATCGCCAGCGTGGGCGAGGCCGCGACGTCGCTGCGGGCGGTCGCCGCCGACCAGGGCACGGTGGTGGGCCGGCTGGCCGACCAGATGAGCCGGACCATCGGCCGGGTCGAGGAGATGTCCGGCCTCTCCGCCCAGCTGGAACGCCGCGAGAGCGACCGCGTCACCATGTCCGGCAAGGTGCGGCTGCTGCGCGGCGAGGACCTGTTGAGCACCGAGCTGATCAACGTCAGCCGGGGCGGCGTGCGGGTGCGCGTCGCGCCGGACGTGCGGCTGGGCATCGGCGACGCGATCCGGATCGAGGGCCTCGGGCCGATCCGGGACTCGATCGAGGCCCGGGTGGTCAGCCTCGGCGTGGGGGAGGAGCAGGGCGAGGTCGGCCTGCAGTTCATGGTGCCCGACAACGTCCTGGCCGAACGGATCGACCGCTACGTCGCCGACCTGGTCGAGGGCGCGGCGCTCCGGGCCACCTGACCGCGCTCATCCGAAGCGTTCGGCGTAGCGGCGCTGCCAGGGCGTCTCCACGGCGCGCCGGTGGTAGCTCGCGCGGACGTACGCGACCGCTTCCGCCGGCGGGACCCCGTCGAGCACCGCCAGGCAGGCCAGCGCGGTGCCGGTCCGGCCCCGGCCGCCACCGCAGGCGAGCTCGACCCGCTGGTCCGCGGCCCGCAGCCAGGCCTCGCGGAGCACCTCGGCCGCTCGTTCCCGGTCGGCCGGCAGCCGGAAGTCCGGCCAGCGCAGCCACCGGCTCTCCCACTCCACCGGCGGTGGTTCGGCGCCGAGCAGAAAGACCCCGAACTCCGGGGGCGGTCCGGCGGGCAGTGGCGCCCGCAAGCGCCGTCCGCGCACCAGCCGCCCGGACGGCAGCGCGAGCACCCCTGGAGCTGCCGGGTCCCATGTCATGCGTGCCTCCTCCGCGGTGGTCGATTCTCCTCGCTGCCGCCCGGATCGACCCGGTACAGTCACCGTCGTGCACAGCACCAGCAGCGAGCGACGCCGGATGAACCCCCTCCGGTTGCGCTAGCACGTGCCTTCAGCCGGCGGGTCGACCCCGCCGGTGCGCCGGTCCGACCCGTCATCACGTACCAGATGATGGGTTGACCGATGAACCTCGAAGCTCTCCTGACCGCCCGGCTCGCACCCGCCTTCGCCCAGGTAGCACAGGCGACCGTCGATCCGGCGGTGCGGCGCTCGCGGCACGCCGACTACCAGTCCGGGGCGGCCCTGCCGCTGGCCGGCCCGCTCGGCCGCCCGCCGCGCGACATCGCCGCCGGCGTGCTGGCCGCGGCCGACCTGGCCGGGGTCGCCACCGCGGAGATCTCCGGCCCCGGCTTCCTCAACCTGCGGCTGACCGACGAGGTGCTCGCCGCCGGCGCGAACACGATGACCGCCGACCCGCGGCTCGGGGTGCCCACGGCCGCGCACCCGGAGCGGGTCGTCATCGACTACTCGTCGCCGAACATCGCCAAGGAACTGACCGTCGGCCACCTGCGCTCGACGGTCATCGGCGACGCGATCGCCCGGCTGCTCCAGTGGCGGGGCCACGACGTGGTGCGGGCCAACCACCTGGGGGACTGGGGCACGGCATTCGGCATGCTCATCGAGCACCTGGGCGCGCAGGACGCCGGCACGATCACCGACCTGACCGCCTTCTACCAGGCGGCCCGGACCCGCTTCGACGCCGACGAGGATTTCCGGACCCGGTCGCGGCTGCGCGTGGTGGCGCTGCAGAGCGGCGACGCACGCACCCGGGACCAGTGGCAGCACTTCGTCTCGGCCTCCCAGCGGCACCTGCTCGCCACCTACGACCGGCTCGGCGTCACGCTCGGCCCGGACGACTTCCTCGGCGAGAGCTTCTACAACAACAGGCTGGTCGCCGTGGTGGCCGAGCTGACCGAGAAGGGCCTGCTGACCGAGAGCGAGGGCGCGCTCTGCGCATTCCCGCCGGGCTTCACCGGCCGCTCCGGCGATCCGCTCCCGCTGATCGTCCGCAAGAGCGACGGCGGTTTCGGGTACGCGGCCACGGACCTGGCCGCCCTGCGCTACCGCACGGTGGACCTGAACGCGTCCCGGCTGCTCTACGTCGTCGGGGCGCCGCAGCGTAACCACTTCGCGATGGTCTACGCGGTGGCGGCCGCGGCGGGCTGGCTGCCGGCAGACGTGCGGGCGGAACACGTCGGCTTCGGCTCGATCCTGGGCACCGACGGCCGGATGTACCGCACCCGCTCCGGCGAATCGGTGAAACTGGCAGCGGTCCTGGACGAGGCGGAGACCAGGGCGGCGGCGCTGGCCCCGGCACCGGAGATCGCCCGGGCGGTGGGCGTCGGCGCGGTGAAGTACGCGGACCTGTCCGGCGACCGGATGTCGGACTACGTCTTCGACTGGGACCGGATGCTGGCGCTGACCGGCAACACCGGGCCGTACCTGCAGTACGCGTACGCCCGGACCCGTGGCATCCTGCGCAAAGCCGCGTCGACCCCGGGCCCGATCCAGCTCACGGCGCCGGCGGAACGGGCGCTGGTGCTGGAACTGCTGGGCTTCGGGCAGGTGGTGACGGGGGTGGAGGAGTCGCTGGAGCCGCACCGGCTGGCGGGTTACCTGCACGGGCTGGCGCAGAGCTTCAGCACGTTCTTCGAGGCGTGCCCGGTGTTGAAAGCGCCGGAGGGGGTGCGGGAGAGCAGGCTGGGCTTGTGCGACCTCACGGGGCGGACGCTGCGGCAGGGGCTGGACCTGCTCGGCATCGACACGCCGGAACGCCTGTAGGTCGGGGCCTCTCCCTGTTGGCCAAGCCGATCGGTGCTGACGCTGATCGGTGTGCTGACGCTGATCGGCTACATCGGCGCGCCGTCCTCGGCCGGCCCGCTGCTCGGAGCCGCGGCGGGCTCGGGCGGGCTGGCTCGGGCGGGCTGGCTCGGGCGGGCGGGCGGGCGGGCGCGGTGCGGGCGGATGCGGTGCGGGCGGGCGCGGTGCGGGCGGGCGGGCGGATGCGGTGCGGGCTGGCTGTGGACGCCGATGATCAACGCCGGGGCAATCTGGGCAGTCGGCGTCAGGGCGTGCCGTCGCTGTCAGCGATCACCCCGCGGCGCGGGTGTGCGACCAGCGCGAACCGCTCCTTCGCAGACCTGATCGCTCGACTTTCGCCGCTTCTGGATCACGGTCCTCCCGTGATCCAGCCCGTTGCCGGGTTCATCCGGTATGCGGGATTGGCGGTAGTGGAGGTTGAAGGGTTCATCTCAGGAGGAAAGGGGCGCGAGTGGTGGACCTTGTAGCCGTGTTTGTGCCCTGAACAGCGAAGGAGTTGTGTTTGTAGGCAGGCTCTGGAGTTGATGCTGTGCGAGAGATGAAGGTTTGGCCCTTCGGAGTCGC